>NZ_JBAIYV010000007.1:0-33148 GCF_036763075.1 Desulfotomaculum sp. 1211_IL3151 | reverse complement strand
AAATCCATCATTCCCATTTAGTTACTCCCGAACAAAATATTATATTTACTTTATTTCTATTGGTCAAGATGAAATTTTTGGTATTGTATATTTTTACTGGAGTATTTTTATAGTAAAGTGTTATAATTTATATTGTTTAACATTTACTAAAATCGCAAAGGAATGGATAATTTGAGTTTATTAAAAAAAGTCGCTGTACACTCCATCTCCCGTAAGAGCTTTGGCAAAGCCTTTGATATTGCCTTACGCAGTCGTTTCAGCAAGGTTTTAATCAAGCCTTATATAAAATTATATAAAGTAAACCGCTCAGAGATAAGGCCCCCCAAAGAATACAAAAGTCTTACCGATTTTTTTTCCAGAGATATCTGCCCTTCCCTACGCCCCATTGCACCCGGTCAGAATGTAGTAGCAAGTCCAGTGGATGGAAAAATTGCTGACCTGGGTTATGCCAAGGAAAATAAAATTATTCTGGCGAAAAATAATTCCTATTCCATTCCCGAGTTATTATCCGGCCAGGATTTAGAGGAATTTAGGAACGGGTTTTATCTAAACATTTATCTAAGCCCCAGAAACTACCACCGCATTCATATGCCTTACCCTGCCAAAGTCATTCAACACAAGTATATTCCAGGGAAGGTTTTTCCAGTTAACAACCTGGGTATCACAACCATTAAAGATCTATTTGCTAAAAATAGACGAACCTACACCCTATTTCAGACCCCCCACGGTCATAAGTTTATCCTCATCAAAGTAGGGGCCTTGGGTGTGGGAAAGATTGTTTCCAACTTCACCCTTGGTCAGGAAATTCAAAAGGGTATGGAAATTGGCCGTTTTGAGTTTGGGTCTACCATCATTATGATTTTCCAAAGGGATTCTTTCATACCAGATAAAAATTTATTGGCCAACATGGAGATCAAAATGGGTCAACCGATTGGGTCAATCTTGCAATATGAATAACCGATTAATTTCAGTCGCAAACCGCTGATGGCAAAGATAATTTTAAATACAAAAGGAAAGACGAGGGCAATTTGTCCCCGTCTTTCCTTTTGTATTAGATCGAATCATTCAGTTCTTGTTCAGCTTGGATAATCTGGTCTTTGGTCATACCCATTTTAACCAGCCTTAGTGTTAACGCCTCGGCCCAGAGCTGGCTTTTATCGTGAATCTTTTTATATTTTTTAGTCAAGTTCTTGTATCTCTTACCACGATCCTCACTGTTTGACATAAGAATTGTGAGGATAAAGCGTCCCTTGATGGTCTCTTCTTTGTCCAAGTTGAGATAATCACTATTTAAGAAATCAAGGACATCTTTATAATAAGCTTCAAATTCTTCATAGGGTATTTCGGTATCCATATTAAGATACCCTTTCATTTTTTCAAAAAATTTTTCCATATCTATAACCCCTTCTAAAATACAATTACAGACTAGGCTGCATCTTTTCTATTTTAATATAAAGTTTCTCCCTTGACTACCTTAATCTCTTTCTATTTTTCAATATAACCATAAATCATTTAAAATAAAAGGAACCGTCCGGCGGTTCCTTTTATTTTCTATCATTACGTTAAAAGTTCTCCGCCCACTTTACAAGAGGCAATTCAAATATCTGGGCGATATGCGTATCCTTTGGTCTGATTCTCACTGTATAGCCCGAGGTTCCCTTCTTCAGTTCCAGCTTAGCCTCGTATAGGTAGGTATTTTCACGAACTATCTGTTTAAATTGCATGGGTATCAACCGGGTAGCTTCCAAACCATGGTCACTTACCTTGCCATATACCAATTCGACAATTAGATCCTCTGGTCTGATTGATCCCAGGTGTACTTCGGCCTTAACATCGATTTCATTTCCTGCCAACCATACCTGTGGTTGATCAATCTGAATCGAGTTAAAGGAAAGCTGATGCCAATTATGGGTCAAGTTATTTTTAAACTGCTGCACCTGATCAGCCAATTGGCATTGATCCGCTTCAAAGGCCATTCCCCTCAGAGCCGCCTTTAGATAAAATTCTTGCGTATATTCTTTGACCATGCGTTCTGTACTAAATTGCCAAGGAATGGTGGCCAAGCAATCCTTCATGCGCCGCACCCACTCTCGCGGCA
Source organism: Desulfotomaculum sp. 1211_IL3151 (assembly GCF_036763075.1). Lineage (NCBI taxonomy): Bacteria > Bacillati > Bacillota > Clostridia > Eubacteriales > Desulfotomaculaceae > Desulfotomaculum > Desulfotomaculum sp. 1211_IL3151. The sequence goes on along the minus strand of NZ_JBAIYV010000007.1, from coordinate 31,050 downwards.
GACCATCCACTCTGCGGTAATAATAAGGCACCATGATCTGTTCTAACAAATCAAACAGCGAGCCGGCATCTTCTCGGTCCTGTTCATCATTATTATGGTAATCCCTATCGGTCCCCACAGCAAAGCCATTTTCACCATTGTAGGCCTCCGGCCACCAACCGTCCAGCACACTGCAGTTAATAACACCGTTGACAGCAGCTTTTTGACCGCTGGTTCCACTTGCTTCATGGGGCCTGCGGGGGGTGTTTAACCATACATCCACTCCTTGCAGCAAATGACGGGATACATTAATGTCATAGTCTTCTACAAAGACGATCTTCCCTCTGAATTGTTCTTCATAAGAAAAATCATTAATCATTTTAATTAATTCTTGACCGGGTCCATCGGCTGGATGCGCTTTGCCGGCAAAAATAAGCTGAACGGGCCGTTCCGGGTTATTAAGCAATCTAGCCAATCTTTCTTTATCCCTAAACAGTAGGTAAGCCCTTTTATAGGTGGCAAATCGTCTGGCAAAGCCGATGGTTAAAATGTCTTTGCTTAAATAACCGGCGCATTCACGAATTAGTTCCAGTGGTTGAAAGTTTCGTTCCATACGACGGAAGATATTATTTTGCACAAATTTAATCATTTTACCCTTAAGACCTTGGTGAATAGACCATAACTCCTGGTCCGGAATATCATAGACCCTTTGCCACTGGTCTGGCCCGGATATATTCTGGGTCCAGTCCGGGCTAATATATTTTTCAAATAGCTCCCTAATCTCTGGTGCCACCCAGGTCTCTGTATGAACACCGTTTGTCACTGATTGAATGGGAATCTCCTCTAAGGGGATACCAGGATAAAGATGGGCAAACATCCTTTTACTTACTTCGCCGTGCAGTTTGCTTACTCCATTGGTAAAGGCGGCATGATGCAGTGCTAACAGGGTCATATTAAAACCATGGCGATTGGAGTCCCAACCTAAACCCATAAAACCTTCTCGATCTAGTTTCAATTCTTCATAAAGATAACCTAAGTAACGGTCAATCATATCCGCATCAAAAACATCATGCCCTGCCGGCACCGGTGTATGGGTGGTAAATATGGTGCTGGCCCGAACTGCCTCCTTGGCACTGGCAAAGGGAACATGATTCTGAATTAGCTCCCGGATGCGTTCTATTATTATAAAGGCCGCATGCCCTTCATTAATATGCCATGCGGTTGGGGCAACACCCAACTTACGCAAGGCCTTAACCCCGCCAATGCCTAAAATAATCTCCTGGCAAATACGGGTATCCTGGCCGCCGCCATACAATTTGGAGGTCAAAAGTCTATCTTCTCGACTATTTTGAGTTAGGTCTGTATCTAAAAAGTATAATACAACCCGCCCCACTTGAAGTTGCCATACCTTGACAAAAACATCCCGGCCCGGCAGACGCACCGTGATAATGACATCTCCACCTTCTGGCTGGACAGCCGGTGTAACAGCCATTTCATTAAAATCCATAAAGGAGTAATGGGCTTCCTGCCAGCCCTCCCGATTAATGCGCTGGCAAAAATAACCTTGTTTATAAAGAATTCCTACCCCCACAAAGGGAAGTCCTAGGTCACTGGCAGATTTACTATGATCACCTGCCAACAAACCTAATCCCCCACTATAAACCGGGTTGGATTCGTGAATGCCAAATTCTGCTGAAAAATAAGCAACCAGTTGGTTATTTAGTTCGGGGTAGGTTTTTCTATACCAGGTATCCCCCTGCATATAGTTATCAAAATCTTTCATTACCCTTTGATACAGGTCGCAATAGACTGCATCCCCTACCGCCTTATTTAAGCACGTCGTATCCACATTAAGCAAAAATTTAACCGGGTTGTGATTAACCTTTTCCCATAGGATTGGATCCAATTTACTGTAAAGTTGCTCAGCCAGTGGATGCCAGCTAAACCATGAATTACGGGCTAACTCAGCCAACCGGTTAATTTTCTCAGGCAATTCCGGAATCACTGACACGGTTCTAAAGGAATACATTCTACCCCTCCTCGAAAAATATAGAATACACGTATAATTCTATGACGTTGCCTGAAAGTTTAACACATTTGGTTTATTTTAACAGTAAAAAATAAAAAAAAATGGGCACTTTGCCCATTTTTTTAAATATTAGGCTGGTTCCCTTTCCCTTTCTTTGGACAATACGGACAGAACAGCACCAGCCAAAACGATTATACCGCCTAATAATTGTAACCATGTCATACGTTCACCAAACAAAATGGCAGAAAACAGAATGGTAACCAAGGGTTCCACCATACTAAGTATCGCTGCCCGGGTAGAGCCAATTAATTTCAAACCATGAAAAAGAGTAAATATCGCTAGAACTGTACAGACAAGGGACACTCCTATGGTGGCGAACCAAGCCTTGGCAGTAAGCTGAAAAGTTAAACTGCCACTGGATATGCCAATGACAGCAAGGGATATCGAGGCAAATAGGCAGATAAAGGCACTGGTCTCCAGGGGTGAGGCGTTTTTCAAAACCCTATTGCCAAATAGAAAATAACCAGAGTATGAAAGACCGGCACCCAAGGCCAGAAGTACACCAAACACATTGATGTTGCCAAAGGAAGTTCCCAGAACCATTGCTAGCCCCAGTAAGGATATGCCAATCGAACCCACCGTTTGCTTCGTTAGTTTTTCTTTTTCTACCAAGGAAGATCCGATTGCTACAAATATAGGATAAGTATAAAAAATTAATACAGCCAGGGAGACCTGTATATATTTTACTGAAGAAAAATACAAGGTTGATTGTACTGTATAAAAGCCGCCCCCCAACAGCACGAGGTGTTTAATATTTTTAGGTATCGAAATCTTTTTATTTTTCCACTTTAGGTAGGTAAAAAAACATACACTAGCTAAAATAAAACGAAATAAAAGCAATGCTGTTACACTGGCCCCGCCCGCATAGGCATAGAGGGCAAAAATAGGAATAAAGGCAAAACTAAAGGCCGATAGGACTATAAGAAAAACACCCTGATAAAAGGGACTCACAATGTTCACCTGCTTTTTAAATTTACTGAAGCTCCCAACAAGTCCTCCCAAACGCATAATTCATATTTATTGTCACATATTATTCATAACAACTACAAGGAGGTCAAATTATGCCACTGAATAATTCCGGTGATACCGAAAAGAAAAAGGAAAACCCAACAACCCCTTGCTTTGTCTATGAACCAACTGGGTCTGCAACTTGTATTAATTTAGATGGAAAAACAGAATATGGTCATTACAATTTGACCGATAATAATCTATCTGGTGGCACCGGAGATAATCCCCTAGCTGAATAGGAGATTATCTGCTAAGTTTACCTCGTCATTAATCGCGTAATCTCACCCAACAGCCTTGTTAGCTCCGGACTGGCTAAATCCCGCTGGCAAGGCGGCAAATCAATTGTGAATTCCCTTCGCACAAAGGTAGGCTTATTTGAATAAACCAACAATTTATGACCTAACAGCAGTCCCTCCGTTAGATCATGGGTCACAAATAAAACCGTATTTTGCTTTACCTCCCACATCCTGGCAACTTCCTGTATCAGGGATAGGCGAAGTGCAGTATCCAGGGACTTAAAGGGTTCATCCATCAGCAGTAATTGATGGGGAAAGGCAAAGGCCCTGCAAAGTGCCAGACGTTGTTTCATACCACCACTTAGGGTATGTGGGAAGTTATCTTTATAGGCTGCTAACCCCATTAATTCTAAATAGCGGTTGCTAATCTCCCTGCTCTTAGTCGGAGAAACCTTATCCTGAAGCACAAACTGGATGTTACCCTCTACGGTTTCCCAGGGCAATAACCGGGGTTCCTGGAAAACATAGCTCACCTGTAGTCCCCCAAGCCCAGTAATACTACCTCCATCTGCCTGCAGCAAGCCAGCTAGCAGTTGCAGAGTAGTGGTTTTACCAGAACCAGATGGGCCTAAGATACAGGTAATTTGCCCTGGTTCCAGGCTGAAAGACAAGTCCTTAAGCACCTGCGTTTCCTGAAAGAATTTGTCAACTTCTTTTAATACAATCATTTAGCACCTCCAGGCTGTCAGGTGTTTCTGCAATAAACGCAAACCATAATCTGTTACTAGGCCAAGCAACACCAACAGAAACGTCCAGGCAAATACCTCCGATGTTTCTAAATTTATTCTGGACACGGCCATACCCGCACCAATACCCCTCTGGGTACTGAGAAACTCAGCCATTGCCACTGCTTTCCAGGTGGTACCCAGGGCAGCTGACATGCCTGCCAAAAGGTAAGGAAGCACTTGGGGCAGATATACCTTTACGTATATCTGCCGCTGGTTCACTTTAAAAACCTTGGCCATCTCGGTGTACTGTTGGTCAACATTGCTAACTCCTTGTACCACATTTATCAGTATCAAGGGCAGTGTGGTAATAACTACCACAAAAACCGGAACCCGTTCGGAGCCAAACCAAATCATGGCCAGAACCAGCCAAGAAATAATCGGAACTACTTGCAAAATTACCACCAGTGGCTGCATTAGGCGACGGGCAACCCGGTTGATGCCCATTAATAAGCCCAGGGGTATCCCGATCACAGCAGCAATTAAAAAACCCGTAAGCCCCCTGAAAATAGTACTCTGGGCATGAACCCACAGTTTGCCGCTGAGACCTAAATGCCATAAAGCTTGCATTGTCTCAAGGGGGGAAGGAACCAGTACCGGGTTATAAAAACGCGCTATCCATTGCCAAGCGATCAATAAAAAGAGGAGGCTAAGTAAGGGTAACCCCTTACTTAGCCAGATAGAATTTTTCATCGGGCAGTTCCCCCCCCACCATATCTGGCGAGAAGCTTAATAATTTAGCCAAATAGTTTTCCACATCCGTCTTAGCATCTTCTGCGATAACAAATTTCAAATTCGTTCGTTCCATTGATTTTACAAAGATTGGTCCCGGTATATTAAAATTTTCCTCCATGAGGGCCGACACTGACGCGGGATCAGCTACGGTTTGCTCCAAGGCTTCTTGATAGGCCGTTCTTATTTTACTGATGGCAGCTGGATATTCCTTAACAAATTTATTTTGTACCACCATCCCGGTTTGTGGCAGGTTGCTGTTATTTTCTGCTAACTGCCATTCCTTATGAAAATCTAAAATGACTTTGGCAGACTGGTTTTTGTTTAAAACCTGGGTAACCATTGGTTCCGGTAAGACAGCCGTTTTTACCATACCCTGAATCATCATTTGAGCAATTTCCGGTGAATTACCATACTTCAATGTCACATCCGTGGTCTTGATATTATTCTTTTCCATGAGGTACCGGGCGATAATATCCGGACTAGCACCTTGGGCACCCACATAAACTTCTTTGCCCTTTAAATCCTGCCACTGGGAAATACCTTGGTCCGTTGACAGTAAGTAAAGAATGCCCCAGGTAGATACGTTATCTAAGGAAATGTCTATCCCTTTGTTGTAGAGTTTAGCAGCAGTGTTTATCGGCAAAATAGTATAATCCGCTTCCCCTTTAACCACCCTGGCCGTGGCTTCCTCCACTGTTTTATAAGGGATTAATTCAATTTGAACTTTCTCTCCCAAGGGCTTGCCCTCAGCCATTTTTAGCAGAGGCGCAGTGGGTGGTCCCGTTGGTACTTGAATGGTAATTTTCTCAGGCATTTTTTCCTGGGTTGCGGTATTTGAAGGACTACCACTACTAACACACCCTGTAAGCAGGCTCAGCATAAAAAGCAGGCCCACCAGCAGAACACTTTTTTTCATATAGAATCACCCTTAATCGAATTTATTTGTAACCTTATATTTATTAAACAATAATATTTGATATCCTGCTTTAAGCTAAGGTAATCGTAGGTATAATTATATATTAACAATTAACTAGCGGAAGGAGAGTATACTAATGAAAATTATAGACCACTTAAATCGATACGTTTCAAATGTTGATAATTTTATAACTTTTTATCGTGATGTCCTTAATTATGAATTGATTGATCAGGGCATAAAAGCAAATGGAAAGAATTATGCGATTCTTAAAGGTGAAGGACATGAATTATTTATTTCTGAAAAGAATGATTTTTCAATAGAAAGAGAGCAAAACCTTAGACATATCGGTTATTATATTAAAAATGTTGATGAATTATTAGCTGCTTTGAAATTAAAAGGCTATATTGAAAAGGAACGGGAAATTATCATTAAACCATTTTCAAAGCAATTCTATATAAAGGAACCGGATGGATTTGAGATCGATTTGATTCAATGGACAGATAAACCGGCATTTTATAATTACCTAAAAAATAAAAATAACAACTAGGCAATTTTTTTGCGACAGGGGGAAACCGTCCCCACTGTCGCAAAAGGTTAGGCCCTTTGCCTCATAAATTCTAATACTTCTCGATCGATAAAACCATTTTCGCAGATTCGCTCATCAAAATTCTCTGTTAGATAAAAGGCTTGGAGTGCTTGGTTAAATGGATCGTCTAAGCTGCCATTAATTGGTGTTGTATAGCCCCACTTCGTTAATAGTTCTTGTATTTCTGTAACCAGCGGACCTTCAATCGCTAGGATATCCTCAGGCTTTGTCTTATAAAAATACAAACGGTAAAGGCTGTGGATGCGAATTAGTTCTTTGATTGGCTCTGGGTGATCATCCACCCTTAGGTCGATATAACGATCATTGTAGCCGCCATAGCCCCCCTTATCCTTAGCCACATATAAAGCAGCCGATTGTTTGCCTCGGCTATCACCACCGGCCTGTTGGCCCGCATCCAGGGCTGCCAACATTCTGACTGCCAAGTCACCCTCCGCTTGTTCAAATGTACTAGCCATGGCCTGAACAGTCTCTTGACTTACCAGGATATTACCCTGGCAGGCAAAATTTTCGCCGCAGATGCCCCCAGCCCAGGGATAACATTCCGAACCGGTAAAGGAGGCCGCCTGGCCGCCCTGTGCCACAATACCCACCTGGCGCAGGTTTCGCCCTTCATCTGCGGCAGTTAATTTGTCAATAACCGCTTGGGGTGACAGGCCCTGCTCCAAGAGTTTTAATCCTTCACTGCCATAACTGGTATTGGCCCAGGATTGGGTGGCAATGGCACCAACCCCGGCCTTAACCCAGGGTACTACGGAACCAACCGAAAGAAATTTAGATTGTACCGCCACACCTATTTCACCCGTGGCCGGATCATAACCACAAATAGAAAAAGTAGCCACTAATTTTCTGGGAATCCTCATGTTCATCCCCCTATTTAAATTATTGTTTCAATCTCGGATCCAAGGCATCCCGCAGCCCGTCACCAAGCAAATTCAAGGATAAAACAACTAGGAAAATACATACCCCCGGCAACAACGAAACATAAGGGGCTACCCTTAAAAACTTTCGCCCTTCACTAAGCATAACACCCCATTCGGCAGTGGGCGGTTGGGCACCCAAACCAAGGAAACTTAATCCTGCGGCAGCGATAATCATCCAGCCCACATCCAGCGTAGCTGCCACAATAATCGGTGCCATTGTGTTGGGTAAAATATGCTTAAAAATGATACGCATATTGCTGGCCCCCAGGGCCTTCTCTGCTTCAATGAATTCCTTGTTGCGCAAGGAAAGCACGGTTCCCCGGACAATTCTTGCATAATAAGGGATGCCAACGATGGAGATGGCCACCATCGCTTGGAGTAAACCTGGCCCCAGGGCTGCAATAATGGAAATAGCCAGCAGCACATAGGGAAAGGCCATTAAAACGTCAATGCAGCGCATTAAAATTGTATCAATCCAGCCTCCATAGTAGCCGGCAAAGAGACCTACCAAAATACCGAAGAAGAGGGCGATAGCCACAGCCACAAAACCAATCATGACAGAAACCCTGGCTCCATAAACTAACCGGGTAAACATATCTCGTCCTACTTCATCGGTGCCTAAAAAATGCCCCTCCGTACCGGGAGGTAAAAGCCTTTGTTCTAATTGTGTCTCATTGGGATCATAATGGGTAATTAGTGGAGCAAAGATGGCACAAAGGATAACCACCAACAAAATAACGCCGCCAATCACGGCAAACTTATCTTTTTTAAAGCGACGCCATAGCTCTGCCAGCTTGCCCCTGCGAATGACTTCTTGTGTTCCCTTTGTTAATTGAATTCCTGTTGAAGACATTTCTCCACCTCCATCCTAATCGTATGAAATGCGCGGGTCAAAGAGGGTATAGAGTACGTCCACTAACAAGTTGACCAGCACATAGGAAGTGGCCACCATCAAAATAATTCCTTGTACCAGTGGAAAATCCCTGGCAATAATGCCGTTGACCATCAGTGTCCCAATACCCGGCCAACTAAAAACCATTTCTACCAACACAGCACCGGCCAACAGATAGCCAATCTGCATACCCACAACGGTAACCACCGGAATAAGAGCATTCTTTAAGGCATGATGCAGGATGGTCTTGCCATTGGATAAACCTTTGGCCCTGGCCGTACGAATATAATCCTGCCGAATAACTTCTAAAATGCTGGAGCGAGTCATCCGGGCAATCACCGCCGCCGGTTCAGCCGCCAGGGCAATGGCCGGCAAAACCAGATAAGGCAGCATATCTGCAAAGCCAGTCTGACCAGGTGAATGCATACCGGACACCGGCAGCCAACCTAACTTTAAGCCAAACACATATTGCAGCATAATACCCAGCCAGAACACCGGCAGACAGAAGCCCACCAGGGCTGCTATCATGGCTGTCCGGTCAAAAATGGAATACTGTTTTGTGGCTGAGACAATACCCGCCAATAATCCAACGGAGATGGCCAGCAAAGCTGCAAATAGGGTCAAAATCATGGTTGCTCCAAAACGTGTCAATACCAAAGGCAGTACTTCACGTTTTAACTGAATGGAACGACCCCAGTCACCCTGCAGTACATTGCCAATCCAATTAAAATACTGCTTATAAATTGGTTGATCCAAACCCAATTCAGCACGTAGTTTGGCCAGACTTGCGGCCGTGGCTTTGGGTCCCAAAATTACCTGGGCCGGGTCACCCGGGGCAAAATGCATAATACCAAATACCAATACGGTAACCCCAAATAAAACAGGAATTAAATAAAACAGTCGTTTGATTAAATAGGAAGCCACGGATTTACCCCCCTAAAAAGAAAAAGTACCATTGCCAGTTTTCAAGGGAATCTTACTACCTGTAAAGCCCCGTACCGGGCGCTACCCCCTTGGATAACGCCCTAGGTCACCGGGAACTCCTCTCTTTTATTCGATATCAGCCTTTTCAAAGCGGAACATACCAGTGGGATGGAGTTTAAAGCCCTTAACCCTTGGATTCATCGCCACGATTTGGTTCTCGTGGTCCACAACAACCCAGGGGGAATCCTCCATGATCAATTTTTGGGCTTCCTGATACAGTGGAGCACGTTCTTCTTGGTTCGCAAGAACACGGGCTTTTCTCAGCAGTTCATCCACTTTTTCATTCTTATAGAAGGCATCGTTAAAGCCAGCCTGAGGCCACTGCTCACCGGAAAGCAAGATATAGAGGAAGTTATCCGGGTCACCATTGTCGCCCATCCAGGACATCTGGTGCATTTGCATTTCACTCTTATCAGCAGGAATAAACACCTTGTCCAGGTAAGTGGTCCACTCTAAGGTTTGAATTTTTACCTTGATCCCTACCTTGGCCAGATCGGACTGGATGGCAGTAGCCATAGCCACCGGTTGCTGCATGCCAGAGCCAGATTCAGGTACCCAATAGGTTACTTCAAAGCCCTCGGGGTAACCAGCCTCCGCTAATAACTGCTTAGCCAGCTCGGGATTGTGCTCGTATTGTTTCCCTTCAGTAGTATGACCCCAGACCACTGGCGGCAGTGGGCTTTCGGCTATTACACCGGTGTCTTTCAGGATGTTTTTAACAATGGATTCTTTATTGATGGCATAGTTTACAGCCTGACGAACCTTGACATTGTCAAAGGGCTTTTGCGTACAGTTCAAAGCAGTATACCAGACATGCATACCGGGCTGCTCAATAATCGTGAACTTAGCATCGCTCTTCAGGCGTCCCAAATCATCTGGCAGAATATTAACAATGAAATCAACATTGCCAGCCTCTAACTCGGTCAGTCGAGCCTGATCTTCAATGATGGGTTTGAAGATTACCTTATCAATCTTGGCCTTGTCACCCCAGTACTCGGTGTTCTTTTCTAAGATAACTTCAACACCTGGGTTCCAGCTAATAAACTTGTAGGGGCCTGTCCCCACAGGGTTTTTGGAAAAATCCTTGCCAAACTGCTTAACAGCCTCCGGGCTTACGATGCAAGCCGAATGCATGGCCAGATTGGCTAAGAAGGGAGCAAATTTTTCTTTCAGGGTAATTTTAACCGTCTTTTCATCCACTACATCCACCGACTTAACCATCCCAAAGGTAAAGTCCGCATAGGAGTAAATACCTGTGTCATGGTAAGGATGGTTGGGATCAATCTGACGGTCGATGGAAAACTTAACAGCCTCCGCATTGAAGGGTGTGCCGTCATGGAAGGTCACGCCTTCACGCAGGTGGAAGACATACTCCAGGCCATCCGGGGAGATATCCCAGGAGGTAGCCAGGCCAGGTTCCACTTCGGTGGACTCATCTTTAAATTCCACCAGAGAGTTGAAGATACTCCGACCGGAACGGGTGGAGTTGTAGTCTTGCATTTGATGCGGGTCTAAGGTTGCAGGCTCCGCCTGCAAACCAACCACGATGACCTTTTCTTGAGCTGCTTTGGGCTGCTCACTGCCTCCACCGCCACAACCTGTTAGCAGCAGGGCTGATAGGATAAATAGGCTGGCTAACATAAAAAACTTTTTCATTATCAAATACCTCTCTCGTCTCCTATTTCCCACTGGCAATGGTACTTAATTATTGATGATACTTATGACAGGCCACCAGGTGTTTTTCGGTCAAGGGCCGTAACACTGGTTGCCGGGTTTTACAAATATCCATACATTCCGGGCATCTGGTATGAAACTTACAGCCGCTGGGCGGATTAGCTGGGCTTGGCACATCCCCGGTTAAAATAATACGTTCCAGTTTGGCATCCGGGTCCGGCACCGGCACAGCTGAGAGCAGGGCTCGGCTATAGGGATGCCTGGCTTGTAGATATAGCTCATCACTGTCGGCAATTTCTACAATTTCCCCCAGATACATGACCCCCACTCGATCACTAACATGTTTAACAACATTTAAGCCATGGGCAATAAAAACATAGGTCAGGCCAAGCCTATCCTGAAGCTCCAACAGCAAGTTAAGGACCTGAGATTGAATGGATACATCCAAGGCAGAAACCGGCTCGTCACAAACCACCAGCTTGGGGTTTAAAGCAATTGCCCTGGCGATACCGATACGCTGCCGCTGGCCACCGCTAAATTCATGGGGGTAACGGACTCCATGATAATCAGAAAGCCCTACCAACTCCAAAAGTTCCTTTACCCTTTTACGTCGGGAGGGCCCAGCACCGATGTTGTGAATCACCAATGGTTCCACTAAGATATCTTCCACTGTTAGCCTGGGATTTAAGGAAGCATAGGGATCCTGAAAAATAATTTGCATATCTCTGCGCAGTTTATTTAACTGATCGGAGCCAAGCTTATAAATATCCTGGCCCTCAAAAAAAACCTCCCCGGCCGTTGGTTCTAGCAAGCGTAACACTAGCCTGCCGGTGGTGGATTTGCCACAGCCGCTTTCACCCACCAAGCCTAGGGTTTCCCCCTTATTAACCTGAAAGGAAACTCCGTCTACGGCCCTGATGTTACCAACGGTTTTGGAAAAAATACCCCTCTTAATCGGGAAGTATTTTTTTACTCCCTTTACTTCCAATAACGGTACAGACAACTCACACCCCCCCTTCCCCTAGCCAACAGGCTACTTTATGTCCATTCTCCATGGCCCTCAAGGCTGGCTCCTGGGCCCTGCATTGATCCTTGGCCTCGGGGCAACGGGGATTAAAGCGACATCCGGTGGGAAATGCCAAGGGGTTGGGTACAGTCCCCTCAATACTAGGCAAGGTACTGCGTCTTTGCCAATACATTCTGGGAATAGAACCCAATAGGCCCTTGGTATAGGGATGCAAGGGATTTTTAAAAATATCCCGAACTTGTCCCTCTTCAACAATTTTTCCGGCATACATTACCAGGACCCGATCCGCCATTTCAGCCACAACCCCCAGGTCATGGGTAATTAGTAAGATAGCTGTATCGGAATCCTCCTGAAGCTTCCTCATTAGATCGAGGATCTGGGCCTGAATGGTCACATCCAGGGCAGTGGTTGGTTCGTCGGCAATGAGTAAGGATGGCCGACAGGCCAAAGCCATTGCGATCATCACCCGCTGCCTCATACCACCGCTTAGTTGGTGAGGATAATCCTTGGCCCGTTTTTCGGGGGATGGAATTCCCACCCTCTCTAACATACGAATAGATCTTTCCATCGCTTGCTCCGGATTAAGTCCCCGGTGGAGACGATAGGTTTCAGCAATTTGATCCCCTACCCGATGTACCGGATTGAGGGAGGTCATGGGTTCCTGAAAAATCATCGAAATGCGGTTGCCCCGGATCTCCTGCATTTGTTCTTCGGTCTTGCTAAGAAGATTATCCCCCTCAAAGGAAATGCTGCCTTCCACAATACGACCTGGTGGTGAAGGAATTAGACGTAGGATCGAGGTGGATGTTACACTCTTGCCAGAACCAGACTCACCCACCACCGCTAAGGTTTCTCTGTTATAGATCTGAAAGCTTACGCCATCCACCGCCGGAACCACACCGTCGTCGGTAAAAAAGTATGTTTTTAAATTTTCAACATCTAATAATGGCTGTCTCACTAAACCACCTCAAACACTCTTTTCTGCTGGTACCACTGTTGTTTTCTTTCAACCTCCCCCGATAAAATGCTCACCAGTTAGCAACTAAAAAAGTATGGCAATTCACAAAACCACCTGGTACTGTTCACATAAATAATGTACAATTTATGGTCGTTGTATAAATAGTCTGCCAAAAATGCCCTCATGTGGTAGACGTATGTAATTATACCACGGATATAGTCGAAGTTATAGAGGGTGCCCTTCTATATATTGCAAATTATCTGACACCGTTGTGTATATTTTTGCACAGTTACTTAGAAGGCAAAGGTCACACCCAGCCTTTTCATAATCCACCGGGGCATCGTAAATCTAGCCGTCTTTAAGGGGTCAACAACTTGAGATATCTCTGCATTGCCACAGGCACTCATAAGCATACCCGCCTCATTTATGGATAATTCCGTCTCCTCTTGTAAGAGCTGTGCCATATCCTGTGTAGCAATGTTCACTGCCTCATCCAAGGTTACCGCAGAGGCCAAGGTAGCCACTTGATCCTCTGTGACAACCAGTGGATTGGTTAATTTTTTGCCTGCGGCAATTTCAACGGTTACATCCACTTCGCCTGCTACTTCAACACCCGTTACCATGATTTCCCCATTTCCCATGGCAGCGTGAAGATCACCCATGGCCAACAGGGCACCCTCTACTTGAACAGGTAAGTACAGAGTACTGCCCGACTTAATCAGCGTGGTGTCCATGTTTCCGCCGTGACAATCCGGTGTCCCGCAGCTAATTGGCTGGCCTGCAGGGGCTACACCAATTACACCGATCATCGGATTTAGGGGTATTGCCAGCTCTTTAAACTTGGCCATGCCCTTTTCGATAGGAAGTATTAGCGTTTCGCTCTTTGTTACCAAGTTCCCCAAAACGCCAGCCCCAGGAGCAGCAATCATAATTCCCGGGGACTTTACCCGCATATCGCGAATATGTACCGCAATGACATCACCGGGCTTGATTCCATTAAAATAAACTGGACCAGTGGCAGGATTCACTCTAGAAAAATCAAGATTCTCCAGAGTATCTGCCTCACTTTTTACCTGTCCCCCAAAACAATCCAGTGTTTCAAAGGTAAGCCGGGCTGGTAATGCCACCCTCGCTACGGGTGAATTACCCTTGTCCATACTGTAAAGACTGTGATCACTAGAAATCTTCATGCCAGCACTCCTTAAATTTTTTCTTTTCATCATACCCTTAATACCAGTAGAAAAAATGCCAAGGTCAAGAACTTGACAATACTTTAACAAAATATTTCTTGCATTAGAAGCCCCTTTTACTTATACTGTATAAGTATTTCCTAAAAAGGCCCTGTGTCCCCAAACAATCATAAATATCATCATGAGGTGGGAAAAAAATGAGAAATCGCACGGTAATGCGTGTTAATGTAAACTGGTCAGCGGCAATGGAGTCGCTGCAAAATAAGGAGAAAATCAGCGGCATTAAGGTATTAACCTTTAGCCATGCTGGCTTATCCTTTCGGTGTGACAGGGAAATTAAAGTGGGCGAAAGCTTTATGATTGATTTGCCCTTTGCTTCAGTGCCGATTAGTGTTGTAAGGCGGTTGGATGACCGTTATGGGTCATTATTTCTAAACATCTCCCGGGAAGAGATCGAGTTAATCAAAGAAAATTTATATAAAGACGATGGTCGCTCTGTTTTAATGGAAGCTATTTCACAGTTCTAGGAGATGCCAAACCTTAGTAAAATTCACTTCGTGGTGCAAAAAATAAACTTAGCCCCTGGGTAACCCCAGGGGCCTTTTACTTCAACTCTTAATTATTCATTTCATCCCTCTACGCCCCAATAGTTTTAGCCCACCAATCGTAAAGAAATATTTAATGGGTATGAATTTTTTAAGCAGGGCCGCTGAGACACCCTTGATGCGGAATTTTTTACTTTCCCCCAACCCTCTTCCCCTCCCCACAGTAATGCAAAGAAGGATTAAACCAGGCTGATGTTCTTTAAGAGGTTGCCCTGTAATATCAGCATAGATGTTTTGGGCAACCTGCCGGCCTTCTTGAATAGCCGCCTGGGCTGTGGGCAAAACAGGGATGCCTGTTTCGGGGTCCTTTACCAGAGCACTATCTCCCACTGCATAGATATAAGGATCGTCGATATATTGTAAGTAAGGGTTAACTAAAATTCGACCCCTCCCATCTGTCTTAATCCCAGACTTAGCCAGAATCGAGTTGCCCCTAATGCCACCCGCCCATATCAATAAGGAATATTTTATCTCTGGGCTAGATTTTAAATAAATCTTCTCCGGTGTTACTTCACTTATCAAGTCATTAATGATGACTTTTACACCCAGGTCCTCTAAGGTTTGTTTCGCGTAGGCCGCAATTTCTTCGGACATCCCAGGGAGCAACTGATTGGCAGCCTCAATAATGGTAATTTTATATTGATCCGCAGAAAGATTATATTTTTCCCATTTCTCTTCCAGGTAGGAAGCTAGTTCTCCGGTAAACTCTACTCCGGTGAGTCCACCCCCGCCAACCACAAAATGCAGCGGTGCTTCATTTCTTTCTTCACTTTTCTTTACTAATAAATTATCAATACGGTCATTGATAACCTGGGCATCATTGATATTATTTAGACTTATACTATTTTCCTTTAAACCTTTAATACCAAAGTATTCGGGCATACTACCGAGGGCAATGACCAAATAATGAAAGGAAATTTCCTTGGTACTGTTAATGACAACAATTCTTTTATGTAAGTCTATTTCGGAAACAGTACCTTTCACTAAGGACATCCCTTCAACGATCTCATTTAAAGGTATAATCACTTCGTTATAATCCCTGGTTCCAACTGCAGGTTCATAAAGTTGTGTCCGTAAGGTATGGTAATCTTGTTTATTAACTAAAACAATCTGATATTTATCTTGATTTAATAATCGTTTATTTAATTCCTGGGCAACCCGAATTCCCCCGTACCCGGCACCTAGCACAACTATGTTGCGTTTTGTCATAATAACTCCCTCTAGTTTTTTCTCATGTTCTGGATTTTACCCTTTAATAATAATGCTAAATTACCCTTTGGTCAAAAAAATTATTGTTAAATTTTAAAAAATTATTAAGTTTTTTGCTCAAAATCAAAAAGACCCTTTCGCAAGCGAAAGAGTCTTTTTGAAGCTAGCCTAAACGAGGTGCGAAGGTGTCACAGCAAGTGCCATCAGAGGATTGTACACTCATATCTCCGCTGGATTTTACTTCGATGCTTTCGGCTTGGCATTCATGATTACTGTTATATTGACATTCTTCAATCATGCATTTGCTTATACCAGACATGCAAATCCCTCCCTCTGTTTTTGGCTCAGACTTATTTTAACCAATAGCGATCAGTATATGCTTGAAAAATTTTAGCCAATGCGCCAAGGAAAGACAATAGAATTAAATGGTTGTCAGATTTTTATTTTAATGGTAACAATATATAAAGTGATTTTAACGGGTGGAATGATATCAATGATGATGCATAAACCTCATAACCGTATTTGGGAGATCGATTGTCTACGTGGGTTAGCCATTATTTTTATGGTTTTTTACCATTTTATCTATGACCTTAATGAATTCTATGGTTTGCCTGTTAACTACGAGGAAGGCTTTATTTATTTTACAGGTAAAGCAGCTTCAACGTTGTTTATCTTACTGGCTGGCATTAGCTGTTCGTTGAGCAAAAGTAATTTTAATCGAGGCCTTAGACTGCTTATGATCGCGATCATCCTAACCATCATCACCTCCATAGCCGTTCCAGGGTCCCATATATTTTTTGGCATTTTACATTTTCTAGCTATCAGCATCCTTTTGTATCCCTTGTTTCACCCTTTACATCCAATACCCCTTCTTATCATAGGAACATTGATCCTAGCTGCTGGACCCTTGATCAATGATTTGGCCCTTTCTACAAACCTATTGCTTCCACTGGGCCTTACCAAACCGGATTTTTTTTCTGTAGATTACTTTCCGTTAATTCCTTACCTAGGCCTGTTTTTGTACGGTGTTTCCCTGGGTAAATGGTTGTATAATAATAAAACTAGCCGCTTTGCCTACGTTCCTTTGGCAATTCCTTTTATTTTTTTAGGGCAACACTCCCTTTTTATCTACCTCATACACCAACCAATCTTTTTGCTGTTACACTATTTATTTCTTGACAGTGGTAACCTTTTGTTATAGTATGAATTTAGCAACATTCTCTAAAGGGGAGTAGCTTTTACAGCAAAGTCGTCATTTCGGGTTTAATCCCCGGCTTTGTTGGCAACTTAAAGTTGTTAGCAAGACCTTTACCATAGGTAAAGGTCTTTTATTTTATAAACGATCTTTGCCTATGGGCAAGATCGTTTTTCATTTATACCTCACAATTGAAAGGAGATAACGTGATGGAATTTTTGTCTGCGGATTTTTTATCTGCCTTACTGGCAATTATCCTGATTGACCTCGTGTTGGCCGGTGACAATGCCATTGTTATCGGCATGTCAGCAAGGAACGTACCAAAGGAACATCAAAAACAAGTGATTATTTGGGGCACAATCGGTGCCATCGTAATTCGTGCCTTAGCAACTTTGGCTGTTGTCTGGTTATTAAGGATACCTGGACTAATGCTCCTTGGTGGCGTATTGCTGGTATGGATTGCCTATAATCTTTTAACAGAAGAAAAATCTCATGACCAAATTAAATCCTGCGACAATCGCTTAACTGCTATCCGAACCATTATTATTGCAGATGCTGTGATGGGCCTGGATAATGTCCTGGCCATTGCCGGAACCGCACACGGCAGTTTTTTATTGGTGGTAATTGGTCTGATGATTAGTATTCCTATTATTGTCTGGGGCAGTACCATTATCATAAAATGGATCGAACGTTTTCCGATTATCATTTATTTAGGGGCTGGGGTCATAGCACTAACCGCTGCCAAAATGATCCTGCACGAGCCCCTGGTTGCTGGCTTCTTTAACAATAACCCGCTTCTTAGCTATGGCATGATGGTTGCCATTACAGGTGGCGTTCTGATTGCCGGCAAGATAAGAAAGGGTAAGCCCAAACCCGCAACTTGTTAATGGCAAACCCAAGGGGTGTCGCAATACTACTTTTTTGTAGCAGCGACACTCCCTTTTATTTAGTGCGCACCACGGAACGATGCCTTGCCACCTAAACCGCTGCGGCTTAGTATGACAGACTATTCACATCCCCCTCTAATTGTGACTAAACATTACTCGTAGAAAACAGTCAAAATCACCCCCCTACAACCGTGTGGTAACCAACAATTGTTGGCTAATGGCTAATTTATTTTAAGCATGTTATCGTACTTATTCAAATAAAATATTACTGAATGGGTTTTAGGTAAACAATTTTATTTTTATCTGGTATAGCAGCATGTTGACTTAATAATCTTTTAGGGGTGACTTATGGAAGAGGTATTAAAGGCACTTATTTTGGGTACCGTTCAAGGCCTAACTGAATTCTTACCCGTTAGCAGTACAGGCCATTTACTTTTAGGGCGAAAACTCCTGGGCCTGTCCGAAGCTGGTTTGTTTTTGGACACCATGCTGCATCTGGGAACCTTGTTAGCAGTGGTTGCAATTTTCTGGGATGACATTCTTTATATGATTAAACGACCCTTTAGCAAATTATCCCTGTTGATTATTGCCGGAACCATACCCACAGCAATCATTGGTCTTCGTTTCGAGGATTTCTTTGAAGAAATTTCTAAGACAGGGGTTACAGTGGGCTGGGAGTTTTTAATTACGGGTGCCATTCTTTGGGCTGCTGATAATATGAAGAGCAAAGGAAGCAACAAAAAAAATATTGATCAGATTTCTTTCAAAGACGCCCTAGTAGTTGGTACATTACAGGGTGCCGCCATCCTACCTGCGATCTCACGTTCCGGTTTAACCATTGCCGGGGCTTTGTTCCGGGGTATTGACAGGCAAGCGGCTGCCCGTTTTTCTTTCTTGCTTTCCCTACCGGCTATTTTAGGTGCCGTGGTACTCCAGGGAGCTAAACTGGCAGGTGGTCAAGCCGAATCCATTGGCTTAGTCCCCCTTCTGGTAGGTACAATTGCCGCAGCCCTTTCGGGCTATGTGGCAGTTAAGTGGATGCTGGCCATTCTGCAGCGGGGGTCACTGAAGGCATTTTCCATTTATGTTTGGATTTTAGGTATCGGTATATTAATTGCTCAGTTTTCGGGTAAGTTTTAGAATTCGCCCTCCGCTTTTGGCGATAGCTATTGGCTTTAGCTATACCGAAAGGGCCAGGGGCCTTAGGCATGATGCTACCAGCTAATGGCACAAAAAAGCCCCCGGGTTTTACTTTTACCGGGGGTTTTTCTATCTTTACTTACGATTTCTTTCTAATACTCTATGCCACTCGTGTCTTTCCATGAAACTTCCCTCCACATTACCTTCCATTTCTACAAACATCTTATAGGGCACTGCAAAGGACAGGATATCCTTGTCCACACACTTTCTGGCAGAGATATCAAACATACCGATTACAGCCCTAGGTTTGTCTGCTTGCTCCTCATTATAAGGAATAATGCAGGTAGTATGACAACCTGCTCCAAAGGGGGCTATCACGTTTAAGTTGTGGTCCCTTTCATAGTTTGCCAGCACCACGAGGGCCGATAGTTGATCTGGATTGACTAGAAATACCACAACCTTGGGTGTTTCTCCCTCCGCAAAGTTCTCCAAGGGTTTAAAGACAATATACTCTGTGGGTACATCGGTCATAGGCAAAGAGTCAATAAATTTTTTAGCCAGTTCGGGGTTTTTTAGGTAGCCTTCCCCATGTTCCAAGGCAGGCATATTTCTTACAATGTTTTTTCCAATTTCGCTATTGCAAAATTCCTTATTTCCAGTAGAAAGAAAATACTCAATACCTCCAGGAAATTGCGTGTAGGTGTTGCCAAATCCCAGCCCAGTACCACCACCTATACACCCATAGGTCTTCCGATCAAAAACCACTGTTTTTCCCCGGGCTGCAGCACTCATCATGGCAGCCACACAACCCCAGCGACCCTCTTTAAACTGAAGAGACCCCTCCGGTTTTTCATTCGTTAGTAAAATTCCAACCGGAACATACTTCATCTCAATGGCCTTGGCAATTTTGCTTTGCAATTGAAACACCTCTTTTCCTATTTATCTCTATTTTACATGGTCTTGGACTGCCTGCAAATAGCAAAAAGCCAATAGACCCCCA
Organism: Desulfotomaculum sp. 1211_IL3151; assembly: GCF_036763075.1. NCBI lineage: Bacteria > Bacillati > Bacillota > Clostridia > Eubacteriales > Desulfotomaculaceae > Desulfotomaculum > Desulfotomaculum sp. 1211_IL3151. The sequence continues at coordinate 11,014 of NZ_JBAIYV010000007.1, read as the reverse complement.
TGCCGTTAACCGCACCAGCAAAGAAATGAAAAAGCAGTCAGCTTTTTAGCCGACTGCTCTTTTATTAAGGTACATAGTTACCATCAAACTCAGATGATAAGGCACATGCCTCACTTTTTACTTCACCATAGCCTGCTTCCGCTTGGCCTGTAAAGGCATCCTTTAGGGTCGGATTAGCGGCCCTTTGGCTTTCTGCTAATTTTTTACTTACTTTCGGCATAATTTTGCCCCCTTATTTTTTATAAGTAAATTCAATATTAAGTATTCGGTTTTTTAGGGTAATCATACGTGGATGATTTTGGATTCTTACTTATTATATTATTCTTGGATAAAAGTAACTCAGAGATATCAAACTATTGTAAGTAACAATTAGAAAGGTAAATTAAAACCAGATAAACAAGGAGGAAATACATCACATGGAACGTAAGTACATGGCAGAACCCTACAAAATTAAAGTAGTCGAGCCGATTGCTATGTCCACACAGGAAGAAAGAACGGAGGCTATTAAACGTGCCGGTTATAATACCTTTCTTCTAAAATCGAAGGAAGTCTATATTGATCTATTAACAGACAGCGGCACCACTGCCATGAGTGATAATCAGTGGGCTGGTATGCAAATTGGTGACGAGGCCTATGCTGGCAGTGTAAACTTCTATCACTTGGAAAAGGCCGTTCAGGAGCTTTACGGTTTCAAATATGTCGTTCCCACCCACCAGGGTCGTGGTGCAGAGAACATTCTTTCCAAGATTGCCATTAAGCCTGGGGATTATGTACCTGGCAACATGTATTTCACCACCACCAGGGCCCACCAGGAATTATCCGGTGCTACCTTTGAGGACATTATTATTGATGAAGCCCACGATTCTCAAAATGATCATCCCTTTAAAGGAAACATTGATCTAAAGAAATTACAAAACCTGATCGACCGTGTTGGCGCAGATAAAATACCTTATATCTGCCTGGCAGTGACAGTAAACCTGGCTGGCGGGCAACCCGTTAGCATCAAGAATATGCGTGAGGTTAAAGAATTGGCCAGCAAACACGGTATCAAAGTTATGTTTGATGCCACCCGCTGTATAGAAAACGCCTACTTTATTAAAGAACGTGAAGAGGGCTATCAAAACAAAACCATCGCTGAAATTGTTAAGGAAATGTTCAGCTATGCGGATGGTGCCACCATGAGTGGTAAGAAAGACTGCCTGGTAAACATTGGCGGGTTCCTGGCTTTAAACGATGCAGATCTCTATCAGAAGGCTACTCAATTGGTCGTACTTTATGAAGGTATGCCCAGCTATGGCGGTTTAGCCGGCCGTGATATGGAAGCAATGGCCCGTGGTATGTATGAATCCGTAGACTACTACTACATTAGGCACAGAGTTGAGCAGGTACGCTATTTGGGCGAAAAACTTTCCGAAGCTGGCGTGCCCATTGTGAAGCCCATCGGTGGCCACGCCGTGTTCATCGATGCCCGGAAATTCCTGTCCCACATTCCCCAGGATCAATTCCCGGCCCAAATGCTGGCCGCAAAATTATACGAGCTTTCCGGCGTACGGAGTATGGAACGCGGTATTGTTTCAGCCGGCCGTGACAAGGAAGGTAAGCATTACTTCCCGAAATTGGAGCTGGTGCGCCTGACCATTCCTCGACGCGTATACACCTATGCTCATATGGATGTCGTGGCAGATTCAGTAATTGAGCTATACAATAAGCGTGATAGCATCCCTGGTCTAAAGATGGTCTATGAGCCACCTGTATTGCGGTTCTTCACCTCCCGCTTCGAACCCCTTAAATAAATTAGCAAAAGGGTTATATTAAGGGCCGGCTAGGGTAAACCCTACGGCCCTTATGTCAAATTACTCTTACTAAAAGGAGTACGCCTATGAGTATCTTTCGAACTAAAGATGTCGAATTAATGATCAAAGAATCTAAAAAGCATGGTCTCATAAAGTCATTGGGTGCCCTGGATATTACGCTAATCGGGATTGGTGTTATCATTGGTACGGGTATTTTTGTTTTGACCGGTGTAGCGGCTGCCAAATATGCCGGACCAGGCCTCATGTTATCCTTTGTTTTAGCCGGTTTAACCGTGGCCTTTGTCTCTTTGGCCTTTTCGGAGCTGGCAGCCATGATCCCCATCGCAGGCAGCGCCTATACCTATACCTATACGGCATTGGGTGAGGCTTTAGCCTTTTGGGTTGGCTGGGGCCTGGTGCTGGAATATACCGTGGGTGCCAGCGCAGTGGCAGGCGGTTGGTCTGCTTATTTCACTGGCATTTTAGCCTCCGGGGGAATACACCTACCAGAAGCATTAACGAAGGTTCCTGCCGATGGCGGTATTGTTAATTTACCGGCTGTATTAATTGCCCTATTTCTAATGTTATTACTTGTCAGAGGAACGAAGGAGAGCGCAAATCTTAATAAAATTCTCGTATTCGTTAAGCTGGCTGCCATCTTTATCTTCTTATTCCTGGCAGGTCCCAAAATCAATTCTGCCAACTGGAGTCCCCTTTTACCCTACGGCTGGCAAGGTGTAGCCACCGGGGCAGCGGTAATCTTCTTTGCCTACCTGGGCATTGACTCGATCGCCACCTCTGCGGAGGAAGCAAAAAATCCGAAACGCGATATGCCCATTGGCATTCTATCCTCATTGGCCGTTTGTACCGTCCTGTATATAGCTGTGACGGCAGTAATGACCGGCACCACACCCTATGCACAATTGGATACAGCCGAACCGGTAACCTTTGTTTTGCGTAACCTGGGTTACAATTTGGGTTCCGCACTGGTGGGTACCGGTGCCATAGCGGGCCTAACAACGGTTCTCATGGTGATGATGTATGCACAAACCAGGGCTTTCTTTGCGATGTCCCGTGACGGCTTAATCCCACGGTCCCTGTGCAAGCTTCATCCTAAATTTGGCTCACCCTACCTTGTTACCATAATTGTTGGTATTGCTGTTGCCACAATGAGTGGCTTTACTCCCATTCATCTGGTAGCTGAAATGTGCAGCATTGGTACCTTGTTTGCCTTCTTTATGGCCATCATTGGTGTAATGCGGCTGCGCAAGACCAAACCTCATTGGGAAAGGCCCTTTCGATGCCCTGCACTATTTGTGATTGGCCCGGTGGCTCTAATTTTCTGTTCCTTCGTGATGGGTAATTTACCAGCCCATACCTGGAGAAATTTCTTTGTCTGGATGACCATTGGTGTAATCGTTTACTTTGCCTATAGCAAAAACCATAGCCTATTAGGCCAAGCAAAAGACTCTGAACCTGAACCTGAAAAGTAATCCATACCTAAAGGGGGATGAATAAATCATGACTAAAGACAACAGCAAAGGGGTCGGTTTTTTCGGTGCCACCTTTGCGGGAGTTACGGAGAATAAAAAAAATAAGAATTACGATGAAGAGTACTCCCGTGATGTAGCAATTCCCGAAAAGGATGCCAAGGAATTTACACCAAAATCTAATAATAAACAATAATTTAAGGCCAGGTAGCAACCTGGCCTTAAATATTGACTATTTTAGTGTATCCTGCCAGCGGGACAACGCTCACCCATTAAACGATCCAACCAAGATATAACCTGATAATTGATGGACTCCTCCGGTGCGGCTTTAATTATTTTATCATAGCACCTTTGGCAAACGTTTTTCCCCGCCAAATGAATAAGTTCCTTTGGTACGCCTAGGTTGCTTAAGCGTAATTCTCGGTCTGGTACTTCTATATCTGAGACCTCCACAGCATCCTTAGCCGCAACGATCAGTCCGGTTTCTCCTTTTAATTCAGCGTCATGTACCAAGGAATAATTGATACCTATCTGTTTGGCTAATTTTTGATATTTTGCCGTAAAAACCTGGGGTATCTCACCATTAATAAGTAACTTGAAAGCCCGTGGGTCCTTTAATGCTTCAACTATTTCAGGATATATCGCCGGTTCCGAAACCTGACGTTTGGAAAGCATTCTAATAACCCTTTCTCTAAACTGCCCAAGATATCTATTTTTCTCTGCCTTCTTTAGTTCCGGCGGGCCATGTAACCCTGCTGCAATGGTCTTCTGTAATTCATCCTGACTTAACCACGAACCCATTTCCTCTTGACCAACATCTTTACTCATTTTCTCATTCCCCTCTAGTGAACCCTAGCCCATGAGCCAAGGGACTTTAAGCATAATGAAAAAAGCGAAAGGCCGCTGGCTAAGTTAAAGTTTGCCAATAATATCCCTGGCAATGGCCACGCCGCAGGCACCTGCCTGGGCTAGACCACGGGTAATACCTGCACCATCCCCACCTGCGTATAGCCCTTCAATTTGTGTTTCAAAGTTAGCTGTCAGAATGGGGCGGGCAGAATAAAATTTTGCTTCTACTCCGTATAGCAGTGTATGTTCAGAGGCAATCCCCGGTGTTACCTTATCCAGTGCTTCAATCATTTCCATGATACTTTTCATGGTGTTGTAAGGCAGTGCCAAACTCAAATCCCCCGGTTCAGCCTCTTTTAGTGTGGGCTCAACAAAACCTACCTTGACACGTTTCTGAGTGGACCGCCAACCTTTTTTTAGGTCCCCATATCGCTGCACTAACACACTGCCATTGGATAAGTCATTGGCCAGCCGGGAAATGGACTTGGCGTATTCAATGGGCTTATTAAAGGGATAGGAAAATTTATGGGACACCAGCAGGGCAAAGTTCGTGTTATTACTGCCAAGACTTTTATCCTTGTAGGCATGTCCATTGGCCAACATTACACCACTGTGATTTTCGATCACTACATAGCCGGCCGGGTTGCTGCAAAAGGTCCGTACGGTGGTACCCACGGAAGTACGAAAGATAAATTTACCTTCATAAAGGTGTTCATTTATTTCCTCCATGATGGCATTTAAGGTTTCTACCCTCACACCCACATCCACCTGATTACTCAACATTTCCAGGCCGATCTTCCGACAAACCCCAGACAACCATTCAGAACCATCCCGACCGGGTACGACAACTACTTTCTTAGCCAGGTATTCTTCATTATTCTTGGTAATAATCCCTTTGATGGATATTTTGCCTGCTTCCTGTGCATGGATTAAGTCCATCACTTCTGTTTCATACTTCATATCAACCTGTTCTTTCAGGTACTCAAAAATGTTTTTTAATATTTCTAGGTTTTGCTCCGTGCCCAGGTGACGCACCCGTGCCCGCAGCAGCTTTAGACCGGCACCAAGACCCCTCTTTTCAATGTCCTTTACAGCGGAGGTATCTGGGTTGGTGGTAGCGGATTGCGCCCCATGCTGAAGATTAATGCTATCAACATACTTAATTAACTCTAACACCTCAGAAGGTGCTAGATAGTCGGTCATCCAGCCGCCAAATTCAGTGGTTATATTAAACTTGCCATCCGAATAAGCCCCTGCTCCCCCAAATCCATTGGTAATGGCACAAGCTGGTCGGCAACCTGCATAATCCTTTTTCTCAGTGGGCGGTGGGCACTTAACAACCTTCTTCTGTAATATGGGACACACCCTTTTATAAATATCCTTACCCTTTTCCACTAATAAAACTTTAAGGTGAGGAGCTTTCGATGCTAATTCATAACAGGTAAAAATACCTGCCGGACCGGCTCCAATAACGATCACATCATATTGATTCATACCAGCACCTCCTATTACATTTTGCCCAAACAGAATCATTATGAAGTATTGATTTGGGTTTTTCAATCACTTTTTATATAAATGTCTCGTTTACCATATTATTACCCCCAAAAAAGAAGAGCCATTTAGATTCTGCATGGCTCTTTTCTTCAAGGGTTTATATAAAAATATAAATTTTTTGCTCAAACTAGCGATCTACCGCTAAAATAATAAAGGGCATACTCAGGATATAAAGACACATGATAATTCCTGCTTCCATTCCCCCACCCCCTGATGTTTTCTTATCGTACTATATTCGTCAAATCTAGCAATTATCCTTTTGTTGAGTGACCAATATCACACCCAATGGTTGACCACAATCACATCTTTTCTCCTTCATCTCCTGTATCCTTAGACCATCATTAAAAAGCAAAAACACGGCCCAGGGCCGTCAAATATAAAGGAGGAAATGAAATATGTTTTGTTATCAGTGTGAACAGACTCCCAAAGGCGGTTGTACAAAAATTGGTGTGTGTGGCAAAGATGAGAATATCGCCAGCCTGCAGGATACCATTATCTTTGGTTTAAAGGGTGTGGCAGCTTACGCTATCCATGCTAAAGAGCTTGGCTATGCCGACCCTGAAGTAAATGCCATCACCCATGAAGCCTTATATTCAACCCTAACCAACGTTAACTTTAATCTTGAAGAAACCATCAACATGGCCCTAAAGGTTGGTACCGCCACGGTTAAAGCAATGGACCTATTGGATAAGGCTCACCTGGATAACCTTGGTGTACCCTCCCCTGTTACTGTTACCTCCGACAAAGTAGAAGGAAAGTGCATCCTCGTTACAGGTCACGATCTGCTGGCGTTAAAAGAACTATTAATCCAATCCGAGGGCAAAGGCATTAATATTTATACTCACTCAGAAATGTTGCCCGCCCATGGTTATCCGGAACTAAATAAATATAAACACCTTAAAGGTAATGTAGGCAAGGCCTGGTATGATCAGAGAAAGCTTTTCGAAGCTTTTCCCGGTGCTATCCTAGCCACCACCAACTGTGTAATGCCCATTCGCAAGGATGCCACCTACGGTGACCGTATGTTCTCCTTTGGTGTTACAGGTTTAGAAGGGGTTAAGAAAATTGAAGGCTTGGATTTTACACCTGTAATTGAAAAGGCATTATCTCTGCCTGGTGCCCCTGCTGAAGCTTTGGCCGCAGAGGTAAAAACCATGACCACTGGTTTTCACCATCTAAACATACTACCCCTGGCTCCCCAAATTGTCGAAGCTGTTAAAGCTGGTAAGATTAAGCGTTTCTTCGTCATTGCCGGCTGTGACTCTCCCACGAAGGGCAGAGATTACTTTAGGGAACTGGCCCTGGCTATTCCTAAGGATTGTGTTATCCTGACCACTTCCTGTGGTAAATTTAGATTTAATGATATCGATTTTGGCACCATCGAAGGCACTGGTATTCCCCGTTTCCTAGACCTGGGGCAGTGTAACAATTCCGGTTCCGCTGTGAAGATTGCTTTAGCTTTGGCCGAAGCATTTAACTGTGGTGTTAATGACCTTCCATTAACCATTGTTCTATCCTGGTTTGAACAAAAGGCTGTGGCCATTCTCTTAGGCCTGTTTAGCCTGGGTGTCAAGAATATGTATATCGGACCCAAGGCCCCTGAGTTCCTCACCCCTGGAGTTGTAGATGTCCTGCAAAAGACCTTTAATCTTCAGTTAATCAGTGGAGATGCCAACGCAGACCTGGCTAAAATGCTAGGTTAAGATAAACCCCCCTCCTTGTCTGTGAGTGTCGCACTGCTGCTTATTGCAGCAAGCGGCACTCCTTTTTTATCCAGCCACTTAATCTAAATTTAATAAATAATCCCAGCAGGAGAATAATAAGATTTGGATAATTAACCTATCAAAATATATTACCGAGGTGTTCAGATGATTAAGTTAAGAGACCCTTTTAGTGGCTTAAGTCATTTAACCGGTGCATTATTATCCATTGTGGCTTTAATTCTGCTGGTCTACAATGCGGTTCAGTATGGTAAAACCATACATGTTGTTTCCTTTTCTATTTTTGGGGCTAGCCTGATCTTACTTTATACAGCCAGTGCCTTATATCATTTATTACCCCTATCTCCAAAGGGTGTGCTTCTTTTACGACGTATTGATCATATGATGATATTTGTTTTAATCGCAGGAACCTATACTCCGGTTTGCCTGATTCCTTTACGCGGCGGTTGGGGTTACTCACTGCTAGTAGGGGTTTGGGTCCTTGCTATTGTTGGTATTATTATTAAGGCTTTTTGGCTGGAGGCCCCGCGCTGGTTTTCAACACTAATTTACCTGACCATGGGTTGGCTCATTATAATTGCCTTTTGGCCCCTAATTAAAACGGTTTCCACCGGAGGCATTGTTTGGATGTCCCTTGGGGGTATTTTTTATACCGTGGGGGCAATCTTTTACGGTACAAAATGGCCCCCTAACCTAATCCCTGGCTGGTTTGGCTTTCATGAGGTTTTCCATCTTTTTGTTATGGCAGGTAGTTTTAGTCATTTTTGGCTAATGGCTAAATATATCATGTATATATAATTAAGGCCCACCTGCTAATAGGTGGACCTTAATTACTTTATAGAGAGTTAAAAAGCATGTATATTCCCGTAAATATCAAAATGCCATTGGCAGCAAACTGAAAGGTTCTTTGATTAATTTTATCAAACAATAAATTACCGATGAACACACCTACCGCAACGATAGGAATTAGCTTTAGTGAAACCGTTATCGCTGCGGGTTCTATACCAACTGTTAAAATTTGCATAACCATACTAATAACGTAGACAAAAATAAAAAATGTTAGGGTTGTGCTCCTGGCAGTTTCCTTTTTCATATTTGTTAAATTAAAATAAAGCAGGAGAGGCACTCCAGGCATACCGATACTGGTTGTCAGCATTCCGCCACAAAGGCCAATCAAAAACTGTATCTTTGACGAAATACTTTCCTCTATAGCTTCCTCTTTTTTCGACTGGCTGGATTTTTTTATAGCAGCTCGTAGTGTTATAAAAGCGGCTATAAATATAATAACAATGCCAACGGTAAATTTTAAGATCGGTAAACTGACGTAGGAATAAAATACAACACCAATGGGTGCCCCTACAAAGCTACCCCAGATAAGCCTTTTTAAGAACTCTTTATCAACATCTTTTATGATCTTAAAAATTAACAGCAAAGAAACGATAAACGATAGAATAATACTTATTTGTACGCAATCCCGGGAATTAAAAATCAAAAGTAAAAATGGCGTAGCCATAATGGCAAAACCAAACCCTATGGCGGCTTGCAATATCGATGCGAAAAAAACGATAACCATTGCTGAAATCAATATAATCACTCTTCTCAATTAGTTAAAAGTCGTCATCACCAAAATCCAAAAAATCTCCTAACCCAGTATCAAAGCTATCTTCTTCGCCAACCACGTAGTTGGCTTCCTCTTCTCCTTCAAGGATGCTGCCAAGCAAAGCACCACCTAACATACCAGCAACCATACCACCCATAACCCCCCCCATGCCTGACCCGTGCCGCAGGGCTTGCTGATTGCTGTGATTACTTGGAGCCATTTTGGGTCCTTGTACTGAAATTACCACCAATTCCTTTTCTAAAAAGCTTTTAACAGCGTCGGCCAATTGCTGTGCAGAACCATTGGTCCGTACATCAGCGGGAACAGTAAGCTCTGCATGATGGCCAATACCACTACGCATATAGCCACCATTCATTTCAATCTCCATCAGGAGTTTAAATTCGTTTTGACCAACGTAAAATTTTAGCCTTATTTCCTTTAATTGTTCTGCAAATTGGGGACCCGGGTAAAATTCAAACTCCTGCCCAGATTCAGTTATTTTTCCAGAACCAATTTTTTCTTTGAAATTTAGTATTTGCAAGGCATCAAAAACCATTTGCATATCCTTATTGGGTAAAACAAGCAGGGGATCATTGTCATCGGTATCCACAGCCTGGGCAATATCCATTTTGGTGATTAAGAAATAGGACAGGGAGCTTTTAGCGATCGGATAGTACAGGGGCAATAAATGCTCAAAGGGGATCTCCTTTACCTCCCTAGCCTCAACCCGAATATTTCTAGCAACTGATACTGTATCTAGCACACGTTTGACTTCTTTACCCTTAATAATAACCCGCATCATTACATCAACATGGAGGGTATTAATGTCCTGGGCAGCATTCCCTCCCATCACGATAACTTTACCACTGACAACTTCCCCAATGCGGTAACCTTCCTTATCCAGTACCAGGTTCACCTTGGCAGCTCCCACCCCAAAGCTGGCCATTAGTTTTTTAAACATAAAACCATGAACACTCCTTTTTGACTGATACCCTTTTTTGGGAGACCTGTAGCTCTACTGTACTGTATTTTGTTTAACATTATTCTTATTCCAGTATATAGTATCAACCTCAAACTGTACAGATTGACGTCTTGCTTTTACATAGGACCCAAAGTATGGCTAACCATAAGTTTTTTTAAAGTGGGGCGAACTAAGTGCCTAAAATTTTCATAACTTACAAATAAAAAGGAGTGTTTTCCGTGGTTAACAATAAAAATACCACAGCCAAAATATCCGATAACAAAATAGAAGATCAATGCATTGACATTATTTATCCACAGATATCGGGTCTCAAAAACCAGATGGCTGAGCAAAGAATTAATGAAGCCATTACAAGAATCGTCCAAAAGGAAATTCCCATGGAGGGCTGTGACGTTTATGCGGAAATTTTCGGTCGGTATGAGGTGGAGGTCAATCAAAAGGGCATTTTGAGCATTAAGTTTAATTTTTATACGATCGCCCAAATGGCAGCTAACGGTTTAAATGTACAAAGGTCAATTACAGCAAACTTGAATACGGGGCAAATTTATCAATTGCATGACCTCTTTAGACCCAACAGCTATTATAAAGTAACCCTTAATCGAATAATCAATCAAAGCCTTGAAGAAAGGGATATTGATCTGCTAGAACCCTTTCCCGGTGTGAGTGACTATGACGAATACTATTTAACGGATCATGCACTGGTACTATACTGGCAGGAACTTAAATACACCGCCCATGCCTTAGGCACCATTGAGTTTGTTATACCCTACACTCGAATTAGTAATCTAATCAGCGAAACTGGTCCCATAGGTATACTCTTACGTGATTAAAACCAGTAGCCTCTATTATTCAAAACAAAACCCTACAGTTATTGCAACTGTAGGGTTTTAAAAATTAATCTGGCAACGACCTACTCTCCCAGGAGCGTGAGCTCCAAGTACCATCGGCCCTGAAGGGCTTAACTGCTGTGTTCGGGATGGGAACAGGTGTACCCCCTCCGGTATCGCCACCAGAAACTTATATGC
>NZ_JBAIYV010000014.1:0-33288 GCF_036763075.1 Desulfotomaculum sp. 1211_IL3151 | reverse complement strand
GTATAATCTGACTGTAAAATGTTTGTTTGCATACTTATATTTTACAATAAAAGACGGCTTCTGGCATTTACCAGTCGCCGCCTTTTGTTTTTTATTAAGGGGCTGTCTTACTGCGACAGCCCCTTTTAATATATAATCATTGGTATGTAACTCATTTATCGGGAACATTATTTTGCTCCTTTAGCTTTAATTTGTCTTCTGTATAATTTAACCAATAATGAAAAAATTCCTTCATGACATTAAATATTTTTTAAATTTTTTGATATTTAATTCTAGTCAGTCCAGATAGGCCGGTTATAAAATCAAAACATGATAACATGCTCTAGTAATTACTACTCGAAGAATTTTCGCGACTACGTTGATATGGGTATGGATCAACTCACCATACAATCGCAAGACCTGAGCGTAGCGATGAGTCAAGAATTTTGCAGAATATGACTATTAAAAGCAATTTGAGACGAGTGGCTGGAATTAGCACGACTTCTATTGCAAAATTGTAGAAGGGCGAGAATATTACCACCGACGTTTAACTGCGGCATTTAGATTAACATGGAGGAAAATGAGGATTTTTAGAAGAATAATAAGACGAGCGAATAGGTTACAAGAGTGCAGTTGTTAAATGTTCAATAATACCATAATAAGGTAAAAGGTGTGGAAGCTAATGGCGTTGGGACTCAAGCAAGATGAAGATATTGCAGAAGCAGAGGCGACGAATTGTCTTGCCACCTCCGATACCTCCCTCACTGTAAAGGAGGCCTTTCGCACTTGGATTCTGGATGGTCGCTCCAGGCAACATAACCCCGATGGTATCGTTGCTTCTTGGGACAATGTGTCCAACCAGTTGCTCGGACGAAAGCTGTTATCTGTCCCGATTTGGGAGATAACAAATAAAAACGTTTTTCAGGATATTTACAAGAAGGCGATGAACGATAAATTGTTTCGGGTGAAAGACAGAGAAATATATACTACTTTCGTTCAGATTGGGCGGTTGTACCTTAAGTTCCTGAAGAGCAAGCCTGTTTTACATAAGGCGGTCTGCTTCAAATCTACTGTTGATACCGAACCGACTAAACCAGTAGCAGACTCAAATGAACAGTCAAACGCAACACTTTCCCGTGTTGATTTTTCTCGTCCTGAGTTATGCGCCCAGACACGCCCTGTGTCCTGCATTATAAACGGACAAGTTGTCGTGCCTGATAAGCAATGCTGGTCACGGCTGTTAATTTCTATTACCGAGAGGTTTATAGCAGAGAATAACCCCTGTCTCGCTGAACTAGATAGGCGACCTATGTACGGCAGCAAAGTGTTCTTCATGTCCGAGGAAGATAGCTTCGGGACTTGCTCCAAACTATCAAACGGCAAATGGATATACACAAACTATAATCCGCAGACCATCGTCACGATTATTGGCAGCCTATGCCGTTATTGCTCCGTGGCTTTGGATGATGTAACAATTACTTATTTGACCAAGAAGTCTGATTCGGGAAATGAACGGATAGTTTCTTTATCGACTGAATCAAATATGAAGATTAACGATGACGTGAAAGTTGGTGTCGCATCCGTATTGGAAGAACGCTTTCCAAACGGGATACGCCCGAAATCTGTCATCGACATAAACAAGCTAAGGAATTTCTATCGTGAAGCAACTGGCGAGGAAATACCCTCAGAAATAGAGATATGCTCATTGCTGAACGCAGTCGGCATTTACCACGGTGACAAAGTATTTGCCATTCCGTCAAACGGTAAAAATGGTCTTATAGAACTGCTTAACCGCCTTATTGCCGAGGGACACCGGGTGTTTTACTATGATGAGTTTTACGATGTATACGCTGATTATCTGCAACAGATACACATTTTCTCCGCTGAGTTGCTGAGGGCTATCTTGACTTCGTTGTTGCCGTCATTATATTACTCAAGGGCTTATTTTAGCGTGACCAGCAGCGAATCTGCTGAATCAGAAGTGTTACGTTGTTATGAAACAGCAGTTTGTTGCTCATATGATCAGTTAAAAGAAAAACTATCCTATGTGCCACTCGATAAAATCAAACTGGTGTTGGCACAGAACAGCGACTATATTTGGGTGAATACAGGGACTTACACCCATACGAGCAAATTAAAGATTGACAAGGTTGAGCAACGAATCATCGAGCGGAGAATTGAAGAAGAAATAGCCGAACGTGGTTATGTTTCTCTCGCTTCCATTGATGTTTCAAATAACCTTGAACTCAACCCCGAACTATCAGAAACCGCCGTTAAACACGGATTGTTTCAAGTTTGCTTTGCCGACCGTTACGAAAAGCGGGGTAAGATCATAACACCGAAAGGCACGATGCTGAACTCCGTTGTTTTACTTGGGGACTACTGCTCAACACACGACCGCCTAACATTGGACGAACTTTTGGAATTTGAAAAGGAAATTAACGGCAGAGTTCATGGCCAGTCGTTGTTTATCGCCTATGACACAATGATTCGCGTGAATAAGGACACATTTGTCGGAGACAGTGAAATTACTTTTGACACTGAAGCCACGGATAATGCGCTAGCCTTGTTCGTTAATACGGATGTTATTCCGCTCCAATCTGTGACTAGTTTTATTTCATTCCCGTGCATAGATGGCTATCCTTGGAACTGGTATCTGCTTGAAAGTTATTGCAAGCGGTTTAGCAAGCTGTTTATGTATCAGTGCCTATCGGTCAATAGCAGGAATGTCGGAGCCATTTTCCGTAAGTCAGCAGGTTTCATAGACTATATAGATGTACTTGCAACCGCCGTAGCCGCTTCCAATATAGAACTGAATGATAAAGCCGTAGGTGACTTCCTATTTGAAAGCGGGTATGTCGCGAGAAGGACTGGAGTAGTATCAAAAGTGGTCATAAAAGCACGAATCTTAAGAGAACGGAGAGTTTAGGGAAATGTACGCATATACACACGATGAACATACGGGCGGTTTGCTTCTCAACAATAGCACCCCCCAATTTTCCAAAGAACCACGCCCTGTATATTACCGCGAACTTGATATTCTCGGTTTTGACAAACACTGGAACTACGCTAAGCAGGATGAACTACCCTATATGTGGGCAGAGGCAAATTATTACTGGTATCGTGGTCGCATAGTTGCAAAGACCAAGGGCGGCACTCTTTACTCAGCTCCTGAGTTGGAATTTGAGCTTGATAAAAACGGTGAGCGTCTTTTGCCGGATGGCGAAACACTTCTGCCTGTAGATATAGTTACTATGGTAGAAAAAAACCGCCAGTTGCTCGAAGTTATAGAGCAAATCACGATCAAAAAAATATTTGATGTTTATAAACGATACCAGAAGAAATTGAATATATTCCATGTTGCCTTTTCGGGTGGTAAGGATAGTATTGTTCTGCTTGAACTGGTAAAAAAGGCATTGCCGAAGAGTGGTTTTGTTGTTGTGTTCGGTGACACGGGCATGGAGTTCCCCGATACTTATCACGTAATCGATAAGGTTGAGGAACAATGCCACGCTGACCAGATAGAGTTTTACCGCGCTTGTTCCCATATTAAGCCAGAGGAAAGTTGGCGACTTTTCGGCCCTCCCTCGCGTGTACAACGCTGGTGTTGCTCGGTGCACAAGTCCGCACCGCAAACGCTGAAACTTCGTGAGGTGTTGGGTAAGAACGATTATATCGGTATGGATTTTGTTGGGGTTCGGGCCCATGAGAGTGCGACCCGGGCAGACTATAATTATGAAAACTATGGTAAAAAGCAAAGGGGGCAGTATTCGCACAATTCCTTACTGGAGTGGACATCAGCGGAAGTGTGGTTATACATCTACACTCATGGTCTTGTGATAAATGAGGCGTATAAGAAAGGTAACTCGCGGGCAGGGTGTTTATTTTGTCCCATGGGTGGAGGAAAAGGCGACTGGTTCCAACGGTTGTGTTATCAAAAAGAGATTGACGAATACATAGATATCATAAAAAGTGTCAATGCTCGTGATCTAGGCAATCCGGCTTCATTGGAAACCTATATCACTAATGGTGGTTGGAACGCACGAAAAAACGGACGTGACTTAAAAATCAGCACCCCGCGTTATCAAGATGAAGTCAAGGATGGGGAATTACTGATAACCATCACTAACCCTGCGACAGATTGGCGTGAATGGATTAAAACCCTTGGTGAAATCCCATTTGAGTACAAAATTGTTAAGTTTGAGAACAGATATACAATTTCGATATCTGAACGTTTATTGAAAGAGCAACCAGTTTTTATAAAGAGGTTCAAACAGGTTTTCAAAAAAGCAGCACATTGCGTTAAGTGCAAAGTATGCGAAGCAAACTGCCACAATGGTTGTATATCGTTTGCTAACGGTTTGAAAATTGAGGATTGCCTACATTGTGGGCAATGCCACAATATAGACGATGGGTGTTTGGTATATCACTCACTAAAATTACCACAAGGCGGAGAGAGAATAATGAAAAGTATCAACTCTTTTGCGAATCATGCACCTAAACTTGGTTGGGTTAAGGACTTTTTTGAAAAGAAGTCCGATTACTGGACAAACAATAATCTGGGTCCAAATCAAGTGCCTATGTTCAAACGCTTTCTTAGAGAAAGTGGATTACTCAAAAACAATGAAATCACAAGGACAACCGAGGTAATTGAAACTATCGGTTGGGAAAGTGGAAGTGCGTGGGGAATTATTCTCTCTAATTTTGCTTACAATAGGCAATGCGAATGGTACATTAAGAATCTCGAAATAGGACGTGTGTATACAAGAGAGACCGTTTCAGATATGCTCGTTGCTATTGGGGTGAGCAAAAATGATACCACGTCTATTATAAATGCTTTCAAACGCCTATGCGAACTCCCACTCGGCACTAAGCTCAACTTCGGGACAGTTACTAAAAAGGGTAAGCAGATTGAAACGTTAGCCCGTAGTAAATCCACTCTGGAAGATAACCGTGTTGTACTCTATGCCCTGTATAAGTTTGCAGAGGCATGCGACGGGTATTACCAGTTTACACTTACCCGACTACTTGACCACACGATTGAATCCCTTGGCATAAGCCCCACGCAGATTTTCGGCTTTGACCGTGATGATATGGAGCGAATCCTTCTTGGACTTACAGCGAAACACCCAGATTTTATCAACGCCACATTCACCCATGACCTTGATAAAATCTCTCTCCAAGAAGATAAGACATCTGAAGACGTACTAACTCTGTTTTAAGGAGCATTCCTGTAAGGAAATAAAATGGCCTTTGTAAAAAAGAAGCACCTCCTGTAATATACTGGGTGTCGAGCTGTCTAGGCGACCGACCCCTAATTTAATCACACAGGAGGCACTTCAAAGTGAATTATAAACAAAAACAGCGAATTGAGCAACTGACAGAATCAACTTTAATTATCGGTGCTGACATTGCCAAATCATTTGTAAAATCAGGCATAGCCTCTGATTGGGCACATCCCCACCAACCATATAATGTTATTTATTCAAACTTATTCCTTTAAACCTTGTTTGGATGTACTTGAAATTGTAAGAATGAGTGAGTAAATCAAAGAAAAATTTATTTCATTGAGGGAGGTAAAACACGATGAACAAGTACAATGAGTATTTCGATATTGACGAGGGCTATTGGCCGGAGATAAATCCGAGCTCCATCAAAGACCCGGCGAATAAGTGGCAGAAGACTTTCCCTCACGAGACATTTGTCGACCTCCTTAAGGCTACCGAACGTATGCTTTCCCGTGGTACCAACAGTGACAAAAAGGGTATTTGGATTGAGGGGGCATACGGCACAGGTAAATCCCGTGTCGTATGGACGCTGAAGAACCTACTTGAATGTTCAGATGATGAACTCAAGGCGTATTTCGCCGAGTATGCTGCATTAAATGCAGAACCAGACTTACGCGACAAGTTGCTCGGCCATAAGCAAGGAAAAATCTTAACTGCCTATCGCTACGCTTCCGGTGCCATTGATGGTGATCGTGCGCTTATTATGGCGGTGTACGAGAGTGTAACCAAAGCACTCCGTAGGGCAGGTGTTAAGTATAAAGGTGAGGATACATTACGTGGCGGTATTGCAGCATGGCTTGCAGATGAGGCGAATAAGGGGTTCTTTAATACGCTTATTGCACTCCCTGAATACAGGGGCTTAGGCAGTTTTGCGGGCAAATCCGCCGATGATATTATCGCCTCATTAAATAACCCTAATGCTAATGTTGATGCGTTGATGTCCAACATATTTTCTCTAGCAGACAGCAGGGGTATAACGGCACTCTCTACAAATATGGATAAGTTGATTGCTTGGCTCACCGACGTTATCGATAAGAACGAGCTTAAAGCCATCGTCCTTGTGTGGGACGAGTTTTCGTCATACTTCAAGAAAAACCGAACATCCCTTGATGAGTTTCAAAAACTTGCGGAACTCTCAAACCTCAAGCCGTTCTATTTGATGATCGTGACACACATGTCCGGCTCCATCTTTAATGAAACCGATCAAACAGGGAAAATTATCCGTGACCGCTTTATTCGACGCGAGATTAGGTTGCCGGATTCAATCGCTTTCGAATTAATAAAATACGCCTTGAAAGTTAAGGACGCACAAAAGGACATTTGGGACAGCCTTGCTGATGACCTCAATAGCCGTATGCCCATTTCACGGGAAGAGGTAAGGAAAACAGTATGGGAAGGCTCCGAGGTAGGGGATGATGTGCTTAAAGGAATGCTGCCGCTTCATCCTCTTGCAGCGTTACTCCTCAAAAATATTTCAAGTGCATTCGCATCCAATCAGCGCAGCATGTTCAACTTTATCAAGAACTCAGAAACCGAGAATTTGCAGGCGTTTCAGTGGTTCATTGACAACCACAGTCCCGATAATGCCGATATCCTTACTATTGATTATCTATGGAACTTTTTTTACGAGAAAGGAACTGATGAATACGGTACAGGAGTAGGTAGAAGCAACCTTGATTCCATCATTCGCACCATTCTTGACACATTTCCTAAAAATGAGGGGAGGTTGCTTGCCGAGGAGAAGCGTGTTTTAAAGACCGTTCTTATGATGCAAGCAATCAGCCAGAAGCTCGGCGATAGCGTGGGTTTGTTTTTGCCTACAGACCAAAATATAAACTATGCTTTCGAGGGTTCAGACTTAGAGGATAATCGTGCCGTCAACCTGGCGAAGAAGTTAGTCCGAGATGGGATACTTTTTATTAAACCTATGGGTGATGGGAAAACCCAATACGCTGCCGCCGCTGTTTCGGGGGATCAAGCACAGATTGATAATATAAAGAAGCGTATCATTGGCGAAACAAAAACTGTTTCATTGGTATATAGTGGGGAGCTTGTAGCAGCTTTATCCCTTTCACCAGCACTTCGTTTCCGTTATGATGTTACGCCTGTGACCATTGAAAATTTTACCGCAACCATTAACAAAATTACCAATGAGCAGACTACTTATAAAATCCGTGCTGTCTTGTCTTTCGCTCGTAGCGATGAGGAGCAGAATAAAATTCGAGAGCTTATTAAGGGTGCGATGAAGGACGACCGCTATAAAGACCTCGTGTTTATTGACACATCTTCAACTGTGCTTGGCTCAGAACGTTTTGAGCATTGGGTGGAGCTTGCCGCCAATGAGGAATACTGGAGGACAAAAGACGGAAAACTTGCCGATGAGATGTCGCGCAAGGCAAAGGCAATTCTTGAAGACTGGAAGGTGGATGTTGCCAACGGTACATTCACAATATATACCCCATTTGCAAAAACAGGTGAGCCCTATGGAAGTGAAACCTCAGCTCTAACAGCGTTATCAAACATGGTTGTCAAAAAATATGAATATTCTTTTGATAATGCAAAAGTCAGTGAGCAGATGTTTACTGTTTTAAGATTATCAGAAGGGGCAAAATACGGCATATCGGAGACGTGTGGCAGTTTGTTTCAGCAGTCTTTTATCGTGCCCCTTATGCAGGGTGTATGGCAAGTAAAAGATTACTGGGAGACCGAACGTTTACATCCACTTTCAAAGCTGAAACTAAAACTAGATAATTTGATAAATACCACTTTTGAACGTGAAGGACGCATTTCTGTTGGCGATATCTTTGATTGGTTAATCAATAAAGGCTTTATGCCGTGTAACCTGTACGCATTTTTGACCGGCTTTTTATTAAAAGAGTATGCCAGCGATACTTACCGTTATAGTGATGGTGATACTGGTGACAAGATGAGTGTTGAGAAACTGGGGGAAATTATTGGAGAGTACATTAAACATAAGAATACCCCCCATTCGCGTTATAAGGATAAATATATTGAAGTTATGACTAAGGAACAGATGGCTTTTGTCGACTTCACAAAGGTTGTTTTCGAGATCCCGGATAACATTGCCATAGAGCAGATTGCAATTCGCATCCGTTCCAAATTAAAGGAGCTGGGCTACCCCATTTGGTGTTTCAAGGAGATAGATACCTATGGATTAGAGGAATTCATTGATAAACTGGTTTCCCTCGCCAACCCTAATAGCAGCGGAGAAAGCATAGCGAAAATTGCGACTACAATCGGTAGAATGTTCCTGCAAACGCCAACGGCGGCACGAAACCTTAAGACACTTATCACAAAAAATAACGCTTCGAAAGCAATGAAAGAGTTTTTAAAATGCTTTGAAAACGGTGAGGTTCTGTCATTGGCTACCGAAATAGGAGCAGCGGATGTTCTACTGGACGTGAGACGCCAAGTAGGGTCTGGCGAGGCATTATGGCTTTGGGATAAAGAAACAGGTGAGGATGAAATTCGCAAGTTACTTACTGATTACAAAATAGTAGCTGCAAGCAATCGCATCAATGCTAAGGCATCAGCTCTTTCCGCTTGTATAGGGGAATGGCGTGAGAAGATAAAGTCTATAAGAATCCCGTATGCGGCACTTGTTACGGAAGTTCCTACACTGAGGACATTCTTCCAGACCTTGCGTGAAATTGCCTTAAGTAGGGAACTACCGTATGATAAGCGGAGTGTGTTTCTTGCTCAACTGATGACCAACGCAAATGAATTTGTAGAATTTTATACGTCTAAGATAGATGTCTTTAAGAGCATTTATTCATTCCACTTGACTGGATTTAGCGACAATGAAGTAAGTACGCTGTATTCTAAGTTGCCAACGAATGCCTTTACAGCAGATAATTCTGAGTGCGAAAAGAATGTAGCAGAACTTGCTAAAAGGATACGAGGTGAACAGGAAAAATTCAGACTTCATCAATTATGGGAGGAAAAGACAGCATCCAAAACCCCAAAGGAGTGGTCATCTAAGAACAGGACACCTATTCTTTCCCTAGTTCCTGTAAACCTTCAAATTGACGCTCGGAGGGTATTTGACACCATTAACAGGAATAACCCCGAAGATAATGATGTTAAGTTCGCAATTGAGTACTTACAGACGAAAGCAGCGTTTCTCGCTGACTTCTCTGATAAGATAAAAATTGATTTGGCATTTTCACGCGATATCATTGGAAGATTTACCGCTATACTACCTGATATTGATGAGGTTCGATTACGCCTTGAAGCAGTTATACCATCTGAACACTATGATTGGTACGCTAACCCTGTCATACTGCGTGAAATCGAGAAATTCGCCCAGGCAAGGTATAACCAAGGCGGCAGCGAGAAAGTTCTTGAAAAAATTGAAAAGATGGATGACCGAAAAGCGAAGGATTATCTTAAGCGTTTAATTAAGGACAACATGAGCGTAGGTATCGAAATTATTTTAGAAGGAGAAGGCTAGCCGTGAAAACTGTTTCAGCGGAATCAGCTCTCGCAAAAGTTCATAAGTATTTGACAAGCAATGTTGTTACGCCGTTCTTTGTAGTCGTTGACGACAGCATAGAATATTCTACTATAATCACCGGTCTTGAATCGCTGACTAAAATGCGTGCAAGCAAATATTGTGCCAATAATGATGCTTACCCTGATATTGACGCTCTTTGCGATAAGCTTCCCGCTGTTACCGGGAACACGCTTCTGCTCGGATGTGGAGAAAGTACCTCACTTGGTGACAATGAAAATATCCTAGGGAAACTTAAAGACTTGAATGTTGCGGCAAAAGTCGTTGTTGTTTGCCGTGGAATTCGTGGGGCAGTAATAAATCTTTGCAAAGATGATAAGAAGTTTAGCAGCAGAAGGGTGTGCTTTTTGAAATCAGGGTCGCCCTACGAAATCATCAAATTTCCATCCGCCCTTGGCGTTTGCGCTATAGAGGGTTTTACGGAACTGCTCTTGCAATTGGAGAATGGTGCAAGTGGAACGCTGTTCATTAAAACCGCTTTGAAGCTCAAAGGCGTTCGAGAGGTATGTACGGCGTATGATGCTATTTTGCAAGTTAACCCTATTTTTAACTTGCCAAAGACTTGCCTACCAGACAACCTTTGGGCAGAATTCCTTGCCGACAAAAATCTTGATGGATTCGACTATCTACATTGGCGAACCTATATTAAGTTGAAACTTGAATCGACACAGGACAGATACCTTAAATATGTGGTAGACACATCTTTCGATTATGACGCATATAAAAGAAGGGTTTTTTATGCGCTGTTGGATTACTCCGTGTGCGATGAGGATTTTCATATAGTATATACTACAAGAAAAGCACTACTTAAAGATGTGAAGAACAGCGACATTGCTGGCTACATTGCTGAAACAAAGGTAAAAGACGATGAACGATTTTATTATTTGACTGACAATACTTCTGCAGAGCGGCAAGCTATAATCGAGAGCCTTGACGGGATGACTACTATTCCCCACTCCATTAAAGATATCTACCCTACCTTACATGAATATCTCCAAGACTTCGCATTTTCTGGGAAGAAAGGGAAGCTGCTGACCGATTACTTTTCAGATTATAAACACATGAAACTGACCAATAGAATTACGCCGGATTTTTACGAGCAAGTTCTTAGTTTGGCCGTTGATGGAAGTCGTGCATATAACAGTTTGAAAACGCGTGGTGAGGTTCTGGACAGTCTTGGCAAAGCAAATACGATATTATATTGGATTGACGCTCTTGGTGCGGAATATCTTGGTTATATTCAAAGCCGAGCAAACTACCTCGAATTGAAGATAAAGGTTTACACAGTCCGTGCTAATCTACCGACCATTACATCTTTTAACAGCGATTTCTATGAGGCTTGGAACGGAGATAAGACACAGACAAAAAAGCTAGATAAAATAAAGCACGATGGAGAGCAGGACTTCAACTATCAAACAATAAAGACTCCAGTCCACCTTGCCGAGGAACTCCGCATTATTGATTCAGCCTTAGAGTGGGTAAAAACAATGCTTACAGGAGAAAAGGCCGACAAGGTAATAATTATCTCGGACCATGGAGCCAGTCGCCTTGCTGTAATCAATGAGCAAGAATGCAAATGGGAAATGTCAAAAAAAGGAAGGCATTCTGGGCGTTGTTGTCCTAGCAGTGATGCAGATGTTAAATCCGAGTACGCCACTCAAGAGAACGGATTTTGGGTTCTGGCTAATTACGATCGGTTTAAAGGCGGTCGTAAGGCAAACGTTGAAGTCCATGGTGGGGCTAGTCTCGAAGAAGTAGTTATTCCACTTATTGAGGTAGAGTTGTTCGACAGCAAGATTGAGGTAAGCAATACTACACCGGTAACTACTGCAAGTTACAAAAAGAACGCTGAAATTGTACTGTTCAGCAGGAGTCCATTAAAAAGCGTGTCTGTTAAGGTACTTGGAAAGCAGTATTCCGCTGAAGCGATCGGTAATAATAAGCATAAAATTGTTTTCCCCGATATAAAGCTTCCGGGAAAATACACCACAGAAGTATTTGAGGGTGATAATCTAATCGGGCAAGTGGAATTCGAAATCCAGCGTGAAAGCGTAAAGACGAATGACGCTGATTGGTTTTAACGGAGGGAGAGCACCATTATGATAGATAGACTAAGAAACTGTTTTGACGAGATGGTAGTCTATAAGGATTTAAAGAAAAGCAACTTCTTCTCGGCATTAAGTCTTCCTTCGTTTATGCGTGATTGGCTTCTTCACCGTTTTGAGGATGAGTTTGGTTCGTTCAATGAGGATGAATTAGTGTCATTTGTCCGCGAGTATATTCCTCGCAAAGAAGATTGGACAGCCATAAAAAACCGCATTATTAAGGAAAATGAACGAGTGAAGTTACTGGCGAAGATTTCTGTGGATATTGACATCCGTACAGGCGAGGTGTCATTTGCATTGCCCGATTTCGGTTTGACAGCAAAGCAAACCATTATTGAAGACTTGGTTTGGGATTCTTGTAAGCAGGAACTCATCAAAGGGCGAGACGCATGGGGTATGCTTGAACTAGGCTATCGTCCGCCTAATGACAGTGTTACTCCTAAGTTACCTGGGAAAATTCGTCTTGTCAATTTTAAGAACTTCTGTCCTTACTCAATAGACCTTGATTACTATAAGGATGTTCGTGGTGAATTCACAACTGCCGAGTGGATTGATGTCCTCCTTGGCGCGGTAGATTATAACGCAAGCGGTTATAAAAGCGAAGAACAAAAGATGACAATGCTGACACGCCTTTTGCCATTTACGGAAAAACGTCTAAATCTAATTGAGCTAGCACCAAAGGGTACAGGGAAATCATATCTTTTCGGACGTGTAAGTCGTTTTGGCTGGCTCTCGAGCGGCGGTGTTATGAGTCGTGCCAAAATGTTCTATGACATTTCCAAACGTACAGAAGGACTTGTGGCAGGGAATGACTTTATTACCCTTGATGAAGTCCAAACAATATCTTTTACGGATGTAGATGAGATGCGGGCTGCGTTAAAAGGCTATCTTGAATCGGGCGTATTCACCGTTGGCAATTATGAGGGCGTAGCCGATGCAGGGGTTATTCTTTGTGGCAATATCTCAAAACAAACAATGGACAACGACGGAACGACAAATATGTTTAAGGAACTGCCAGCTGTGTTTCACGAATCAGCTCTGATAGAGCGTTTCCACGGTTTTATCAAAGGCTGGCACATTCCGCGTATGAACGACGACCTGAAAATATCAGGGTGGGCATTGAACTCAGAGTATTTTTGCGCCATACTTCACGAGCTTCGGAGCGATACCACCTATCGAGCCGTAGTTGACAAGTTAGTAAATGTACCCGCAGCAGCTGATACCCGCGACACAGAGGCTGTCAAGCGAATCGCTACCGCATATTTGAAACTGCTGTTCCCGAATGTGCGAAAAGCGGAAGACATATCTGCCCGCGACTTCAACCGCTATTGTTTACGACGCGCCTGTACAATGCGCTCTACTATCAAAATGCAGTTGGGAATACTCGACTCGGAGTATCGCGGCAAGGACATACCGCAATTCACAGTGAATGAGGTGAACAGCAGTGAAACAAGCTAATAAGATGGACTGCTTTGCCTGTGGAAAAAAGCTGTTATCTAAAGATGAAATCGGTCTAAACAAGAAAATGCTCGGACGAAAAATAAAGCAATTCTATTGTTTGGACTGTTTTGCTGAGTACCTTGATGTTAGCACAGAAGAACTGCTAGCAAAAATAGAGGAGTTTAAAGAGCAGGGATGTACTTTGTTTTAAAGAGGTAATACAGTGATTTATACCAATAATGCACTACGGCCAAAATATTAGATACGAATTTTGCGAAAATACTTCCGTTTTGCAAGAGCAGTACGGCAATGTTTCCAGTCAATACTCCCTCGGGGCGAAAGCGAAACGTACCATCGAACAGGCACGCAGGTTGGTTGCGTCGGCTATCGGTCACAAACGAATGACACAAAATTTTGTACACTCCCGATGGTTCAATTCAGGGATGGTACGAAATGGTAATACAATTGCATGATTTACTTATTTAATTGCTATACAACATTTAGTTACTGTTCAAACCAACAGAATCTCCTTACTCCGCAATGAAGCTCCTCCAGTATTCTGAAGGGGCTTCTCAATAGGACTTTTGTTAATGATACCCATGCAAATACCCCAGCAATTTCTAGTGGGTAAGCACTCACAAAATATGGATAATATGAACATTTATTTTCTAATTCAAATCGTAGTTTATAGAAAAGTTGAACCCTTTCAGGTTAATTCAAATATTCTTGTGCACACTCTTTCGCGTTGCAGCTTCTCTAATACCTTTCTCTGCTGTACCTGAACTTGGATTGTAAGCATGGAAAATCACCTTCGTATAACGTGAAAATAGGGTGTGTCATACATCATTTCTGTTTTTTTGTTGATAGCTCTATACTATCAAATACTTACTCGTCTTCAGTATAACTACCGCCTATCGTCTCCATAAAAATTACGCGGAACGGAGCGTCAAGCGTTGCGCATACCAACTCAGCCCACACTTTAGCTGTAAGAGAATCTCCTTTGACGCACCATACTTTATAGTGTTCATCACGCATATCAGTGTGTTTATTAATTGGAATCCCTGTCCGCTTCACAGCGTCATCGTACTTACCCACGAATACATCCCTACGATATTGATTCGCTGAAAAATCGATATGTGAAAACGCCTCACGTGACGGATAATATGTTCCGTGGATGTAGTTAGTGATAACGATATCCTCGTCATCTGCGAATATCGCTGGGTTCCACAGTTGCTCAACATTCAGATGATATAATTCCAGCCCATCATCATCCCAACTCTTTTTGATATAGACGAGAATCTTGTGACCGGTTTCGAGGTCGAAATGCACAATAACCTCCTCTTTACCGTCCGCGACCTGTCGAGAGATATTACTGAAATCCAAAGTTATCCCGCGCCATTTTTGGGAGTCCGTACTTGCTGTACTTACCTTCCGTGAGTATGGTACAGCGAGATTTTCATCGCACCGCATGAACAACTTTACAGGAGGTTGTATGTCTTTAATTATCTGGACAGTTCGAGGCACTTGGTCGTTAGCTCCCCCGATTGAAGTATCGAGGAAAATGTTGTAGAGGTAATATGTATCGTTTAACTTGAACCCTTGCCTCTCAAAACCGGCGCCTGTTACATCATACAAACCGTAATCGTCTGAGCCGTTTAGTAATCTCTCTCGACTAACTATTTCATTTATATCGTTAATTTTGTACGTGCGTTGTTCTATGAGCATGCATATAAAAGCGCTGAGGAGGCGATCATATCAAAATCAAAATTATCCGTGTAACTGATTTTGCCTTCGCCGGCATCATAAGCGGCATCCCACTGGCTCAGCTTGCAGTCGCTGTTGACCGTGACAATCCCTCCCGATATAGCTAAAAACAACCGATTCCCGTTTGCGGGATTTTTGGGATTATCGGTGTCTAGCCTAAAGCAGAACTGTAGTATTTCCTCTGTATCAATATTTGTGCTTTTGAGAATGGCGAGGAATGTGGCAGCCGCGTTTTGCACTGGCAACGGTAAAGGCTGGCGTGGATTAAAAAGCCGAAACACTGGGGTTGGCCAGTATTTTAGGAACATGTTAGGATATCCGATATTAAACACGCCGCCATGCGGCGCTTTTTTCATCGACCACAGATAATAATTGACTCTCCAGAACTCCGGAGTTGCGATCACGTCACGGATAAAGGACTTTAATTTATCGGATAGATTCACTTCGTTATTCCTCCTATAATACTTGAGGGTTTCTGGAACTGTTTTACCGCGCCTCATTCTGTCCCCTATAACCAAGTAATCAAAATTAAGGTATTCAAGTTCAGTTTCACAGTCCCTCCATCTGACTACTCCGATAATAACTATTTAGTTACATCACATTCTATCCTAATCCCCTTCCATAATTATCCTAATGGGTATATGGATTTTGCGAAGTTCAATCTGTCCATTGTAACTACAAAAATAAGAATTCCACGCAACAGGAGTGGCACTGATGAAAAAGAGTTAGTTATTTTCAGGATAGACAAAATGAGAATCTGTTTTATCCGAAATATTATTCTTTCTAAGGTTGTTGTGGGTTCTCATAAAGTTCTGGACTGGTTCAACGATAAATCAAGTGTTCACCGACCTTATTCTCATAAAGTTTCGGACTGGGCAGAAAGCAAATATCAAGAAACAGCCTTAAATATCGCAATGATCTGGACTGGCCCTATTCTATTATTAATAATAGCGTAATACAAATATATTATGTTTCTTAATTGCAGAAGCCTATCTTGCATGTTTATGCAGTTAAGTTTCCTAATTTATGATTGTTTTTGTCTTGTCATTCTAACACCTTATCCCTCGCCAGAAAACTCCGGGGCTTATTTCTTTAAATCATAAAAATCGTCAATAGTTCTAGAGGCCTTTTTTCTATGTAGATTTATTTTATTAATAGGTACTATTTCATCTTCAACCTTGGTAAACGCTTTCTGAAATCCTATTTGCCATGGACTTTCAATAAAATTTAATAATTTATTAGTAGTTAGTTTGCCTTGATATACACCTTTCATTTTTGGTGGCATAACTTGTCTAATTGGTTCTCCGTTTTTGAAAAATGTCGGTAACCTTTTATACAGTAAAGTAGATAAAATTGTATAATCAGTAATTATGACTTCATCTTTATATAATTTTCCAGGAAGTTTACAAGAATATATTAATATTTTGTAAATGTGTCGTGGCTTCCAGTCATTAGGAAGGTCATATTTTCTTTTCTTATTAAGTTCTTCTGAAAGAATATCAATATGGGAACTATAAAACTCACTAATCCTATTTATCTGATTAACATCTTCCGGTATTTTTCGATTGTAGAAATCATATCTTTTTCTTTGCGTAGAAGGTTGAATAGTGTGTTTACACTCACATAAAAACAAGTCCTTTCCTAATATAAATGCAACATCACACTGATATTCTTCATTTTCAAATTGCCTTTTAACACTTACTGCCGGAATTTGATTCTTATTTAGGTCATCTAATACCCGATCTTCAAAGCAATACCCCTTAAAATCAAGGCTAAAATTTTCCTTTGAAGCCAAAGACATAAGCGCCAAAGAGTCCTGAATATAACTGGCATATGAAGGAATAGTAACTATTTTTTCACCAAATTCAATAAGTGGTGAATCAAACCAATCTATTGAGTTCTTTTTAAACCTCAGTTTATTAAAAATAATTTCAGCACTCTTTTTATCTATACCAAAAGTCAAGAATTTATCTATCCACTCATCCTTAGAAGAAACGTATAGCCATTCATTTGGTTTATTTAAATCGGGAAACATTTTTTTATTTATAAATTCTCTATTAACATGCCTTATTATTGAATAAGCTCTTAACCATTTTGCTATTTCTATGTTGCAGACTTTGTAACTTAGATTATCACTTGAAAAATACTCCAAGTATTCTTTGTAAGATGATTCTTCTTGATTATCAAGAAAAGCTTTTGGTGCGAGGTAATTACACTCTTTAATTTTATCTTTATTAGAACTTTCACTGAACATTATAGAATGTCTAAAAGATTGAAATCTTTGAATTTCAATCTTTTGATTAACCAAGTCTTTAATTTTTTGGGGAATTATCCTTATATTATTTTCGTCTAGCTTTTCTAACTTATAATTACCAAATTTCCAATCTTCGAATGTATCGAATAAAACATTTCTAATGTCTATCAATGGAAAATGCATCATTGATTGATTTAAAAATTCCCAATCAATCTCTTCTTCAAATGTACAACAAACAAATTTATTGTTTTTATAAAGATAGCCATAAAAAAGAAAGGCTTGTACAACTCTACTTGCCTGCTGAAATAAATAATCAACTGCATCAGTAAACTGGTTCGCGGATAACTCCGCAACCCCTTTGATTTCTCCGTCAATTCTTTTCTGAAGTTCTACTTTACCATAGTGATCTCTATTTTTTCCTTTATTAAACCTAAAATCATTCAAAGCCCGTATATATACTTCAAAAGCAATAAGAAAAGCAAAGATTTTCTTTTCATCTGGAACTTCAGTCACTTTTTCAAATTGATCCTTTGAGTAGAAGTCATGAAATAATTGATTCCATAAAGTAATTTCAAATTCATATTCATGAACCAATTGCTCCTTCATCTGATTTGATGCTTTGCAAATAATTAATGGGCGCAATTCTAAGAAATTTTTATATGATCTTGAACCTGGATACGCATCTACACCAAAGCCATTGCCTTTTAATGCAAAGATAATTTCCTCAATTGAATATTTCTCTAGAAAGGAGTTTATCTTATCAGTTTTACTTTTTAATGCATCTAAAAATTCATAGAAAGCGATACTTTTCAATAGCTCATCTCCTACAATACGGTTGGTTTAACTATATATATTAGTAGCTATTAACAAGTACATCAATGGTTTGTTTCAGCTTAATATTTCGATGAATAAAGTTATTACTCTCCAGCAATGCAGACACTTCGTTATATACAGGTTTTTCCCCAAAGGGATCTCGTATAGTTAAAACAATACAGAACTCCTGAGATAAGTCATCTCTTTCAATGATAGCTTTCTTTTCTATATAGTCACGATATAAGCCCGTCACTTTGAGGAACCAATTCTTAGGTGATTTAGAATATTTATCTTTATTACTAGGGGTTAATTCAGACAGATCTATACCATATTTTTTATTTGGATAGTACTTATCTCCATATTGAACTAACATTTTTTCTGTTAATGCAAACCTTTCCGCTATTTCAGCTGGCTTTTTCTTACTGTAATTTGAAGAATTCAATAAATTTTGTCCACCATCTCTGCCTATTGGATTACGTATTGTCTTTTTAGTCATATCTCTTCTAGTTTTACTGTCATAGGTACCAAATTTGACATCGATGTTGGACTGACAATACTCAGGTCCTTGTCCACTTTCTAATATTGGATTACTTACAACCGTTAAGAGTATTTGTCCATAATAATAGTCTTGTTTGTCAATTAAACAACTAGGGTACGGAAAATCTAATATTTCTATGAATTCCCCTTTATTAAGGGTATCTCTTAATACAACAGTTATTTCATTGGGGTCATTATATAGTATTGAACTGGCATTACTAGTTATTCCAAAACCTAATTGGTTAATCTTTTCGTTAATTGGTAAAATAGCTTCTCTTGGGTATTTGGCAGAATGTAGTATTAAAGCCTTAATCAAGACAGAATCAAAATCTTCTTCCATTTTATTATATAAGTCGGCAGCAATTGCCGAGAGTCTCGGTGTTGAAAAACTCGTCCCTATATTTCTTTTAATTTGCCCATCTATTCCTAAAGAAGTAACCCCATTAGGAACTACTTTACCGTTACTAAAGCCGCAGTTCCCCCCATAATGTACAAGCTCAGGTTTAATTATATAAGCAGGACCTGGACCAACTCTACTAAAGGGGGATAATTGATTGTATTGCGCAATATCATTAGCATTCTGTGAATGAGCTATAGAACCGACTGTTAAACAACGGACACTATCAGCCCCTTTAGCAATTCTACTATTAGGAATCTGATTTATAAAGTTTTTACAGTTTCCTGCAGATTTAAAAATAAGTACATCATTTTCATCCTGTATATTATCTAAGGCAATCCCAAAATCTGAGAATTCATCAAGTTTAGCTTCGGTTTGACTACCCAAGGACATATTCCAAATCTTTATTTTATTACGATACTTCTGAATTACTTCCCTTATGTTATCCACTAAATCAGCTTCACTAACTTGCTCCTTGGTAAGATCCGGTATTACCGTAGCATCAAATAACCAACAACCGCGAAGTCCTGTATATTCAACTCCTTCAAATATGTCGCCTAGACAAATTACTCCTGCTACAAAGGTTCCATGGGAGCGATCGACGTATTCTTCCGGATAACTGGTATTGCTTCCAACAACCCACGGAGCTAGTTGTGGTATTTTTGCAATCCCTGAATCTAATATACCCACTGTAGGATAATCTATATTTTTATCTGGAGATATTAACGGAAATTGTGTATCGCTAAAAAAATGATCCTGACTAACCTCCAACAAGGGCATTGGTTCTATTGATAAGATAGCCGAAAAATCTTGAATCTTTTGAGTTAACTCTAAAGAATCAGTAGATATTACATGTACCTTTAGATTATCACTGTATTTCACTGTTTTTAACAAACTACAATTTAAGTTGTCTGATAATAATTTCTTAAAAGTTTCTAGAACATATTTATTTATTTGATAATTATTGAAGTCAATTAACTTAACCTTATAAAGATAATTATCCTCCTTCTTTGTGGGAGGTGTATCGTCTATAATTGGTTCAAAGATCTTAATCTCTTCTATAGCCGAAATAGCCTTTGCGTTGATTTCATATTCATCTATTCTCTCAAGAATTTTAGGTATTTCTTTAATATTATCAATCCTAACATAAAGTTCCTGGTTATCCGAAAAACCAATGATATTGTCCTTCTTCTTAGAATGAAATAATTGAGAAATATCATTCCTATGTGATTTTGCAACAGCATCATCTATTACTTTGGCTTTAATAACTGTTGGTATGTTTTTGTATTTCTCAAATTTATTCTCGATTTTCTTGTATGCATATACCATATCGTCTATCAACAATTCCGATTTTGTTTTCAGAGGCGCTCCTCTTAACACCCACTTTGGAATGTTTTCATTACCCCCAGGCTCGGTTAACCTTTCATCAACATCTAGTCTTTTCTCAAAAATTTTTATAGGTAAATTTTTATCCTTCATTTTTATCTACCTCATTATTTGTATACTTTCTTACTTGCCTGATAGAGATACCTAACACCTTTGATATATCCGATTGAATTACTCCATGTTCATTTAAAAACAATGCAATCGGTATGTCCTGTTCGTTATATCCTCTAAATAGGTAAACTTGATATAAAAAAAGAGGGTAAGTAACCAATTTCATTTCTTTAATAATTGATAATTTAATAGTGTTATAGCAAATTGTCTTGATCTCTGCTGGGGATAAGCCTTGCAGGGAGTTTGTTAATTTTTTAAGTTTTTTTGCATCGTCCTTAAAATCATAATCAACTGAATTTAAAAATAGCCTTATTAGTTCACTAATTTCGCTTTCTGATGGCTTAGGTACTTCGATTACAGTAGTAAACCTTCTCCATATAGCTGGGTCAAGTAATTTTTCATGATTTGTGGCAGCTATTAGTATATTGTTTTCATTGAAATCGTCTATGTTCTGTAAGAGGCTATTGACTACTCTTTTTAATTCCCCAACTTCATTATCATCATTTCTAGCTTTTGCAATCGCATCAAACTCATCTAAGAACAGAATGCAAGGTCTTTCCTTTGCATATTGAAAAATGTTGCGAATGTTCTTTGCAGTATTCCCTAGTAAAGATGATACAAGTCCATCAAGTCGTGCTGTTATTAACGGTAACCCAGTTTGCGCTGATATATATTTAGCAATACTAGTTTTACCGCACCCAGGGGGTCCAAACAATAATAAAGATTCTGGTGAATTGATTCCTAATGCTAAAAATTTGTTTCTGTGTTTTAGAGAATCAACAAAATTATCTACCTTAACCTTAATAATTCCGGATAGAATAATTTCATCCTGATGAGTCTCTGAGTAAAATACATCCACCATTTCTAGCCTAGAATCCTTATCAATTGGCTTAGACATAAATTCATCTAGATATACTGGATGTACTGTTTTCTTATTAATAAGATTCTCTATTCTAGCAGCTAGGTTCTCTTCACCCTCGGAGCGAAGTTTGTTTGAAAGTAATAGAGCATAGCTTTGTACTTTATCCCGATTTTTATCTAATCCACCTTCAATAATTTTTAGGACTTCTGTATGCATTAACATGATGCTCACTCCTCTTTGGATAGATTTTAACATAAACTAAATATTTTTGCACGCTCTATACAGATTTTATCACATTATTGCCAGAAAAAATTACGCAGTTTATAAATTCTTAATAACTAATTTGTCGATAGTATCGTCTATCAACAATCATAAAAAGAAAAGCCACCCCACTATAGAATAAATCAGTTGGGTGGTTTTCAATCTTAATCTTGATTACTTTTTCTCATTGGTCTATTTGGTAAAGAATTAAAAATATCTTTATCCGTTAATTTAGCTTCTGTAAGATTTTTTTCTAAATCCTTAGCAAATGTTGCAGGCGTGGATTCTCTCCATGTATCTCTTAACAAATTTCTCACTCGTGAGGCTAGGCTGAGTATTTCATCTGGTAGCCAAATATTAAGCTCTTCTGAAGTACTAGCAGCAGGAGCTGCTTCAATATCTGGTCCAGCAATCATTAGCTTCCATTCTATCTCTGGGTTATCCGGATATTCTTCTTTAATCCAATTTAGATGAACTAGGCTTTGGCCAACTTCCTTCTTTGAATATGGGGTCTTTCCTGTCTTATCTTCCTTACTTTCAATCATAATTGCAATCTTGTCAGATAGCCAGAAGTTATCTGGCCCTCTTCCTATACCGGAATCTTTATCAGGTCTATTGCTCTGAAATCCAAGATAACAACCTAACCATTTTAAAGTATCCTCATATAAATTGGAGGACACTTTCTCAGCTACAAATAATGGGGCGAGACGCTCATCCATTTGTGAAAACGCCCCATAATTTATTTCTCCCCTCTCAGTTAACAACTTAATTATTCGCCCTACCGGTGATTCTTGATCAGGTATAAGAACTGAGCTTACTACATTATGTATTTCTTTTGGGATTACTCCTAAAGATTTAAAGCTTTTCGCTGCTCTATTAAAATATATCTCAGCTGTTTTTGTGTTCCCAATTTTTAAATAGCAATACCCAATCCAATGGCAATGCCATGCGGCTAACCCCTTATCTGTAATAAAAAGTTTCGCTAAATTCTCTTCTAGCGCGTTAGCAGCTTTTAGATAATCCCTGTTCCATAATTTCTCAATAAATTTCCTTTCTTCCAATGCAACACTAACCATGTCAATTTCTTTATTAGAATCATCAACTGCAGTAAAATTATTACTAAAATTTTTCACTTCATCCTGGTGTAAGTCTATCCAACCCTTATCCCTAGAGAGCACCGAGTGTATGAATTCACCTAATCCTTTATTACCATTTAACCCTTCGGTTATCCTTTCTCCTAAATCTAATTGTGCTTGAATAAATAATGGTATTTTACTACGATTATCACTCCTTGTAATCCAATCCGCAAGATCATTACCCATAAGGAATACTAACCCGTAGTCATCATTTCCCCTTGAAATTCTACCTAAAGATTGGACAATTCTTGAAGCAATTGTACCCTGCAAAGATTTAGTTTCCCCAAGATTATTCCATTGGAACTTTTCAATAAGACCTGTCCCGGATGGCAGCCCATCCATTACTAAAATACGACATGCCTCATTCGGGAAGTCCATTCCTTCAAATCTAGCAGGAGCTACCAGAATACCTTCTCTGGCATTTTTAAATTGTATTACTCTGTCCGAAAAATCTTCACTTGAAAATTTCAGTTCATACTCTCGCCATCGTTTTGCTCTTCTTTCACTATTTGGAATTACTAATACTTTTTTTGTTTTACTGTAATCCGCTATAAATTCAAATAATTCGTCTTCACCCAAATACTTATTATTATACGAAGTAATTATCAATCTTTCAGATTCACCTGCCCGTGTCTTAGGGGCAATTTTATTAGAAGGTTTAAATCCAAAAGTCCTAACAAAACCAGGTTCATCCTGAATAGTAGCTGACAAAAAGATTTTTCTAGTCCTTTTGTTCATAAAGTTTAAAATCTGTAGTGGTGGTAGAAATGGCGTGATTTCAACAGAGTATGAGGTAATTAATACCGCACATAAATCCAAATGGTCCCTAAGGTAATCCCAAGAAAATTTGGTAGACTTCTTTTCATGTACTCCTTCATGAACAAGCACATCCGTTACTTTTTTATAAATATCTTGCCAAACAAAAAAAGGAATAAGTAATATACTAGGATCATTTTTTTGATTAACGACTTGATCAAATAGTTGAAAGGCATGAATACCTTTAAAATATTCTTTTACTGACGAAACAATTGTAGCATATGTTTCTGGATATTCCTGTTCTTTAAGGGTGATTGTAAACTGATCCCTTATAACATGTGATGCTACATGAGCATCATCAAAAATTAGTGCGTTTATTTTTTCATATGTAAACCTACTTTTACCATTAAAAAGTGCTTGGTAAGTAGTAATGCATATTACCTCTCCTTTATTAAAATCCACTTCGTTTATAAACATACTATTATAATAAGTTGCAACCTTTAGTCCTATTGATTCGGCCATTTCCGCAGTTTGTTTTACTAACTGTATAGAGCCACAAAGGTAAAAAACTTTTCCATTAGTTTCATTAACTATAGATTGCCCTTGGAGTAACCCAATAATTGTTTTTCCTCCACCGGTATTCAAATTAACTATTGAATGAGCTTCTTCACGTGACTCGTGCCATTCTTGTAATGCTAAAAACTGCCCCCTCCAGAGATCATTTAAACCGCCACTTAAGGCCAAACCATCGTAAATATTCATAGGATTTATTTCTCGAGGTTCCACAGGCTTTCTTCTAAATTTATTAAAATCTATAGTCATTAGATATACCCCTTCCAATTAATAATTAATGACTAAAACTATATTATAATTTAACTTCTCAGATTTTTGCCTATTCAACAGGTCCGTTTCTTCCAGTCTAGTTTTGTGGAATGCTAATATTTGAATACCACTTAAATCTTGCCTAATATATCTAGTTATTATTTAATGAAGATCCCTGTTTTTCCTTTAAACAAAGACAAATAATTCTAAATTTTGGTTATTATATTTAAATAATTGAGTATTCATATGTAGCCTAAAATGTCTACTATATCAGGTTCAAATTTATGCCAAATACTTTTTCGGAGAGTTTCAGATTGATAAACAATAAACTTCTTCTTATCAAACCTAACCCCTACCACGGCGAATCATTAACTAGCTTCATTCAAAGAGTATCTGAGCTTAATGGTCTTAACCCCCATTTTTTATGGCGTACATATTTAAATGGATCTCATTATCCTCAATCACAAGTGTCATCAATTATTAATACTGTACCGGAAACAATCTTTAATATTTTAGCCTTTCAGGAGACGGTAGGAATTAATCAAGATAGGCTTGAAAATCTAACCTTTCTACCAGCTCTTAGAAAGATTTACGGACATGACAAATCTGCTTTAGATCTTTCTTCTCAAAGAATCATGAGTAGTATACTTGCTTCAAACCTAAGGTATTGCCCAAAATGCATAGAAGAAAATTGTTATTATCGTTTAATCTGGCAAGTTAAGGAACTAGATATATGCCTTCATCACAAATTAAAACTTGTCGAGAACTGTCCTTACTGCCAAAAGCAAATACCTTTTCTTGCTCCTGATAGCATTGTGGGGATTTGCCCACATTGCCAGTGTAATCTTATTTGCCAAAGTAGTACTCCTATTTACTCAGAAGCGACATATTTTCGTGCCTCTGAGGATTGGAGCTTTTTATTGACTTCTGATATAAAATCAATTGTGCATGGAGATCATATTGATCCTAAGCAATACCTTGCCCTTAAGTTATTATTTATTATCTCTGGTAAAGCTAATACTTTTAATAAACAACATATAGTAAATCTACATCTCCCTTGTTCTTTAAGTGTATTGCTACAAAGTGCAAGAGGGACATGTTCTATTAAAAGATTCACTCACTTGGGAATAATTCTTTCTATTCTACGATGCCAAAACGTTTCATTAGAGGAGTTCTCTTCAATAAAACTCCCAGAGTCCTTTCTTAATTCTTTACTAACGCACACCCCTCTGCTAAAGGACCAGTACTCCTGTATAGCTCCTTGGTGTACTTCTTTTAGGAAGCCAGGTAGCCTTAAGAGAACTGCAACATCAACAAAACAGTTAGAAGATGGGACAAAGCTAAATTACTATCTTTATTGTCATAGTTGTGGAACGGAATATGCGATAGACACTCAAACAAATGAGTTGGTAGAAAGAGGATATTTCATAAAACTTGCTTGGAACAAAGTTAGACATCTTATTCTTGAAGGTAAAGGGAAAAGGGATATAGCCTTTCAGCTTGGCATATCTCTAGATCAATCATTAAGGTGCCTTGTTTACTTAATATCAAACAACCTAATACCACGGCATTATTTTAACTTTTTAATCCCTAATATACCGCAGCCACAAATTGTAGATCGGTTTTTATTGGCCATTAAAAATAGCGACAGAATTAAAGATCTTAAAAAAATCCTTAACTTACCCTACACTGAATTTCTTTATTATTGGTATCTTCCAAATGTACAAGTTGCATGGTTATCAACGCCAGGAAAGGCTAAAAAGAAGCAACTTACTAAGCAATGGATAAAAGAATTCCCTGAAGCCATCAAGCAATTAATAAATAAAGAAGAACCTATTACTATAGATAAAGTGAGTAAAATCTTAGGAGTAAACCATGAAACCCTAAGATCTCATGGTTTATTACCTCAAATCGCAGCCGCAAAAAAACATCAGAGCGATTTGCAAAAAGTGAAACGTGGTGAAATGTTAATAAATAAGGTAGAAGAATTTATCAGAGAATGTAAGCAAAACGGTACTGCTATCACCAGTGATATGCTTTATAAAAATCTTAAGGTGAGAAGAACCGTTTTAGTACGAACACATCCTGAAATCACCAAATACATACATACAATTTTAAAAAGTCAGCAAATTTAATTCTTTAACCTATTTACAATTGTTAATAGGTTTGATACTTTTAATGTATGGAAAGTACTAATAACATTAAGGAACAAATTCTTACATCCAAAGAAACTCAAGAAATACTAGGTATATCTAGAGCTCGTCTATGCCAATTAGTAAAAGCACAAAAACTGAAGCAAATAAAAAAAGGCTTATTCCTTTTAGAGGATGTATTATCACGAAGAGATAAACAGAAAGAACTGAGAGCTAAATTTTACAGGCCTAAAAATGATAGGTGAGGTTAGGTGGACTTATGTTTACTTTAAATCTTGCAGAAATAACAAAGAAGAGGGCACTACCTGACAAGGGGTTAGTGCCCTCTTCTTTATTTAATTAATAAAAGGTAGGGATTTTTATGGAATTTACACCATGCCGCAAAGTAGTTCGAAGAAAAGGAAACATAAAAAGAGTGGGTTATTTCCCCAGTATGAGATTAAATAGATTAGTAGAATTTGAATCTCTTTTGGAATGTGATTACATCCATCTATTGGAGTTTGATAAATGTGGAGTTGTAAGTTTCTGTGAACAACCGGTAGAAATAGAATATATAGAAAATGGGAAAACCAAGCACTATTACCCTGATTTTGCCGTGGAACTCCCCGAGGATAAAATAGAAATTGTAGAGATTAAGCCTTCAAGAAAACTCAATGATCCTAAATTATATCCTAAGATTTTAGCTGCACAAAATTACTGTGAATCCATGGGCTATGAATACCTTATGGTAACTGAAAAACAATTTGACCCAGTAACCCTAAGAAACATCAAAATATTATTTAGCTATAGAAACATTAACGTAACGGCTTCACAAAAACTCCTTATTAGGCAAACAATTGGTGTAAAGGAAACAGTCAATGTTCATACTTTAGCAGAAAGAATTAGTTTGCAAATTGGCAGTTATCAAGATGCATTAGTAATAATTTATAGTCTTTTGTATCATCAGTACTTGTCATTTGATATATCCCAGCCACTTTCATCTGAAAGTATAATACGTTTACCTTCTAAGGAGGTTCTTTAATGTTTAGAGTTCAGGTAGAAGTTGGTATTCGTTTTAAGTTAAATGAAAAAATATATAGGATTTTAAAAGTTTATGAAAATCGTGATGTGCAGGTTAGAGATGAAAAATACCAGGATGTAATAATTTTTACAGAAATAGAATTAAGACAACAACTAGATTCCGGAAGTTTAGTTTTCGAAAGTAAGGGTAAAAATTACTCCCCTGATTTAGAAACTGGTATTAAATTCAATTCTGATTTTGGCGATTTATCGTCTAGCGTAAATCCTAAATATATTAAAGCAGCCAAATTCCGTTTAAAAGTAATTGAACCACTGTTAAACATTGAAAATCGTACTAAATCCACTGTGAGTAATCGAGTTATGGAAGTTAATAGTCTTTTATCTGATCAATATAGTGATTTTCATAATATGTACTCATCCGTTTGTAATAGTATTAGTTGTTCTTCAGTTTACCAGTGGATAAAAGATTATACTAATAGCGGAAGAGATTTTACTTCTCTTATTCCTTCCTATCATCGTTCGGGAGGGAAAAACAAAAGTAGAATGAATCAAAAGGTACTCCTATTTATTGATGAAATTATCAACAAATATTATAAAGACCAGCTTCGATTAACAAAAGACGATATTTACTACGAAGTAATACATAGGATAGAGGAGCACTTCTTGGTAACTGGAAAAAAAATCCACCATCCCTCATATCCCACTATTGCACGAATAATAAACACCATCCCAGAAGCAGAACTAGTCCTAAAAAGGCATGGAAAAAAACAAGCAAAAGAAACTTTTGATAAAGTCGGGGCCGGTGTTCAAGTTGAAAGAATCTTAGAGCGTGTTGAAATTGACCATAGCCCTATAGACTTGTTAGTTCCCGATGAAAACAATAAATTGAGACGTCCCTATATTACAGCTGCTATTGATAAGTTTAGTAGAATGATTTTAGGGTTTTGCATTAGTTTTGAGCCACCATCTTATTCTACTGTAATGCAGTGCTTACGTCACGTGTTAATGGACAAGAGTTATATTAAAGAAAAGTACCCCTCCATTGAAAATGAGTGGCATGCTTATGGTGTACCGAAAGTAATCATCGTTGATAATGGCGCTGAATTTCATGGTAATGCATTGAAGGATGCCTGTGAGCAATTAGATATCTTAATATACTATGCACCAAGGAGAACACCCGAGTGGAAGGCTTCTATAGAACGATATTTTAGAAGTTTTCAAAGTGGTTTAATTCATAAAATGCCTGGGACTACTCGATCTAACGTTCAGGATTTGGGTGAAATAGACCCTTCCAAACATGCCTGTATAGACATGTCACTACTTCTAGAATTAATTCATAAATGGATTGTTGATGTATATTCCAGACGGGTTAATAGAGGGGCAAAAGGTGTCCCTAGCTTAGTATGGGATCATAACGTGAAGATTTATCCACCTGCATGGTTAAACAGTACCCATGATATCCCAATTCTTCTAGGTTATGTTACGGAAAGAGTGATCCGTGATAAAGGTGTGGAACTAGACTGCCTTTATTACAATTCCACAGAATTAAACAAACTCCTATGTTCATTCACTAGACAAAATAATGGATATAACCAAGGTTTTAAAATTAAATGGGATCCGCTAGATATTTCTCATATCTATTTGTACGACCACATAATTAGTAAGAGGTGGTTAAAGATTCCTGCAGTTGATCAAGACTATAGCAAAGGTCTTACCTCATGGGAACACAAACTTGCAAGAAAAATTTCCAGAGAAATGTTTTGTAAAGTTGATGAAATCTCTTTAGCTCGTGCTAAGCACTATATCTTACAAAAAGGCCGCGATCCTATTGATAAAAGTTATGATGCTAGTTGTAATATATCCCAGGCGAAAAAGCAAGGCTCCAAAGAAATATTGAATAATACAATTAACACTACTAGTGCTAATGAAAGCTACCCAGAAAGTCCGGTTATCATGATAAAAGAAAGTGATACCCATATTTCCTCTAGTATTTCCAACATAGGGTTTAGTCCCGATTTGAGATTACTAGAGGAAAGTAAGATTAATAATGTTATTGAAATATCAAGCTCTGTGAAAGAAAAAACAAAATGTTCTAAAAAGTCTTCTTCAACAAAAAAGGAACATAAGACACCTCAATTAAGGAGTTCTAGAAAATGGAACGACTCAGATAATATGGTCATAGATAATGATGATTTTGATGTGACTTACGATTTTTAATTTAAGGTGGTATTTAGATGTCTCCGAAAAATGCGCATATCACCAAAGAACTTGGCCAAAAGAAAGTTCCCCTAAGGGATAGAATTGAATTAGATAAGTTAACTGTAGACCAACGTTTTAAATATGTTAAAAATTTGGTAGTCTGGCACCCTAAAATGAAACAACTATATGATGAAATTAGAAAGGTCCACCATAACTTGCTTTCTAATGATGAACCCGATTGCATGTCTCTATTTGGTCCAACAAGAGTGGGCAAATCCACTATTGCAAATCAATACTTTAAAAAACATCCTAGTTTTGATATTGAAGATAAAATACTATCACCCTGGACTAATAATTTTTCAGTTGCAGAGGTCACTAAAATACCTGTCTTATATATAAGACAAATCGATGTCCCTGCTTCTATTGGTTCTATAATAAACTCTTTTTTAAAAAGTATGGGCCAGCCCCTCCCGTTTACAGATCGTAAACTATATCTACAAACAACAAAACTTAAACAACTATTAGTACATTGTGGAACTCAATTAATAATTTTGGATGAGGTTCAGCATTTTGTTGATAGGAATAAAAAAAGACTCTTGTCTGATTCTGCAGACTGGCTGAAAGGACTAATTATAGATACCAAAATACCAATAGTACTCATGGGAACTCTTGAAGCAGAAAAAATTTTTACTAATGACCAACTTGAAGGGCGTTTTAAAAATAATCAAAAGCTTTTCCCTTTTAACTGTCATGAACAGAATGACAGAATTAACTTTCGTAAACTTCTCAAAACAATCGATGACAGTTTACCACTAAAGTGTGAATCAGGCCTTACTAATGATGATACATGGGAACGAATATATCTTGCAACTGAAGGTAAGGTTGGTTTAGTGATAGATTTTATAAAAAGGTCTGTTCTTTTAGCGTTTAAGCTAGGGGCAGAATCGTTAGATCATAATATTCTGAGTAAAATTTATCTAGATCATTACTCTACATTTTCTTATTGTGAGTCTAATCCCTTTTCACCTACATTTAATATTGAAAAATCTTTTGAACTAGATATTAAAAAAAGGTCGTACTCAAATACCTACGGGATGAAAACTAATAATAGAGGAAATAAGTCAAAAGAACTTTAATAATATATTTTAAACCTATCATAATTTCTTGTATTTTGTTTTTTTATTTTCAGAGTCCTGCAATATAGACCTTTTCCTTTGTAAGGTATAAATTCCTCTTGATACGTATCGTATATTCTATTACCAAAGTCATCATAACGTTGCCAAATCCATCTTAGATTCCTTAACATAATTTCATTATGACAATTTTGAAAGTCCTTAATAACAAATTCATATGGCAATAAGTTTAGATTTCTATAGATAAAATTTAAAACTTCGACAAAGTTATCTCTATAATGATCGCTTCCTTCTTCCAGATATCGAGAGAAATATTTAGGCCAATTCTCAATTATATTGAAGGATTTGGCATAGATTGCAGCTATATCTTTCTGACTTAAAATGTTCTTTTTATATTTTTGGGTTTCTGTTTTAGCCCGAATAATATTATGACCTTTTTTTCTATTAAAACTAATAGAGAAAGAAGGTGTAGGGTAATTTAGCAATAAATCAGTGAATTTTGTCATAAACCAGAGTAATTCCGAAAAACTAATCTTTGAAAAAGGACTGTCCTTTTGTTTATAAAACTTCTTATCAATGCATCCATTCTGTAACCCCATGTTTATAACTTCTTGTATCATAAAAACTTTTTTATTTTTTACTTCTGTAGTTTTAATAGTTATAATATCCTGACCGCATCTACATAAACCACTCATAACTTCTGTAAGACTTAATTTGCGATTACAATTAGTACATGTATCAATTAAATAAACTCTATGTTTAAGGCATACTGCACAAGGCCTAAGAAACCAATTTATTGGTAAATAATGGTCCTCCTTTAAGCAAAATGGACAAAATTTAATACTATTTAAACAT
Organism: Desulfotomaculum sp. 1211_IL3151; assembly: GCF_036763075.1. Taxonomy (NCBI): domain Bacteria; kingdom Bacillati; phylum Bacillota; class Clostridia; order Eubacteriales; family Desulfotomaculaceae; genus Desulfotomaculum; species Desulfotomaculum sp. 1211_IL3151. Next base: position 1,483 of record NZ_JBAIYV010000014.1, on the reverse strand, counting down.
AGATATTCTTTTATTTGTTTATCTTGGCTGAGAATCTTAACTGACAAATTTCTATTAATGAAATTACGAATTGATAACTTTTCTAGTTCAGTTTCTCCAATTTCTAGTAGAATAGCAAGATGATTTAACAATTTCTCCTTCTCAAATATACTTACCTCAAACCCACCCTTTATTGTACTAATAATATCCTTAGGGTCACTAAAATTCACTTCTCCCAGTCTATAACAAAAACTTATTAAGCTCTCATTTGGATGAGGGTGTAATCTAACTAATAGTTTAGTCATATTATTATCTATCCCTCCTACAGCTAATTGAACTAAAAGTAATATATAATAAAGGCTGGCAAAAAAGCCAGCCTTTATTATCAGCAAAATAAGTTATCCTCTTGTTAAAGCAAATGCCGGTTTCAAGATGTGTATTCCGATCAAATAAGACCACCTTCGCGGGCAAAGAGGGCCACCTTGACGGTAAGTGAAGGCCACTATCACGGTCGTCAAGGCCACCCTCTTTACACAGCGTTAGTTAATCAAATTACTATGTTTGATTCGGCATCTTAGTGGCCGTTGCTTTCAAACCATGTCTTTCGCGCATAGAGACTTGTCCATCAATAATAATCTCAAAAGCATTATGAATGATACGGTCAATGATTGCTTCGGAGATCGGCCCCTCATTGGACGGGCTGATGCGTTCATACCAGCCTTTAGGAGCATATTGAGCGCAGAGAATCAGAGAACCACGGTGAATTCTAGCTTCAATGATCTCTAAGAGGTCATAGGATTCTTGCTAGGTGAGACAACGAATGAGCCATTCGTCAACAATAAGCAAATCGGGTTTTTGGTAAGATTTGATCGCCTTTCGGAAAGTCCCTAGTCCTTTTGCCACATTCAACTCGGTCAGTAACTCTGGCATTCGAATGTAACGCACACTTTTGAATTTTCGACAGGCAGCAATTCCTAGGGCGCAAGCAATCCATGTCTTTCCGTTACCGGAGGCTCCTTCTAAAATTAGATGATGTCCTTGGTCAATGTAAGAACAGGTGGACAAGCGCAGCATCTGGATCTTATTGAATATTCCGGGGTGGCAGAGCCACCCTTTCTTCTCATATAGGGCCGACTGTTCCGTTATGGAGAGCCGGTAAGTTGATGGTGGGAGCCACCCCAGGTGGCTCCCTTGGGTTTAACTCGATATGATCCGTTTGCGCTGCCGCATAGATACATCCCCAGCTATCTTCATTGTATATGCGGATGGAATGATGCGGTCAAGGATGGAATCGGCAAGGGCACTGCCACCCAGTCTCTCGTGCCAACCTTCGGGAACAAATTGGGATGAGAATATGGTGGATGTCTGCCCACATCTGTATTCCATAATTTCAAGAAGATCGCGCTGCTCCTGCTCCGATGCTGGGATGAGTAGAAATTCATCAAGGATCACAAGCGCATATTTCTGATATTGCTTCATGACCTGTTGATACTTTCCCTGTATC
>NZ_JBAIYV010000047.1:0-37177 GCF_036763075.1 Desulfotomaculum sp. 1211_IL3151 | reverse complement strand
GTTTTGTTGTGCCCAAATCGGGGCCTAAATGGTAAAATTCACTTTCGTAGATGTAATAATTTTTATGTCACAAATAAAAAAGGGCGTGTCGCCCTACGTTTTCAATTGAACGTTTTGCGACAGCCCCCATTCTCGGCAGAATAATTCTAAGTAAATAGTTAAATAAGATCCATTTAATTTACACTTTTAAGATAGGAATTATGCTCCAAGAACTTCTGTGATCTTTTCTTCGACTTGTTCTTCTTCAACGTTTCCTGCCATTTTCCCTTGAAGCTCACCCTCATTAAAAAAAACGATGGATGGAACTCCCCTTAGGGAGAATCTCTGAGAAAGGTTTTTTTGTTCTTCTACGTCAACTGAATAGAAACCAAACTTTCCTTCATATTTAGGTTGTAAATCTTCTAACATCGGAACAACTTCTTTACATACGTGGCAGTTTTTTCTTGAAAATACGACCAAGCAGGGCTCTGCGTTATCATAGATGATTTCTTCAAAACTGTTTGAGTTTAATTGCTGTAAAGACATATTCTTCACTCCTCTTAATGTAAAGTATTTCAAACCGAATCATAAGCTTTATTCGGTCTCATTAATAATGCTGTCTATCATCTCGATCATATCTTCTCTTTCATGCAAACCGCCAATACGACGCTTATATTCATGATCTTTGAAGATGAGCAATTGGGGGATACCCCTTAGCCTAAAACGTTTGTGCAACTCAGCATATTTATCCACATCTACAAAATAAACCTCTAGTTTGCCGGCATAATAACTCACAAACTCTTCAATAATAGGAAGCAATTCCTTACAGATATCGCATCTTTCTGCAGCAAAAAATACCAGGGAGGGGGTGTCGCTATCAAAGATAAGATCGTCAAAGTTTTGTGTGTTTAGACGTTTGAATGTTTCGTAGCCCATGGTCTTCAACCGCCTCCCCAGATAATATTTACTGTAGTTTTAATTGTGATTTAAGGGTTTTATCATCCACATTACCAGTAAGTTGCAATAATAGCTCGCCTTTTTCTAGCAATAGAATGGAAGGTGTAGTCGTAACATGATACTTTTGGGCAATGCGTTTCTTACGGGAGACATCCACCTTTACTACCTTATATTTGCCACCCGTTGCAGCGATTAATGCCTCCAATCTACTTGCTAAATCAATGCTTTCATTGCTGGCAGGGCTCCAAAATACCAGTGCTACAGGCTTGTCAGCATTAACTACCTCTTCTTTAAAACTTTGCTCCTCATCCAAATATCTTTCAGCAGATACGGCAGCGATGGCACCATCGTTAGCCGCTGTAACTACCTGACGCAAGTATTTAACTCGAGCATCACCGGCTGCAAATACGCCATCCACCGAAGTCTCCATTTGCTCGTTTGCGATAATGTAGCCTCTTTCATCCAATTCAATTTTACCTTTGAGGAATTCTGTACCTGGTATCATTCCTACATATATAAAAACGCCGTGAGCTGGTAACTCCGTCAGTTCCCCGGTCTTAAGATTTTTGATTACTACGGACTCCACTTCGCCCTTGCCTTTAATTTCTGCCATAACGGAATTCCAAACAAACTCAATCTTGGGGTTATTAAAGGCCTTTTCCGCACTGGCTCTGTTGCAGTCAACGATGCCCACATCATGTAAAACAATGACGGTTACCTTACGGGCATACTTGGTGATGTACATAGCCTCTTCAATGGCAGCATCACCATTTCCTACCACTACTACATCTAAATCCGTGTAGAATTCTGCATCACAGGTGGCACAATAAGATACACCGGCTCCGCGCAAGGACTTCTCCCCAGGAATGTTTAACAAGCGTGGCTGGGAGCCAAGTGCTAGGATGATTGCTTTAGCTTGGTATTGTTGACCTTTTTTTGTATGGATCAGCTTAATGTCACCACTTAGATCCACTTGGGTGACATCTGCCTTGATAATTTCTGCACCAAATTCTTTGGCATGGCCTGCAATCGTTCTCATTAGCTCTGGACCAGATGAACTTTTGAAACCAGGAAAATTCACAATTTCACGGGTGGTAAAGGCTTGACCTCCCACAGCACCTTTTTCTAAAATAGCTGTTTTCATGCGAGCTCTTGCTCCGTAGATGCCAGAGGAAAGACCTGCTGGTCCTCCGCCGATAATAATTAAATCATAAACTGACATTATCTTCACCTCTTAGATTAATTTTAATAAGGGTTCTTTGTTTATTTCTCTAGGTATTGATAAATTACGGCACACGCAACATGGCTATGTTACTATATTCACGTGCAATTAAATTATAAAAATCACACACCTGCTTGTAAAATACTTAGTGCTTATACCCGGTATAAGCACTAGTGTTTCATATCCGTCCCATAAGGTCTTGCCAAGCATAGGTTCCAAGCCGGTATCCTCAAAGGAACCCAATGAATGATTACCTGCGAATGACATGCAACGATTGGAGTGCGCCCTCGATCGGACAATTAAGGGGTATCGATTGAGTAGGAATAATTAACGGACTGTTTATTAATTTGTAGTATTACAATCCCTGCGATAATGAGAAATCCCCCAAGTAATTGCGTGATTGTAAGTATCTCACCTAATATTACGCCAGCTAATAGGATGGTAAGAGCTGGTTCAATGGTACTAACGATGGCAGATTTACTAGCACCAAGAACAGAGATACCCTTTAAGTAAAAAATAGTCGGTACAACGGTACATACTACGGCTGTTCCTAGCCCTACTAACCAACTTGATACTCCTAAGCCGGCAGTTACTAGGCTCGTAGGGGGATAGACGATGGCAGTTGCTATACTGCATACCAACATGACATAAGCAGAAATAGCGATTGGATCTAACTTAGCGGTTAAATACTGACCATTAATATTATAAAAAGCATATAATAATGCGGACCCTAGCGCAAAGGCAATGCCTTTCCAATTTAATTGAAAGTGATCATTGAAAATGTTTATGACCATTAGACAGCCTAGAAACGATAGAAGTAATGATGCGATTTTTTTGGTGTCAATTTTCTCACTGAAAAAGAGTGCCATAATAATTACAACCATAGCAGGATAAGCATGCAGCAAAATACTAGTTATGGATGCAGACAAATATTTTACCGCGGCAGTATAACAATAAGAACAGCCAAAAAATAATAGACCTTGCACAATCAATCCTGGCAATTGCTTTTTTATCTGGCTAGGGTTATGCTTTTTTGCCACAGTCAGAATGACAAAAAGGATAACACTGGCAATAAAAAAACGTAATGTAAGAAGAATATCCATGGTCATATTTAGTTGATAGCCAACTTTATTTAAAATTGGCAGTGTGGCATAGCCCAGAGCAGCAAATAATATGAAGTAATAACCATTTAACACTCCCATACCTCCAGTATTCTTGTAACTAGGTGGCATGAGAGTGTTTTTCTTTATTTAGTTGATCAATTAGCAGGTCTAACCTTTTACGGTAACTATTAATTCGGCTATCGTTTTTACCATTGCTGCTTGACATGTCTACAAGGCGTTCCAGTCCTAATTCAATACGCAGCACCAGTAGCTGTAGATCCTTTGACGTCATTTCGTAAATAGCCCCTTTCCTCTAGAAATGGTTTAGCTCGTACACTCGTTCACATGACAATTATAAAAAGAATGTTGAGTGCTTGTAAAATATATAACAATTATAGGGGCATAACGAATAGCTATAATGGAGGTGGTTAAATGATCAAACCACCCGTCACCGCTTTTACCTACCAAGGGCCTTGGCCGCTTTTATGTTTCAGTCTCATCCTTTTGACACCGACTTTGTTTGGCAGGCGCTTGTCTACTGATGCCTTTGGCCCGCATATCAAGTAAACATTGGCATTAGACTGTTAAAGTCCCATATATGTTTTGCTTATACCGGGTATAACTAGTCGGTATTGTACAGAATTCGACATAATTTTTATAATGAAGTCGGTTAGTGAAGTTAAGTACTAACACAAAAGACCGCAAAGTGATGGCCATCACAAACAAAGGGTACACTATGAGGAGGAGATTTATGAAAAATGTTCCGGTTATGGGGGACAAGCCTATAAATGTAGCCGCCTACTTGAAATGGTTTGTGACAATCATTATCCCAATTGTAATTTTAGTGCTTCCCGAAACTGCCCTTTATACCTATCAAGTTAAAATGTTCTTATTTGTTACAACCTTAGGTATATTATTAGTGGCATTCGAACTAATGAGTTTGATGGCAGTTTCGATGATGTTCCCAGTCGGCTATTTAGTCTCAGGTTTAGTTCCGATGGAAGTAGCCTATTCAGCCTGGACAATGACAATGCCGACAGTAGTGATTGGCGGTTATTTGCTGGCAAATGTGTTAGATCGGATAGGTTTATTAAAAAGAATTGCATATTGGACAATCCTCCGAGTGGGTGGTAGTTATTACGGCCTCTTATATGGTGTATTGATTGCTGGTTTCGTTTTGAATACCGCAACAGGTGGAAATGCTTGGGTTATTATGGCCGCATTTACCTTTGGCTTATGTAAGAGTTTCGATCTGGGTAAATCCATTGATTCTGCGATTATTATGTTAGTAGGTGCTTTTTCTGCCGGTGCATCATGCGTCTTCCTTTATACACCTTATTTCATGAGTTTGATGCTTAATGCTGCTCATACGGTAGATTCTAGCATTACCTTGACTTGGCTTGGTTTCCTTATTCAAATGCTTCCATATGCTTTGTTTATCTTTGGTTTTGTTTACATGTTGCCTAAAATTTTCAAGCCAACCAAAAAATTACCGGGTAAAGAGTTCTTTGCTACAGAGTATCAAAAGCTAGGGCCAATGAGCACGGATGAAAAGAAGGGTGCCGTAGTAACCGTTTTCCTAATTGCCTTTATGCTTACTGGCAGTCTCCATCATATTGAGCTTGACTGGGCCTTCATTGTGATTCCTTGGATGTTGTATCTGCCAGGTTTCAATGTAGGAATTGATGATGACGTTAAGAAGATTGATTTCAGCATGGTATTCTTCTGTGTTGCTTGCCTAAGTATTGGCATTACCTCTGGTCATCTTGGCATCGGTAAAATATTAGCAGCAGCAATCGTACCAATTTTAGAGCCACTATCTTCTAGCATGGTGCTTGGTGCTATCTATCTGGTAGGGGTTATACTAAACTTCCTGCTCACACCCTTTGCTATCTTAGCAGGTTTTTCAGAACCAATCGCGCAAATTGCGGCAGGCCTCAATATGAATCCGATGGGTGCACTGTATGCACTTTATGTAGGTCTTGACCAGATTGCATTCCCATATGAATATCTTACGTACCTCATTTTCTATGCCTTTGGTTTAATCAAAATGGTTGATTTTATCAAGATTATGACAACTAAGATGGTATTGGCTTCATTATTAGTGTTCTTTATACTGATTCCCTGGTGGAAAGTATTGGGCATTGTGTAAAGAATTTTATACTATAGACAAAAGAAAGGGGCAACGAAGTAATGAAAAGAACAGCACTTACCAATAAGTTATTGGTATTAGGCGTCGATGGCATGGACCCAAGAATTACCAAAAAATATTTAGCAGAGGGTAAATTGCCGAACTTACAGAAATTCATTAACCGTGGAGCTGCTAGAGAAGATTTGCAGTTACTCGGAGCAATTCCTACCATTACTCCTCCTTGTTGGACAACCCTTGCTACCGGTGCATACCCTGGAACCCATGGTATCACTTGTTATTGGAGACAATCCCCCGAAAGTCTCGATGCAGTAGTTTACAATATGGACTCTCGTAATTGTACCGCAGAACAAATTTGGAATATCACCACGGAAGCAGGGATGAAGACCCTCGTCTGGCACTGGCCCGGGAGCTCTTGGCCCCCAACCTCTCAAAGCCCCAATCTGAGTGTTGTGGATGGTACACAGCCCGGTTCTGTTAATATGGGTGTTGCACAGCTTGACTGGGAAAAAGTAATTGTTGCGAATGCTGATATTAAAGAAGTTCGTTATGCACCAAGGGTGGATAAACCAGCCGGTGTTGGTTGCATCATTTCCGACCTGGAAGACACTTTGGACAACGATGTTGATGATGAAATGATGGAACTGTGGTGGGGCGATACAGCTCGTCAAGGTGGCGAAATTCGTACCTACGTTATGGATGACGAAGATACTGAAGTTGTTATTGGCAGCAAGGTAGCCTATGACATTGTTAACTCTCCGCTTAAAGATGCTGCTGGTTGGACCAATGCTCCCGAAGGCGCAAAGGAATTCACGATCCTAACTTCTGGTGGTGTAATGAGACGTCCGGCCTTAATTCTTAAGAATGATGCCGGCGAATATGACCGTGTGGCTATTTATAAGAATAAGAAGGCAGAAGCCCCCATTGCGATCATCAAAAAAGGTGAAATGGTAGCTGGAATAATCGATGATGTTACCAAGAAGGAAGTAACCAAGCCTGCCTGCCGTTCTATGAAGATTTTGGAATTGGATCCCGCAGGTACTCAAGTTAGACTTTGGATTAGTAACGCCTTGGACATTGCCAATGACATGTTATGGCACCCCAAAACTCTCTTTCAAGAAATCGTTGATCATGTTGGCGTAGTTCCGCCTGTTAGCTTAATCGGTGGTGAAGATGCCGAGTTAGTTCACGAAATCTTTGAGCCCTCTTGGGTGCAGTACAACAAATGGCAAGCTGATTGCATGAACTACCTTATCAAGGAAAAAGGCTATGAAGTAGTGTTCTCCCACCTGCACAATATTGATTGTGCTGGACACCAGTTATGGCACCTGGCTAAGACACTGCCAGAATGGGCTCATACAGATGAAGTAACCTATCAAGGATTTATTGAAAAGTTCTACCTGCAGACAGATGATTACCTCGGTGAATTCATGCACTTACTGGATGAAGAATGGACTATATTATTAGTTAGTGACCATGGCCTCATCGTTGGGGAGAATGTACCTCCTATCTTAGGTGAGTACGGTGGCCTCAATACGAAAGTTATGGAAAAGCTGGGCTATACCGTTATGAAAAAAGATGAAAATGGTAATACCCTAAGAGAAGTGGATTGGGAAAAGACCAGAGCAATTCAGATTCGCAGCAACTATATTTATATCAACCTCAAAGGCCGTGACAAGTACGGCATTGTGGATCCCAAGGATAAGTATGAGTTAGAAGAGCAAATCATCAATGACCTGTATAATTACAGAGATGAAAGAACTGGCAGACGTGTCGTAGGCATCTGCCTAAGAAACAAAGACGCGGTGTTAATTGGTACCCATGGACCAGAATGTGGTGATATTTTCTTCTCCATTGAAGAAGGACACACCCGATTGCATGGCGATAGTATTTCAACTTCGGAAGGTTATCATGATTCATCCGTTTCTCCGATCTTCGTAGCGGCAGGACCTGGTATTAAGCCTGGCTTTACAACAGATCGTATCATCCGGCAAGTTGACGTTGCACCTTCCGTCTCAGCGTTGCTAGGTTTACGTTATCCTGCCCAATGCGAAGGTGCCCCAATTTACCAGATTTTCACAGAAGAAGTTTAATAAATATTAAGAAGCAGCTATCAGCAGGATAGCTGCTTCTTAATAGCGTACAGCAACGCCATGAATCGAATTTGGGATAGGCCTCCTGGATATGTCCAGGAGGTTTTGCAACACAATCAAAAAGTATAAAATTTTAAGGGTGATAACATTAAGAAAGTTCATAAAAATTACGATGCAATAGGTTTTGCTCATAGCGGGCATAATTTTTAAGGATTCTATTTGAGGTAAGGGTTAAAAAGGAAAAGGGATCTCAAGAGTCAGTGGAAAATATCAAAATGCTATAATAATGTTTTAGGGATGGAGTATAATATTAAATCATTAGCAAAGAAAAAACAGAGGTGATGGAATGCGTCTAGAACAACTCTATTATCTTGTTGAGATATACCGATCTAAAACAATATCTTTGGCCGCAGAGCGTTCACATATTTCTCAACCGGCTCTCAGTGCATCCATTAGTAAATTGGAAGATGAATTAGGCGTTCTTCTGTTAAAAAGAACAAACCAAGGGGCCTATCCAACTGAGATTGGGGAAGCCATTATCGATAAAGCAAAATATATTTTAAATACAGTGGAAGAGATTAAGGAAATCGCCAAGATTAACAACCTGGAACTAAAGGGAAATATTTCGATGGCTGTAGAACCAGGTTTTAATATAACGATTATGCCGGAAGTGCTTACCAATTTTAAATATAACCACCCGAAGGTAGACATATTTATTAAGGTAGGAGAATCCAATAATATATTCCGAGACATTCAGGCAGGTAAAGCCGATTTTGGTATTACTTTGAAGACAGATGAAATTTTACAGGCAAAGGATATTAATATTAGGGATCTGCTTAATGATAAACTAACGCTAATCACAGGTAAAGATAATACCATTGCCAAAAATAAAACAATAAGCTTAGAAGAGGCCCTAGCCCAGCCTGTTGTGCTATATAATACTGAGTATGTAACGAACTGTGGTATATCGAGTATCCTAAGAAAATATGGCGATATCAATGTTTTGTTCAGAGTAGACAATTTAGAAATGCTGGAAAAGATCTTATTACACGGGGATTGTGTTGCCTTTATACCGCATTTAATGGCGGAAGAATATGCTAAGTTCAGTGAGATTGTAACGATTCCTATCCGTGACGTTGCTTTAGAAATTACGATAGTAATCATATGGTCAAATCGGCATCTCCTCTCCATGGTAGAAAAAGAATTAATTAAGGGCATAAAATCTACCTGCTGTGAGGTTAAGTAGAAATCAGGAAAAATTAAGGAGAAATCATCATGAGTTATTTAATGCTTGCAATTGTATGTGAACTGGTTGGAACATCTCTACTCAAGGCTTCCGATGGGTTTTCTAAATTATTTCCTACGGTGGGGCTGCTAATAGGTTTTACCCTAGCATTTTTCTTTTTGTCCTTATCGCTTAAAACAATACCACTAAATATTGCCTATGCCATTTGGTCTGGGTTAGGGACAGTGGCAACTGTCATCATATCCATATTAATTTGGAAGGAAAAAGTCAATTTTGCCAGTGTTACAGGCATTGCCTTAATTATCATTGGGGTTATTGTATTGAATATGTATGGACCCGGCCATAGTGAGGCAAAGAATACCGAACGTACAGTTCAGGACAATAGCAATCGCTTTTTCCAAGCGAATAAATAGGAAACAATCGCATAAGCAAAAAACATGCCTTAACCCTTGGCGGGGTTGAGGCATGTTTTTTTATTACGGTCAGGGTTAACTGATAACCATACTGGCAATGGAACAGTGGGGTGATGTGGTGATCGCTTTGATATTTTTACGGAAGCGCTCATATCTCATCGTACAGTATTCCAAGAAGTCGTCACCATTGTAATGCCGAATTAAAGCCCAGACTGTCCAGAGTAGATCTTGAGCCATCATAAAGCCCTTTATTTTGAACTCTTCTTCCAGGGTTAGTGGTTGTCCAAAGTAGTTTTGAATTAAAGCATGAATGGCGTCAGCAGAAAGTTTAGATTCCAGGATGTAGGCTGCCACATCCCAACAGGGATCATTCATGCCGGAATATTCCCAGTCTATCAGATAGGTTCTGCTGGAATTGTCGATGATAAAGTTTTCAGGCACGGTGTCATTGTGGCAGGGGACCAAGCTTGTACTCTTAATATTTTTTTGCATAAAAGTGACCAATTGTTCTTTAAACGTTTTGTAATCGAAGAACAAGTCGCCGCGTTGTTGATGGATGATCCGTTCGTATTTGGCCAGCTCCGTTTGCCAATCAAAGCGGTTGGGAAAGGGCTTTGAAAAGGAGTGAATTCTTTTCATTAAGCTGGCAACAGCTTCCAAGTTTTTAGGGGAACCCGGATCGGCCTGAGCTATGTTTTGGCTATTTTTAATGTAGATGCTGATTTTAACGCCGCTATCTTCATCAAAGTAAAAGCAATCCGAGTTTACGCCAAACTCTGAAGCAATGCAATTATTGATCATTTCCATTTTACGATCAATAATTTGTTCGGTCATGCCGCCGGGTTGTCGGATAACATATTCGCTGCCCTTAATGTTCATTATGTAGTTGTAATTGGTAAGCCCACCGGCAAAGCGGGATTTATCGAATACAATACTTTCATCTTGAAAAACATAACGCAGCTTTTGTTGGACCAATTCTTCCATATTCATATATGTTACTCCACCAAGTTAGTTAAAATTGGATTTTAGGATATTGTAAGCTTACTTTAGCAAAAAAAACGAACAAAATCAATGCATTTGGATCGGCATATTGGTCTGGCAATAAATTTCAATAGTTTTTTGTCAAATCAGCCTTTTGTCTCAATTATTCAACAAAGTCACTTTAATACAATAACCAAATTTTATTGGACATAAAAGTACTAATTATAGTTATTGATTATTCAAAATAATAATTTCTGCATGCGTTATTATAAAAACAACAAGTTACAGTGCGAATTATCAGTCAATTTTAAAAGGGCCTTCCGGTATTTTGGTGAGTAGACTGATAACGGCCAAATTATAAGCAAAGGAAAGGAATTATTCTATGAACAACACCTTAGTTCCTGCCAATGCAGCCGCGGTTGCTGCGAAAAAAAAGCTGTCTGCTAATTTTTTCAAAAAAGGAGTTATCGTTGGAATTCTTTCCGGCATGTGCTACGGGCTTTATTCCGCATTTTTGACCTTGGGTATGGCGAATGGGGTTTGGGCGGACTGGTATGGCGCAAATACTGTCGCTCTTTCGGCCTTTGTGATTACGTATATGCTAGGATCCCTGGGTAGTGCCCTGAACGACACCATAAGTGCCCTCTGGTGCATGGGCATTGCCGCTTTTAAAGGAAAGCTGGGCGACTATTTCAGGACATTGAAAACAAAGCCAGGCAAAATGATGATCATTGCAGCCCTCATAGGAGGACCCATTTCAAGCACGGCATATGTTGTTGCCCTTCAAATGGCTGGGTCTATCATCATTCCAATTACTGCTCTTTGTCCTGCCATCGGGGCAATCCTGGCAAGAGTCCTATTCAAGCAAAAGCTTACTCCCCGTATGATGCTTGGCATTGCAATCTGCTTCATCGCTTCTTTAATGATCGGCAGCACAAGCATGAGTGCTGATGCGCCGGAAAATCTGCTCCTTGGAATCTGTATCGCTTTTATCTGTGCCTTCGGTTGGGGATTGGAAGGCTGTGTGGCAGGTTATGGAACCTCCATGATCGACTATGAGATTGGGATTACCATTCGTCAGAGCACCTCTGGTCTTTCCAATCTGATCATCCTGGTTCCGCTTTTTGCGATAATGGCGGGAAATATCGGTCTTGCCCCTTCGCTTGCAGTACAAGCCGTTACAAGCGGCCCAGCAATCGGTTGGTTTATAGTCAGTGGTTTCTTCGCTGTATTCGCATACAGCCTATGGTATAAGGGCAATAGCATGTGCGGTGCGGCCCTAGGCATGGCCTGTAATGGTGCGTTTTCTTTCTGGGGACCGTTTTTCTGCTGGATGGTGCTTGGTGTATTTGCTGGTATAGAGGGCTGGTCTCTGCCACCCATCGCCTGGGCGGCGGCGGTTGTGATGGCATTCGGTATCTTGGTCATTGCGATGAATCCGTTAGACTTATTCAGAAGGAAGGAGGCCTAGGCCAATGAAACCACTGAACTACGCTATATTAAAGCATTTTACAAAGGTGAAGGAAGCCTGTGCCGACGATGTGATCGAAGCGTTAAAGGGAGAGTACGGCCATTACAAAGCGTTGAAAAAACCAGCTGTCATTGAAGCCATCATGACAGGCGAGGCTAATGGACTCCTGGAAGAAACAAGATTTGATCTTGACGAAAAGGGAGAACTAAGAGTGTATTACCGCGCACACGAAGAAGGAGCGGCAACGATAAACAGCTACATCCCTGATTAGCCATCGTTCTTTTTTCAGGCAGGACGGTAATTTTGGCTGATCCTGCCTGAAGTTGAAAAAACGTGAACTTATTTTTCTGAGATAGATATGCCTTGGCGGGTTGGATAGTGGAGTAATGTGGAAAAAGGAGTTGCTTCGATGAAATACTCTGGCGAAGAAGCTTTGGGTCTCGTTGAAACAAGAGGCATGGTGCCTGCCATTCAAGCGGCGGATGTCATGCTTAAAACAGCTGACGTTGTTCTTGTTTCCTATGAAAATGTGGGTTCCGGGCTTGTCACGGTCATGGTTAAAGGCGATGTGGCAGCCGTGAGATCAGCTGTGGAAAGTGGTGCGGCAGCGGCGGCAGCCATTGGTGAGCTAACGGCCTCTCACGTCATGCCACGCCCCATCAGCCGGGTAGGCAAGATTGTTTCGAAGCATGACATTGATGCGGAATAAACATGGATTATTTTGGAAGGAGAAGCCGCATGGAGAAAAATGACGCTTTAGGGTTCATAGAAACCTTTGGCCTGGTTTCAGTACTGGAAGCTGCGGATGCCATGTGCAAGGCTGCGGATGTGGAATTAATTGGGTATGAAAATGTGGCTTCTGGTTTAATTTCTGTTGTTGTGCGTGGTGACGTGGGAGCAGTGAAAGCGGCTGTGGAGGCGGGCATCAAAGAAGCCAGCAAGGTGGGTAAGATCTATAGTTCCCTGGTCATTGCCAGGCCGCATGCGGACATACAAAAGATTATAGCCAGGTACAGTCTCGACTATTAAATGGTAAATGTCTATATTTTTACGGATGGCAAGGGGGGAGTAATTGAGAGATGAATAGGATTGACAATGATTTGCTCTCCGTCCAAGAGGCTCGGATTCTTGTGGAAAATGCCCGCGAGGCACAAAAGATACTGGCTACCTTTCCACAGGAGAAACTGGATAAAATTGTTGAGCAGATGGCCCAAGAGGCTTATAAGCATGCCAAGGAACTTGCCATCATGTCCCAGGAGGAAACGGGATTTGGCAAGTGGCAGGACAAGTTTATCAAAAATGTTTTTGCCTGTGATTTTATCTATAAAAAAATTAGAGATATGAAAGTGGTTGGCATTATTGCCGAGGACAAAGAAAATAAGACCATGGATATTGGTGTACCTGTGGGGGTGATTGTGGCTGTACCACCTTCCACCAACCCGGTATCCACCACAATATATAAAACCTTGATTGCCATTAAATCGGGCAATGCCATTGTTTTTTCGCCTCATCCTAAGGCTAAAAAAACCATTGGCAAGGTGCTGGATATCTTAATACGAGCGGCCGAGGAAAGTGGCTTGCCCAGCGGGGCCATTGCCTATCTGCAAACACTGGCGGTTGACGGTACGGTTGCTTTGATGAACCACCAGGACACAGCACTCATCCTGATTACAGGGGTGCCCCAAATGGTTAGGGCGGCACATACATCAGGAAAGCCGACCATTAATGGTGGACCCGGCAATGGACCAGCCTTTATCGAGCGTTCTGCGGATATTAAAAAGGCCGTGGCAGATATTATTGCCAGCAGAACCTTCGATAATGGAATCGTCTCAGCTTCGGAGCAATCCATCGTTGCCGAGGGATGCATAGCCGAAGAAGTAAGGCAAGAGCTGAAGCGAAAGGGTGCTTACTTCTTGTCGGTCTTGGAATCGGAAAGACTCAGTAAGTTCTTTTTTCTCCGGGATGGCAGTATCAATCCTGAAATTGTCGGAAAGTCTGCCAAAGAGGTGGCTCGAACAATCGGCCTCACCGTTCCGGAAGATACCAAGGTGCTGATTTCAGAACAAAAATATGTATCTCCCAGCAATCCCTATTCCAGAGAAAAGCTCTGCCCGGTGCTGGCATTTTATGTGGAAAAGGACTGGATGAATGCCTGCGAAAAGTGTATTGAGCTGCTGGTGAATGAAGGACTGGGACATACTTTGGTTATCCATTCGAAGAATGAGCATGTGATTCAAGAATTTGCTCTAAAAAAACCGGTATCCAGAATACTGGTGAATACGCCAGCCACCTTAGGGGGAATAGGGGCCACAACCAATCTTTTTCCTGCTTTAACCCTGGGTTGCGGTGCAGCAGGTGGTGGCATTACATCGGATAATGTCTCGCCAATGAACCTAATTAACATCCGAAAAGTTGGCTATGGTGTGCGACGAATGGAAGATCTAGCGAAAGAGGTTCAGTCGGCGGAAGTCACTGAAATAAGCGGCAATCAAATTTTGGTCAAGCAGCAAGCAACGCAAGATGCACAAGCTTTAGAGGAACTTCTGGAAAGGTTAATTGAGCACCTAAAGCAGCACGGATGATGTTGAGGTGAATAGCAGCAATGAAAAAATTTGTTCTTAAACCCAAGATTTATTTTAATGAGGGCTCCATGGAATTTCTGAAAGAGGTTAAAGGGTCCTGCGCATTTATTGTTTCGGATTCCATTATGGAAAAGTTAGGTTATCTCCAGAAAACCATCGATTATCTTAAGGAATCAGGGATACAGTCGGAAGTTTTTACAGAAGTACGCCCTGACCCAGATGTGAAAGTCATTGCCGCAGGGATCAAGCGCTACTTGGAAACCCAAGCAGATACCATCGTGGCCTTGGGCGGGGGCTCTGTCATCGATGCTGCCAAAGGTATTTTATACTCCCTATGGCAGTTCAGCAAAGCAGCTGGGGAGGAGTTTAAAAAACCGCTCTTTATTGCCATTCCTTCCACCAGCGGGACAGGCTCCGAAGTGACCAACTTCTCTGTGATTACCGCAGAAGGCGAAAAGGTATGCCTCGTAGATGACTGGATGGCTCCGGATATCGCCATACTGGATTCTACTTGCATCCAGCACGTACCCCAACAGGTGGTGGCCGATACGGGTATCGATGCTTTGGTACATGCCATCGAGGCCTATGTTTCCACCGAGGCAACCATTTGTACAGATGCCCTTGCGGAAAAAGCAATTCAATTAATTTTTGCAGATCTCAAGACTTTATATCACGACACGAACGATTCCGGTGCCAGAGAGCGTATTCAAAAGGCATCTTGTTTAGCCGGTATGGCTTTTACAAATGCGGGTCTTGGGATCAACCACAGCTTGGCCCATGCTTTAGGAGCAATCTTTCATATCTCCCACGGGCGGTCCAACGCGCTGCTGCTGAATGCAGTGCTGGAATATAACGCTAATTTGAGCAGCAAAGCACAGAAAAGTGTAGCTGAAAAGTATGCCAAGTTAGCCGCGGTGTTGCAATTACCTGCTCGTACATACCGAGAAGGGACAATTAATTTCTTGCAGGCCGTCAAAGACTTGACCAAAGCCCTGGGTATCCCCAAAGGCATCCAAGAATTAGGCGTTGATAAAAGCAAATTTGAGAACCAGCTTGATAATATGGCAGATCTGGCCCTGAATGATCGGTGCACTCCCAGCAATCCCAGGCAACCATCCAGGGAAGATTTAATCGCTATCTATAAAAAGTCGTTTTAAGAAATCAAAGGACCTGAATAAAGGGAAAGGGAGGAAAAAAGTTGGATATTAAAGAGTTTACCAATCGGTTTGCGGATGCCACAAAACACTTATCGCCGGAAGAAACCGCAGCCGTCATGAAACTTTTCCAGGGCATTTCCAAAGAATTGTCCACAAACCGTCCTGTAACCAATCATACGGAAACCAAATCCCCTGTGTTTGAAGGGGAAATTAACGGGCTGACACCACGTTTGGAGCGATTGAAAGCAGCCTACCTAAAAGTAAAACCCAGTGTTAGTATCTATCGGGCCAGGGCCTTCACCCAAGTGACCAAAGAAAACCCAGGGCTGCCTAAAATTCTGCTCCGGGCTAAATGCTTCAGAGGAGCTTGTGAGACAGCTCCCTTGGTTATTCAAAAGGATGAACTGATTGTTGGACATCCCTGCGGTAAAGCCAGAGCCGGCGCAGTATCACCGGATATTGCTTGGAGATGGATTCGAGACGAGCTGGATACCATGTCCAGCAGACCCCAGGACCCCTTCGAAATCACCGAAGAAGACAAGCGGATTTTACGGGAAGAGATCTTTCCCTTCTGGGAAGGTAAAAGCGTGGATGAAATCTGCCAGCAACAATATGAAGAAGCTGGCATATGGTCCTTCTCGGGTGAAGCCTTTGTCAGTGATCTTTCGTACCACCAGATCAATGGTGGGGGGGACACCTGCCCTGGTTATGACGTAATCCTGATTAAAAAGGGCATTAATGGTACAAGACAGGAAGCCGTAGAAAGACTAAGCAAATTATCAATGGAAAATCCCGAGGACATTGATAAGATCTACTTCTACAAAGCTCAAATAGAGACGTGTGACGGAATTTTGGCCTATGCCAAGAGACTTTCCGATTATGCCAGGGAACTGGCAGACAGGGAGCAAGATTCAGCCCGCAAGATAGAGCTTTATAAGATTTCCGATATTTTGACTTATGTACCAGCCAATCCACCCCGGACCTTCCATGAAGCGCTTCAGTCAATCTGGACGCTGGAGTCCCTATTTAATGTGGAAGAAAACCAGACCGGTATTTCTCTGGGACGCTTGGATCAATACGTTTATCCCATGTTCAAAGCCGATATGGAAGCTGGGCGTATGAACAAACTGGAAGCCTTTGAACTTCTTAGTTGCTTTATTATTAAATGCTCGGAAGTCATGTGGTTGTCCAGTGAACTGGGAGCAAAATATTTCGCCGGCTATCAACCCTTTGTCAACTTGACAATTGGCGGACAGAGGAGAACCGGTGGTGATGCAACCAATGACCTGACCTATCTAATCATGGATGCCGTTCGCTTCACCAAAATGTATCAACCGTCCCTGGCTTGCCGGATTCACAACAAATCACCGCAAGAGTATTTAAAGAAAATTGTAGATGTGGTTAAAGCAGGGCTTGGCTTCCCCGCTTGCCATTTTGATGATAGTCACATTAAGATGATGCTTGCCAAGGGCTTTAGTATGGAAGATGCAAGGGATTATTGCCTGATGGGCTGCGTTGAGGCTCAGAAGTCCGGCAGAATCTATCAGTGGACCTCCACCGGTTATACCCAGTGGCCCATTGCCATTGAATTTGTTCTGAATCGAGGCATGATGAAGTGGCATAAAACCATGCAAGGCCTCGACACCGGGGAGCTTGACAACATCAAAACCTTTGAAGAATTTGATGCTGCAGTTAAAAAGCAAATTGAACATATTATCCGTTTATCTGCCATCGGAACCCTAATCAGCCAGCGGGTGCACAGAGACCTTGCTCCAAAACCCCTGATGTCCTTGCTGGTAGAAGGTTGCATGGAAAAAGGTACCGATGTTACAAACGGCGGGGCTCTGATCAATTACGGACCCGGACTGATCTTCTCAGGCCTTGGAACCTATGCGGATTCGATGGCAGCCATTAAAAAGCTGGTCTTCGATGACAAGAAATACACACTGAAACAAATGAGAGATGCCCTGGCTGCTAACTTTGTAGGCTACGAAACCCTGCGCACCGATTGCCTGAGTGCACCGAAATATGGCAATGACGATGACTATGCGGATGAAATTGCTGCAGACCTCGTATCCTGGACGGAAAGGGTGCACCGCTCCCATAAAATGTTGTACTCACATTTTAGCCATGGTACCCTCTCTATTTCCAACAACACACCCATTGGTGAAATTACCGGAGCATCAGCCAATGGTCGCCTGGACTGGACACCACTTTCTGATGGTATCAGCCCCACACAAGGTGCCGATAAGTTGGGACCCACTGCCATCATTAAATCGGTTAGCAAACTGGATAACGAAGCAATGAATATCGGCATGGTGCATAACTTCAAACTGTTACGAGGCATTCTGGAAACGCCCGAAGGAGAAAACGGCCTGATTACCTTACTCAGAACGGCCTCCATCCTTGGCAATGGTCAAATGCAATTCAGTTATGTTGACAACGAAGTATTGAAGAAAGCCCAACTAGAACCGGACAAGTATCGGGACTTAATTATTCGTGTGGCCGGGTATAGTGCCTACTTCGTAGAGCTATGCAAGGAAGTACAGGACGAGATTATCAGCAGAACCGTGTTGGATCACTTTTAAGTTTTGCTAAAAGGGATGGGGACAAATTATGAGTACAGCAAAGGGTAGTATTTTGGAAAGAAAAGCAAGAATCTTCAATGTCCAGAAGTATTCCATCTATGATGGACCAGGTGTCAGAACATTAATTTTCTTTAAGGGATGCCCCCTAAGGTGCAAATGGTGTTCGAACCCGGAGGGACTTGAAAGAAAATACCAAGTCATGTTCAAAGAAGATCTGTGCATTCACTGCGGAAGTTGTATTCCTGTTTGTCCCGTCCAAATCCATCATTTCCAGGACGCAGCAGGTGGCCCGAAGCACAAAATAAACAGAACCACTGATTGTGTTGGTTGCAGAAAGTGTGAAACTGTTTGCCCGAAACAGGCATTATCGGTTGTGGGCTCGGACCAAACCATTTCCGAGGTTCTGGAAATCATCCAACAAGATACACTCTTCTACCTGAGTTCAGGTGGAGGAGTCACTCTTGGGGGAGGGGAAGTCACGGCACAGCCGGAGTTTGCCGCTAATTTACTGACGGAATGTAAACGCTTGGGGATTCACACAGCCATCGAAACCTCTGGCTATACAAAACTAGACAACCTGCTCTTGATGGCTCCGTTTACTGATTTGTTCCTCTATGATATTAAGCACATTGACTCGGAGCGGCATTATGAACTAACCGGAGTACCCAATGAACGTATTCTGGATAACCTTACGGAACTCATCCGCCGGGGCTATCATGTGAAAATCAGGATGCCCCTTCTTAGGGGATTGAATGACAGTGAAGAAACCATCCGCAGAACCCTGGAGTTTCTACAGACTTTCAAATACTATAAAAACTTTCTGGGTATAGACTTGCTGCCCTATCATAAATTGGGCATCAACAAATACAGGCAATTGGATATGCAATATGCCATTACGGAAGACTTGAGTTTCAAAGCAGAAGAGTTAGATAAGATTGAAGGGTTTATTAAGGGTTATGACCTGCAAGTGGAAGTCATCAGACATTAAATGGTATAGATCGGAGGGAATCCTATGCGTGTGGCCGATGAATTTGATAAAAAACGTATTATTCAAGAATCTGTACCAGGCAAGCAAGTTACGTTGGCCCATATCATAGCTGCTCCTGTACAGGATCTATATGAACGCTTGGGTATTGAAGAGAAAGGCGCCGTTGGAATTTTGACCCTGACCCCCTGCGAGACAGCAATCATAGCGGCAGATATAGCCACCAAGACATCCGATGTAGAGATCGGCTTCCTAGACCGTTTTACAGGGTCTCTCGTTATATCCGGTGATGTTGCCAGTGTGGAAGCAGCGGTGATTGCCATAAATGACACCTTGGAAAAGCTGTTAAGCTTTACCCCGGCCAAGATTACCCGCACATGAAAAAACGAATCCTAGTAGTGGGGCCGACCCAAGCCGGCAAGAGCAGCCTCGTCAATGTTCTAAATGATTCCACCAAACCGTTGAAAAAGACCCAGGAAGTTTTTTATGGCAAAAATACCATTGATACACCTGGTTCCTATATAGAAAACCCTTCGATGTACAGGTACCTAATTGCCACAGCACAAACAGCATCCCATGTGTTGATGCTAATTGATCAATCCAGGCCCCTTGAAGTATATCCGCCGGGTTTTGCTAAATCCTTTACGTGCCCGGTCAGTGGCGTCATTACCAAGATTGATTTGGCACCGGAAAATGCCGAGCTATGTATTGAACAGTTAAAACGAATCGGTATTAGCCAACCTTTCTTCCGGATTTCAACAAAAGACAATCGAGGTATAAAAGACTTAAGGCACTATTTATTTGGAAAACAAGAAACTTTTTACAAATGATTTCTTCATATATATAGCTTTATCATTTTTACAAGCTAGCCAGGAAGCTGGTAACAGGACTTAAGGAAGGGGAGGTGAGGCAATGAAATTCATCACCGAAATGGAATTGCGGGATTTATATAAAACAGCACCCTTTACCACTTATGCTCTGGAACCAGATACGAAGATAACGCCAGGGGCCCGGCAATTTCTTGTGGACCGACGGGTCACTCTGGTACAGCCCCAGCCGATTGACAGTAAAGAAACAGACATGGACCAGTCTAACCAGAGACAAGAGAACTGGTGCATCCTGAGGCTGCGTAGGAAAATGGAATGCCTGGAATCTTTGTTTCTACTAATTGCTGCAGAGCTTTTACACTCTGGCGCCGCAGCCCTCTCAGAAGAAGTCCAAGCATTGGGCAAATGTTTTCGGAATATCAAAAGCGCTGAGAGGGAACAGTTAACCCCAGATAACATTCAGTTTTGGGGCTGGTCGGAAGAAGAAATTAGAAAAGGGTCCGCCGATCTGAAAATTGAAATCAGTGATTTTCACCTGGGATTGGAAAATGGCAAAGAGCTTACCCTGTTAAATCACTTACGGGCCTCACTTCGCGAGGTGGAACCAGCCATTTTAGAAGCCTATTGGGATGAGCATCAACAAGTTTGCTCACGGCAAGACCTAATCGATAAACTCTATCTGAGTGTTAATATACTTTGCATGATGATGTGGAAATGTCTGGGGGGACAAAAATGGAAACGGTAAACGCAGCTTTTCAATACTGCGATCAACTGGTGCGGGATTTTGAGGAAGTTATCAAGACACCCATACTGAATAAATCATCCGTTTATTACACAGGCATTGACTTGGGAACAGCCTATATTGTATTGGCAGTTTTAGATGAGAATTACCAGCCCGTTGCTGGGGCCTATCGCTTTGCCAGTGTGGTCAAAGATGGTATGGTGGTGGACTATATCGGTGCCATTCGGATCGTCAAAGAACTAAAACAAGAACTGGAACAGAAACTAGGTACCGAGCTGATTTATGCAGCTGCTGCCCTTCCCCCAGGAACCTTCGACCTTGACTCAGGTGCCATTAAGCATGTGGTACAAGGGGCTGGTTTTGAAATTACGAATTTGTTAGATGAGCCTACGGCAGCCAATGCGGTACTGAAGATTAAAGATGGTGCCATTGTAGATATAGGCGGCGGCACCACCGGGGTAGCCATTCTAAAAGATGGCAAGGTGACTTATGTTGCCGATGAACCCACAGGTGGCACGCATTTCTCACTGGTTATTTCCGGGGCCTATAAAATGGGCTTTGATGAGGCAGACCAATATAAGCGGGAGTTCAAAAACCATCGGGAGTTAATCCCGGTATTACGACCGGTCATTGAAAAAGTTTCTTCTATTATTAGTCGACATATAAGCCAGTACCCAGTGCAAGAAATCTATCTGGTAGGCGGAACCTGTTGCCTGGAAGGAATTGAAGCCATTATTGCCAAACAAACCGGCCTTCCTACGTATAAACCGCAAAACCCCATGTTTGTAACACCTTTGGGCATTGCACTGAACTGTACACAGGAAATCCTGTAGATAGGAGTGACCATGGCATGGAGTACCGCATGATAAAATCCCCATCTCGGGGGACCTTAGACATTCTCTTGCGACGCAAAGGTTCTGCTTCAACCACCCTCATCGAAAACTATGATGCCATCGGTTTGATTCAGGGGCGGCTGATTGATATGGTTTTTGCTGCAGATATTGCCGAAAAAGCCGCAGGGGTAGTGGTGGAGGATATTAAAGGCCATTGTCCGCAGAACCTGATTATGATTGCCATATTCGGAGATACTGCCTCGGTGGAGGCAGCCATGACAGAGATAAAATATAAGTTGAAAGAAGCAAAAACAGGTGGGGCCTTATGATCGCAGCAAAGGTAATTGATAATATTTGGGCAACCAGAAAAGCCGATTCGCTAAGAGGGCTGAAATTTATGTTGGTGGAAGTCATCGGTGGTACGGACGCCGGTCGTCTCCTCATAGCTGCGGACACCATCGGTGCCGGCTTTGGTGAGCGGGTTCTTGTCTGTACAGGCAGCTCGGCCCGCAAAATGCTGGATCGGGATGATATACCCATCGATGCCGTAATTGTAGGCATCATCGACGAGGACTGCATGTTTTAAGAAATCCGGAGGTGGGAAAGCTTGGATTTGCTGAACTTAATTAAGGATGCAGGGGTTATCGGGGCTGGAGGAGCTGGTTTTCCAACTCACGCCAAACTAACCTCTAAGGCCGAGTATATATTGCTTAATGGAGCTGAATGCGAACCACTTCTTAGGGTGGATCAGCAATTGATGGCACAGTTTCCCGATGAAATCATCAGAGGGCTAGAGGCTGTGGGAAGATACATTGAAGCGCGCAAAGCCATCATTGGAATCAAGGGTAAACACAAAGATGTCATCGCCCTCTTGCGAGAAAGAATTGCCTCTTTGGGTCTGACAGATTATATGGAAGTGATGGAACTACGGGACATGTATCCAGCAGGTGACGAACAGGTTCTCGTTCATGAATTAACGAAAAGAGTTGTCCCGGAAGCAGCCATTCCCTTAAAAGTGGGCTGTGTGGTCATCAATTCAGAAACAGCATTGAATATATTTCATGCCATGACCGGCAAACCTGTCACGGAAACCTATATTACAGTGGCTGGCGATATTCCCCGTCGTCTGACGCTGAAAGTACCCGTGGGAATAGCCATCCGGGATCTATTTAAACAATGCGGAGTAGAGAATTTGGATGAGTATGCCGTGATAGACGGTGGTCCGATGATGGGTTCTGTGATGGCCAGCGTAAATGGACAGGTAACGAAAAAAAGCAAAGGTTATGTGCTGCTCAAAAAAGAGCACTTCCTCATTCGCAAAAAGTCTGTGCGTATCGAACAAGCCAGGGTGATTAGCAAAACTGCCTGTGAACAATGCCGGATGTGTACCGATCTGTGTCCCCGTTATCTATTAGGACATAATATTCAGCCGCATAAACTCATGCGAGCCATTAACTATAACCTGGACATTAAAGATCAACAAATCGCGCAATTGTGTTGTGAATGCAATGCTTGCGAATTGTTTTCTTGTCCCGCCAATCTGCATCCCAAGTCGGTCAATATTTATTTTAAGAAAAAGTTGGCGGAGCAAGGCATTCGTTATCAGCCGATCCAGATGGAATTCGAACCACGGACAGCCAGAGAATACCGCCTGATCCCCAGCAAACGACTGATTGCCAAAATCGGTTTAACGGCTTTTGATAAACCAGCACCCTTGACCCAGGTGGATTTTCGACCGGAAACCATTGAGATTTCTTTAAGACAGCACATCGGGGCCCCTGCAATACCTGTTATAGCTGTGGGGGAACAGGTAAAAGCTGGTCAACTAATTGCAAAGGTTCCGGACAACAGTCTGGGAGCTGCGGTGCACGCCAGCCTCGATGGAATGGTTATCGAGAGTACGGGTAATTCTATCGTGATAAAGGTGGGTTCTTATGTATAGGGCTATAGGAATGATCGAACTTTCAAGTATTGCAAAGGGAATTTTCGCCACAGACTTGATGTTGAAAACTGCCTATGTAGAAGTAGTTAGTGCAACCTCTGTCTGTCCCGGAAAATATATTGCCATCATCCACGGTGATGTTGCCGCCGTAGAAAGCGCCATCAGCGTAGGGGAAGAAACAGCGGGGGAATATCTAATCGATAGCTTTATCCTCCCCAATGTTCATCCGGCGGTTTTTCCGGCCATTACGGCTACCACCATGCCAGATCAAACTGGAGCACTGGGCATTATGGAGTCCTTTTCCATGTCCTCCATGATTATTGCCGCCGATGCGGCACTAAAAGCTGCCGATATACAAGCTCTGGAACTTCGTTTGGGCAGAGGGCTTAGCGGTAAAGCCTACTTCACCTTTACCGGAGATGTTGCCGCTGTACAGGCAGCTATCGAAGCCGGAAAAGCCCTCATTGTAGAAAAAGGCCTATTGGTAGATGTAGAAGTAATCCCATCGCCATCCGGCAGATTGTGGGAATCGCTGTACTAACAATGGCTAAAAGCATTAGTCAGCGAAAGGAGGTGCTATCTTGAAAAAACTTGTCTGTGCAGATGCAGTAAAAGCAGCAGCAGAAAAGGGAGAAAAAGTGTTCTGTGTAGCGTGTAATACCATCATTACACCCGCAGCCAAGGATCTAGCCAAAGAACTGGGCGTGGAATTTACAGAAACTTCATCTGCTTCAGGAATGCACAGCTGTAATGATCGAAGCAAGAAAGACGGCCAGGATAAATCCATTGATAAAGATTTAATTGTTCAAATCGTAAAAGCGGTGTTAGCGAACAGCCTCGTGGCAAGTAACTTTACCACCTCTCCCGACCCGCCCTTTTTAGCAGAGGGTGACCCGAAAAGTGGACTTAAAATAGTGCGTGGCAGGTCGGTGAAATATGAGACCTTTGAAACGGGGGCTCCCGGCACCAACGTAGCTTACCGTGAAGTGATCAGCAAAGCGGATTCCCAAATGAGCGCAGGCTTTTTAACCATTGAGAAATCTAGCTTTGAGTGGGAATTGTGCTATGAAGAGATTGACATCATTCTCGAAGGAAGCCTATCCATTACAATGGATGGTGAGACTTATGAGGCCTATCAGGGGGATGTACTCTTCGTACCGAAAGGTTCCAAAGTAACCTGGGGTTCTTCAGGGTATGTCAAACTCTTCTACGTAACCTACCCGGCAAACTGGCCAGATTTGATGGCGCAACCATAGGGGGGTAAGCGATGCAGGCCCTTGGACTAATTGAGACAAGAGGACTCATTCCTGCTATTGAATGTGCCGATGTTATGCTCAAGACGGCACAAGTGGAACTTGTGGAGAGAACTTTTGTTGGCAGTGGATTGGTAACGATAACGGTAACCGGCGACGTGGGAGCGGTGAAAGCTGCAGTGGAAGCTGGAGCAACCGCGGTTGAAAGAATGAATTACCTGTCCCTGGTTTCTCAACACGTAATTCCCAGACCTCATCCTGATATCGAGAGCATTTTAGGGGGAAAAGCAAAAACGGCTGAGGAGCCGCCAATGCCTGAGCCACCACAGGATACACCGGGCTTGCCTCAGGGATCGGATCCAACAGCGGATCGTCAAGATCAATCGCTGAAGCATTTTAACAAAGAGGCTGTTGATGCGTTCGCAGAGGAATTTGGACTTGAAAAAACCATTACCGCCCTAAAATTGCTCTCCGTAGTAAAACTTCGGAATTTGGCAAGAGAATACAAAGGACTGGATATAGCAGGCAGAGCCATATCGAAAGCAAACAAAGACCTACTTATGGAGAAACTGACGGCACATTACCTAAAGAAATTAAATAAGTAGTTTTTGTGCAAATAAGTAGCTGGAGAGAGGGAGAGTAATTTGGAAACCTTTGATTATGATTTGCAATCGGTGCAAGAGACGAGAAACCTTGCCCGTCAAGCCAAACTGGCACAGGCTGAACTTGCAAAATTCAATAGCGAGCAGATTGAAAAAATTATTTGCAATATGGTGAAAGCAGCCGAGGAAAATGCAGTTTCTCTGGCAAAAATGGCAGTAGAAGAAACCGGCTTTGGTAAAGTAGAAGATAAGACTTTTAAAAACCAGTTTGCCTCCACCGAATTATATAAATTTATCAAACCCATGCGAACCATTGGTGTTATTAACGAAGATAAGGTCAACAAAGTGGTGGAAATCGCTGAGCCCGTAGGACTTTTAATGGGGATTATTCCATCAACCAACCCGACATCGACGGCTATCTATAAATCCATTATTGCCATTAAATCCCGTAACGGCATTGTTTTCTCACCGCATCCTTCAGCCCTGAAATGTACGGCCCAAGCAGCGAAGTTGATGCATGATGCGGCAGTGGCTGCCGGAGCACCTGCCCATATCATTGGTTGTATCACCAAGCCTTCTATGCCTGCAACCAATGAACTAATGCAATGTGCTGAAGTGGACATGATTATTGCCACAGGTGGTACAGCCATGGTCAAGGCTGCCTATAGTGCGGGCAAACCAGCACTGGGTGTAGGCCCGGGCAATGTTCCGGCCTATATTGAAAGAACTGCCAATGTGCAAAAAGCAGTCAAAAATATTATTACCAGTAAAACCTTTGACAATGGTACCATCTGTGCTTCCGAGCAAGCGGTAATCGTAGAGGAATGCCTGCGTGATCAGGTTATAGAAGAGTTCAGGCGTCAGGGTGGCTACTTTATGAGCCCGGAGGAAACTGAAAAGGTTGCGCAAAAATTGTTTGTTCGCGGCCATGCCATGAATGCCAAGTTTGTAGGACGTTCCGCAGCAGTTATCGCGGAAAGTGCCGGCATCACCATTCCCGCAGGAACGAAAGTTCTGTTGGGTGAACAAAAGGGTGTAGGAAAAGATTATCCCCTATCCTTTGAGAAATTGACTACGGTATTAGCCTTTTACACCGTAAAGAATTGGGAAGAAGCTTGCGATTTGTGCATCAAACTATTGAAAAATGGCGGTGTGGGTCATAGCCTTTCCATTCACACAGAAAACCCTGAAATGGCTATGAAATTTGCTGCCAAGCCCGTGTTTAGAATCTTAGTAAACACACCCTCCACCCATGGTGGTGTGGGTGTAAGTACTGGACTAGCTCCGGCTTTTACACTGGGTTGCGGTACCTGGGGAGGAAGTGCAACTTCCGATAATGTAACCCCCATGCACTTAATTAATAAAAAACGTGTGGCCTATGGAATCAAAGATTGCGCCGAAAATGCCAACACTTCCTATTCGGCCAGTGTGGCACAGGTTTTTGGCAATAGTGCCATCCGTGAAGATCAGATTATGGATGTCGTAAATGAAGTCATTGCGCTACTGAAAAAAAGAGGTGATAACTAAAGTGGGAAAGTACGACGCTTTAGCAGAGCTTCTGCTGGAAGCAATCCGAGAAGGGGGGTATTTAAAAAAGGAAGATAACGCCATACCCGTGGGAATATCCAACCGTCATATTCATCTTTCCCAAGCAGATTTAGAAATTCTGTTTGGTGCGGGATACCAATTGACTAAAACCAAGGAGCTTTCTCAACCGATGCAATTTGCCTGTAAGGAAACCGTGACTGTTTGCGGGCCCAAGGGTGCGATTGAAAAAGTTCGTATCCTCGGTCCAGTGAGAAAGGAAACACAGGTAGAAATACCGAAGGCAGATTGTTTCAAACTTGGTATTATTGCGCCAGTGAAAATGTCTGGGGATCTACAAGGAACGCCAGGAATCACTCTCATCGGTCCCAAAGGAAGCATATCTCTCACCAAAGGCGTTATGATTGCCCAAAGACATATTCATATGACCCTGGAAGATGCCAAACGTTTTGGTGTAACCGATGGAGAACAGGTAACCATTGAAGTAGGTGGACTCCGTGGAGGAACACTATCAAATGTAGCCATTAGAGCCAATAATAGCTCGGCCCTTGAATGTCATATCGACACAGATGAAGCAAATGCTCTTGATCTCGGACCAAACTCAACCATAAAAATCATAAAATAAAATTTTAGGAGGAAACAAAAATGAGTAAATCTGAAGCTTTAGGATTAATTGAAACCAAAGGTCTAGTAGGTGCAATTGAAGCGGCTGATGCCATGGTTAAAGCCGCCAATGTTTCTTTGATTGGCCGCGAATTCGTTGGTGGTGGTCTGGTAACCATTATGGTAAGAGGCGATGTTGGTGCTGTAAAAGCTGCTACCGATGCTGGTGCTGCTGCTGCTCAGCGTGTTGGCGAACTAATCTCCGTTCACGTTATTCCCCGCCCACATGGCGATGTAGAATTAATTCTCCCTGCCGTAAAGAAAGAAGCATAATAGCGATTCGTTAGGAAATACTTAAGGGGCTGTCTCAATAAAAATGAGGCGGCCCTTTTAGTATTTGTCATACTATCAGGAAGTATAAGATTTTAAGGATGATAGTATAAGAAAAGCTAAGGCCCACGCTATAGGCTGGCGTGAGCCAAGCTTTTCTAATTAACCTAACCATGGATAATTGCCAAAGGCCAAGGGAAAGTGTGATCCTATTTACATTTTCATAGGGGTATTGTATGATGGACATGTCAAAAATCGTCTTTATTCGACATATTGATAGATAAATTGGAATGGGGAAAGCATGGACAATCATCGCAAAACACTAAAAAACCTGATAGATCCAACTATCTATTCTCGCTATAGTGGTCTTTTATCTCTATCGAATATTTCCTTGCAACTGATCGATACCGATGGTGATATTTTGCTTGAGTTCAATCCATCTCCAGATTTTTGTAAGCTTATCTGTCAGAATAATGAAACGCGGGTATGTTCAGATTACCTTTCTAAACTAAAACCAGGTCAAAGAGACCGATTTGCCTGTGGGTACGGACTAACCAATATTCTTTTGCCAGTGGAAATTAACGGCGAAACCCTAGGCTATATCACTGGAGCTCAGGTTTATTTACCCGACAGTGAATATCAGAAATATTTAATTAACATCATGGCGATGGCCAAGGATAAAAAACTGGAACCTGAATTTATTGCTAAAGCCATTGCAGCCATCAAAACCGTCGAAGAAAATAAGGTTGATGTTCATGAACAACTATGCAACCATATAGCCAAAAATATCTCCTACGACTTTTCTCAGAGCGTCCATAGTACGGATAAGGCCATAGCAAGATTGTCTATCGAAAAAGAAATGCTGGAAAAAAAGATCATTGATCTCGAAGCAAAAAATATGTCCTTGGTAATTAACCCGCATTTCCTATTTAATACCTTGAACTCGATCGCTCGTATCGCATATTTTGAAAAGTCCCATACAACGGAAGAACTTATTTATTGCCTTTCTGATTTATTGAGGTACAACCTAAAGCAAGATGATGAGTTACACACCATCGGGGCTGAGATGGATAACATCGAAAAGTATCTTTATATTCAGAAGGTAAGGTTTAAAAATCGTCTGGAATACGAGATCGATATTGCAGACGATATTAAACACCATAGAATACCCAATATGGTTATCCAACCCATTGTCGAGAATGCTATTATCCATGGCATTTCTACTAAAAGGGATGCGGGTAAGATAAAAATCTATGCAGAAAAATATAAAGATCATATCAATATTTACGTCTCAGATAATGGCAATGGTTTTCCTAAAGAAGTGTTACAAGGGCTGCAACAATCGCAAAGTAAACTGGGAATCGGTTTTCGCAGTTCGGACAGTCGGTTGAAACGATATTTCGGGGAAGCTTACGGCTTAAAAATTGCCAAATCGGATTATAGTGGAAGCACCGTCACCATCCCAATCCCTACCAAACCCAATGCGAGGCGATCGTAATGACCGTAGTTTTAATTGTAGAAGATGAATTGCTGGAATTGGAATTTTTAAAATCGATTGTGTCTGAAGAACTTTTGGCTGACGATCAGGTATTCACTTGTCAAAGTGGCATTCAGGCTGTCAAATTAGCTAAACAGCATCGACCAGATATCATTGTGATGGATATACACATTGCTGAAATGGATGGCTTAAATACGCTTCAGGAGATTAGGAAATTCCTCCCCCGGGCAGCTGTTGTGATCTTATCGGCCTATTCTGACTTTTTCTATGCACAAACAGCCATTCGTCTCCGCGTTCAGGAATACTTGTTAAAACCTGTTAAGCCGTCTGTGTTTAGACAGATATTTCAGGAACTGTTGACTACTGTAGCTACAGGCCAGGAACAGGCAGACGAAGAAATGATGGACCCAGATACCGAGAGCAACCAAAGAGACTTTATTGAAAAAGCACGAAAATATATTCACGATAACTTTAGACAAAAGTTAACTTTGCAAGATGTTTCGTCCTATGCATTTTTAAATCCACAATATTTCAGTCGCATCTTTAGAAAAGAGGTTGGGGTTAGCTATACAGATTATGTAAATAAGTTAAGAATTGAGTATGCCTGTAAGTTATTAGAAACAACAAGCTATCCCGCCTATCGTATTTCCAGTGAATGCGGTTTTACAGACCCCTCCTATTTTAATCGTGTCTTTGTACAGCAAATGAATATGACCCCTAAGGCTTATCGAAGAAAACATCTGTGTGACAGTGCGGATAACGGCAGCAACCGCTAAAATAGATAGCCACCGTAGGATCGATTCCGTCCCGTGCCGAAGGACAGTCTCCTTTGTTATAAACTGTAAGAAGCGATAAAAGTTTCAATCATGCTATAATTAATTAACGAAGGAGTGAGGCCGATGGACAATATAATTGAACTCTTGGATAATCAGGGACCCTTAACCGGAAAACAATTGCTTGAAAAAACCAAGATGGACGAATTCTCTGCTTGGAAAATTTGTAATAGCAGCAAAAGAGTGGTTACAAAAATAATAGGAACGAGGTACCTAAGACTTGATCGGCAGGTTGAAGGATATGCCAGGCTGTCACCTTCTATCATAAGAGAGTTTCATGGTTACACGGTAATTGGAACGGAAAAAAATATTAATGAAACACGAATAAAGGCTGAATTGCTCCGTCAAGAGATCATAGAAATAAGCAAAAAGAAATTTGAATTGGCACAAGAGGTAATAACAAAAATTGTTGAATCCCAAGAAGCTTCCCATAGTATAAAAGCAGGTGCATGTTTTATTATTGCGGGTGATGTGGCCTACGAAATGTCACACCTAGAGCCCAGACCGGAAGCATCTACTGGTGAGCTGGTTAAGGGTTCTGACCTTGATATCGTTGTGGTGAGCCAAGGCTTACCAGATAGTACGATTAAGGCACTGGATCAGGCTATTTACATTCACAAGAATTTCCTTCTGAAAAATCCCAGCTACAATGAAGAGATTGATTATATTATAAAAGATATTTCAAAGGTAAAGGATCAACTGAAATTTGATAGCTTTGAAGCCATGGTTGCCTCAAAAATTCTTCATGAAGGTAAATTTCTTTATGGTAATTTCGATATTTTCAAACGGGTTAAGGAAATGCTCATAGAGGAAGGGATACCTGAAAAAATAAAAACCTTAGAAGAAGAAGCCCAAATGAATAGAAATAATGCCAGAACGTATTTACTAGCATATGAAGGTCAACTAACGGATGAAGA
Source organism: Desulfotomaculum sp. 1211_IL3151 (assembly GCF_036763075.1). Lineage (NCBI taxonomy): Bacteria > Bacillati > Bacillota > Clostridia > Eubacteriales > Desulfotomaculaceae > Desulfotomaculum > Desulfotomaculum sp. 1211_IL3151. The sequence continues at coordinate 6,326 of NZ_JBAIYV010000047.1, read as the reverse complement.
AAATATGAAACTGTTTTATACAAAGGAAGAAAAAGAGGAATTCTTTTAATAAAGGTACAAAAAACTCGTCAATTGACGAGTTTTTTTAATAGGGTATGCTTGACTAGCAAAAACCATAATCTTGTTTCAATTTTTCTATATGCATATAGTGATCAAGACCATTTAGTTTGGAAGCAGCATCCTGATCAAGCACTACCGTAATTCCTCCGCTGTGCAGTTGTATTGCTGAAGCGGTGATTTGGGATGTGATAGGGCCTTCCAGGCATTTTGCAACTACAGCAGCCTTCTTTACTCCATTTGCAATCATGAGGATATTTTTAGCTTCCAAAATAGTTCCAATTCCCATGGTAATGGCAAAATGCGGCATATGGGCTCGTTCTATTCCGGCTTTTTGATAGAAACTCTCATAATTGTCATCTAGGGTTTGTTGGGTTAAAGCCTGAATTCTTGTTCTAGATGCCAGTGATGAGCCAGGTTCGTTGAAGGCCCAATGGCCATCACCACCTATACCTAGAAGCTGCAAATCAATGCCACCCGCTTTTTTAATTGCCTCTTCATACCATATGCAAAATTTTTCAGGTTCCTTTGTCAATCCATCTGGAATATGAATATTTTCTTTTTTAATATTGATATGCTTTAAAAGTTCCTCGTGCATAAATCTTGCATAGCTCTGATCCAGATTATAGGGCTTAGCCAGATCGATTCCTGTTCCGTAATATTCATCAAGATTAAAAGTTTTAACTTGTGAAAAGTCGAGTCCTTCTTCTTTGTGCATCCTGGCAAGTTCCTGGTAGGTGCCGATGGGTGTGCTTCCCGTTGCTAGCCCAAGTACGCAATCAGGCTTAGATTTTACTAAGCGGGCAATTATTTTAGCTGCACATTTGCTCATTTCATTGTAACTATCTCTTACAATAATATCCATTTATTTTGACTCCTCTACAAAGCTTTCCGTGGTTCAATTATTATTATATATTCTCTTTTTTATATTTTCACCAATAATTTAGTCCGAATAAGAAAAATTTAATTTAAATAAGTTAACCAGGCGTCTAAGCCTGGTATTTATGTTATAAATTTGATTTTTTGGCATATTGCCTGATGAATTTTGGCAAACTAAGGGACAAGTTTATACTACGAATCTAGTAGATTATGGAGGTTTATCGATGGATAAAGAACATGGTCCGTACAGTAAGGATATTAATGAAACCAGTAAAAATGAGCAGATGAATTATTTCAGAATGGACAACAATGGCAAAACTCTGACAACCAATCAGGCGTTACCTTTATCCAACACAGATGATTCGTTAAAGGCTGGTTCCCGTGGTCCAACTTTACTTGAAGACTTTCACTTTAGGGAAAAAATTACCCACTTTGACCACGAGCGAATTCCAGAAAGGGTTGTTCATGCCCGGGGCTTTGGTGTCCACGGCTACTTTCAAGTCTATGAACCGATGACGGAGTTCACGAAAGCAAAATTTCTACAAGACCCTGCGAAAAAAACACCCGTATTTGTTCGTTTCTCCACGGTTGTAGGTTCTCGTGGTTCGGCTGATACGGTGCGGGATGTACGCGGATTTGCTACCAAATTTTATACCGAAGATGGAAATTATGATTTAGTTGCTAACAATATGCCGGTCTTCTTTATCCAAGATGCCATTAAGTTTCCCGATGTGGTTCATGCCATTAAACCTGAACCACACAATGAAATACCTCAGGCTACGGCTGCCCATGATACATTTTGGGATTTTGTAGTGAACACCCCTGAAACGGCACATATGATTATGTGGCTGCTATCGGACAGAGCGATTCCCCGCAGCTATAGAATGATGGAAGGCTTTGGGGTTAACACCTTTCGGTTTGTTAATGCACAGGGAAAGGCACGTTTTGTTAAGTTCCATTGGAAGCCATTACTTGGTGTACATTCTCTTGTTTGGGATGAAGCTCAAAAACTTTCCGGAAAAGACCCGGACTACCACCGAAGGGATATCTGGGATGCTATTAATATGGGTGAATTCCCTGAGTATGAGTTAGGTGTCCAGATGATGGATGAAGCAGATGAATTTAAATTTGACTTTGACATTCTAGACCCCACAAAAATATGGCCCGAAGAGCTCATTCCCGTTAAAAAGATAGGGAAGATGACACTAAGCCGCAACACAGATAACTTTTTTGCCGAAACGGAGCAGGTGGCTTTTCATCCTGGACACATCGTGCCTGGCATTGATTTTAGTAACGATCCTTTATTACAGGGACGTCTATTTTCATATCTGGACACCCAGCTGATCAGGCTAGGCGGACCAAATTTCCATGAAATCCCGGTTAACCGTCCGGTTGCTCCTGTACATAACAACCAACGTGATGGTTATCATCGAATGACCATCGACCGTGGCAGGGTAAGTTATTACCCAAATTCACTTCAGGCCAATACACCTGCCCCAGATCCTAAGAACGGATATGTACACTATCATGAGAAGGTCGAAGGCCAAAAAATTCGAGAACGTAGTGAAAGCTTCCGGGACCACTTCCGTCAGGCAACTCTCTTTTGGAACAGCATGTCTCCCCCGGAAAAGCAGCACATTATCGATGCTTTCCATTTTGAGGTTGGTAGTGTAAAGGATAAACAAATAAAACAGCGGGTGGTTGACATGTTTAATAACGTAGATGGTCAACTTGCAGCCCAAATTGCAGTAGGAATTGGTGCTAACCCACCGGCAAAGCCTGGTGGAACCGGGGTTACCGCAACATCGCCAGCGGTAAGCCAGGCGAATACCATTAAAAGTGCCAGGACAAGAAAAGTTGCTATCCTAGCGGAAAACGGATTTAATTTTCCGGAAATAACCCAGGTAACAAAAGCCTTAACGGGAGCCGGAGTACAATATGAGATCATCAGTAAGAACCTTGGCATGATCACCGGTGTAGACGGCAAACAGTTAGAGGTTAATAAAAACTTCGTAACATCCGGTTCAATTATGTACGATGCGGTGTATGTTACGGGCGGGCGTCAAAGTGTTGATAGCCTGCTGAAACAAGGAGACGCCCTCCATTTTATCAACGAGGCCTTTAAACATGCCAAGGCCATTGGGGCTACGAATGAAGGAGTAGACCTACTCTCTGCCTCACAAATCCAGGGTGTGCCTACTGCTGGTGCTGATACCAGTGCCCAATTAGTAAATGAAATGGGAGTCGTAACAATTAAAAATGCGGCAGACATGGGGCATTTTAGCCAAAAATTTATTGAGGCAATTTCACAGCACCGACATTGGATACGTCAAAGTCAAAAAGGCTTTGTGCCTGCTTAATTCTTCTTAGAAGAATCAAATTAGAATAAATCCTTTCCCTGAAGCTGTGCAGATGCAGATTTGCACAGCTTTTTTCTGCAAAATCCTGCCAAGGAATATTTATTGGAATTACCGAGAAGATCATGCTAATATAAACTGAATTGACAATGATTCTGTAAGCTATTCATGGGCATAAACTGTGTTCCTAACTGTATGATTTTATAAGAGCCCTTTAGTCTCTAGAGGTATTTGGGTACTACATGGAAAGGATTAAAGGAATGGCATTTCTAAAAGAAGTTCGTTTTGATTGGAGTAAAGTCAAGAATAGAGAGAGATATCCCTTTAACATTCCTGCATTCAATGACATCCAAAGCCTTTGCATGGATCGGAATGTAGTGTTTTTAGTGGGTGAAAACGGAACGGGCAAATCAACTCTACTTGAGGCTATAGCAAATGCATGCGATTTTTCTACCATTAGCGGAGGGAGAAACCACCTATTAGTAGATAGTAGGGGAGATTTTTCTCTATCGGATATCATCGCTCTTTCTTGGTTTCCTAAAGTGGAGAAGGGCTTCTTCCTGCGATCTGAAAGCTTTTTTAATTTTGCTAACTATTTGGATGATTTAGCAGAGGAGTTTGGCGGTAACGTATATGCCCCTTATGGCGGAAAATCACTTCATCAGCAATCCCATGGAGAGTCCTTTCTGTCTTTATTCAATAACCACTTTCAAAGGAAAGGGATCTACCTGCTGGATGAGCCAGAGGGAGCCCTGTCTCCTCAAAGGCAATTAGCGTTTCTGAGGATTATCTGGGAGTTAGAAAGCGCAGGAAAAGCCCAGTTTATTATTGCTACTCATTCCCCCATCTTATTGTCATATCCTAACAGTATGATCTATTGCTTTGATGAAGAAGGTCTAAAGCAAAAGACCTATCAGGAAACCGAACACTATCAACTAACCAAGGATTTTCTAAATAATACGGAATTGTTTCTTAACAAACTGCTAAGGTGAGATGGATTGAAATTAGTAATAACCCCGCCCTGTTCGTTGCTAGAACAGGGCGGGGTTTGCTTTTATGCAAATCCCGAACACGGGTTGAAATTTCCATAGACGATCATCTTTTGCACACACGGGCGGGGGCATATCTAATAGAATGAAGCTCAACTGAAAAAGTACCTTGACAGACATAGTAGTATTTCATAAAATGTAATTGAGGAGGTGAATTTATGGCCACCACAATATCAACAGACTTAATCCGCGGCAACACCGATACCATCATTCTAAATATACTTCGCCAGGGTGATAGCTACGGTTATGAAATCTACAAAAAGATTATTGCATTAAGCAATCATCAATATGAATTAAAAGAAGCAACTTTGTATACCGCTTTTCGTCGCTTAGAACAAGAGGATTGCATCCTATCCTACTGGGGTGATGAAACCCAGGGTGGCAGAAGAAAATATTACCGGATTAGTGATAAAGGGAAGGAACGTTATGAACAAAATAAAAAGGATTGGGATTTTGCCAAGGAAGTCTTAGATAAATTAATAAAAGGGGGGTTGGCGGATGTCAATTATTAAAAACACCATTGATCAAAGGCTACAAGCATATATTGACAATTTGTTTTCTGGGGTTGGGGCAAGCCAACAGTTATTTGATTTAAAGGAAGAACTTACTACCAATATCAAAGAAAAAATTTCGGATTATAAAGCTCAGGGCATGACGGATGATCAGGCATTCAAAGAAGCAATCATTTCAATGGGGGATTTGAGTGGGTTAGTAGATGATATGCGCAAACTTGGGCAGGATTCAGCAAAGCAAACGGTTTATACAACCATGACCTCACGGGTTTCTACCGCAGGCATAATTGCCGGGGTATTGCTGGTTTTGTTTGGCATATTCACTTCCACGATGTTATATTTCATGAATTTGCCCAGAGAAAGTGTTACCGGTACAGGAATATTCATTGTGGCTGGCGGAGCATTACTGACTTACAGTGTACTGACAAGGGAAACCAGAAAAAGATATGGTATGAATAAAATCCGGGCTGCACTTTATGCCCTAGCCATCGGGTTAATTCTTTTTAGCATATTTACAGCAACCGTCACCACCTCGGCTACGGGTGAAGTTTATATAGGAATCGCTTCATTAATGGTATTTTTCTTATCGGGTATGGGTTTGCTTCTTTTCCTGCTGCTTACGGGAACCATAAGTCGTAAGAAATTAATATAGTTTGTACAAACAGCCTATGAGGGACCACGATCGAGGCAATTGATAATAGAAGGGGGTAAACGGGTGAATATTATTTTGGTAATTACAATCATACTTCTAATTGCAATGCTAGTGGCCATTAGTAAATTTAGAACGGAAAAATTAAGTGTAAAGCAAAAGAATTGGTGGCTCATTGCACATGTCCTGTTTGTTATTATTTATTTCAGCGGTCTCTTTGGCACACTCTTGCTCACAAGTATTGCAACGACAATCATCCACGATAGAGAACTGATATACGCAGCCCATTTATTTAGCAAATATTGTGATTGGTTTCTGATCATTCCTGGGGCCTTTGGGAGTCTAATTACGGGAGTTTGGCTTTCCCTGCGTACTCAGTGGGGGCTTATCAAATACAATTGGATAATCGTGAAAACCCTTGGCAATATTGGTGCCATCCTTTATGGTGCTACATTGATGCGCATTTGGTTTGACCAAACAGTTGACCTTAGTTCCAGCGGTCAGATGAATCCTCTGCAAAATCCAGCGTACCTGCATAGTCGTGAGTTGTTAATCATTGGCACGATAATATCCCTAGGCATTTTAATTTCCTTAGTAGTTATCTCCTACTTTAAGCCCTTTGGAAAAAGAAAGAACCATTTTGCAGCGAATCAAAATATCATAAAATAAAGACAAGGAATAGGCCCCTTGTCTTTATTTGTGCGACAGGCAGTCGCACCTGTCCCGTTAATAGTACGGGGCAAACTCATGTTATAAAGACAGCGGCTACGATACAGCAGTAAAAACGGGCCGGGAGTCTGGAAGCAGGAGGGTTCTCGGAGGT
>NZ_JBAIYV010000065.1:0-39585 GCF_036763075.1 Desulfotomaculum sp. 1211_IL3151 | reverse complement strand
CATGGTAGATAGGCCGGGAGTGTAAGAGCAGCAATGTTTTCAGCTGACCGGTACTAATCGATCGAGTTCTTGACCAAAGCAGAAGACGCAATACGAAGTAGCTGTTTAGTTTTGAGAGAACAGATAAAACTAGTCAAAAGCATATAAGTTTCTGGTGGCGATACCGGAGGGGGTACACCTGTTCCCATCCCGAACACAGCAGTTAAGCCCTTCAGGGCCGATGGTACTTGGAGCTCGCGCTCCTGGGAGAGTAGGTCGTTGCCAGAATTAATTAATATTCCTCGATAGCTCAATGGTGGAGCAACCGGCTGTTAACCGGTAGGTTGCTGGTTCGAGTCCAGCTCGGGGAGCCAGAATAATAGCCATTCGTTTGGTTAAAAATATATAACGCAGTTACTTCAACAGGGTTTAGTTTTCAATAGACACGGGGACGGTTCTCTTGTCTCAGTGTCTGACAAAAAAGCGAATAGCTAGACCCAAAAGAACGACCCAATAGCATAAGTTTCTGGTGGCGATACCGGAGGGGGTACACCTGTTCCCATCCCGAACACAGCAGTTAAGCCCTTCAGGGCCGATGGTACTTGGAGCTCACGCTCCTGGGAGAGTAGGTCGCCGCCAGAATTAATTAATATTCCTCGATAGCTCAATGGTGGAGCAACCGGCTGTTAACCGGTAGGTTGCTGGTTCGAGTCCAGCTCGGGGAGCCAATAAAAACTTCTGCAACTGCAGAAGTTTTTTGTTTACCCCTGTGCGTAGGGAAGTAAAATCATAATATTTAGTGAAAAATAATAATCTATTAAGCAAGTCTTATTAAACTTGGGTAATTAAGCAAATTTGGTTAAAAATAATCAATAGAAGCCGTTGCAGGATTCACTGGGTTTATTTTAGAATAAGGTCAAGGTCAGTCAAAGTCAAAAACTATATTTATTGGGCACGGGGTTTAAAAAAAATAACAATGTAACATAATAATAAGGTCAAGGTCAGGAAAGGTCAACAGCTCATGCGATAATTTAAAACTTCCATTACTCTTGCGGGGTGAACGATATGTCGAGTATGTCGGAACTGATCGAAAAATACATTAAAAAACTGATTCAAGACAGCTCTTATGATTATATTGAACTTCAAAGAAATGAATTGGCTGCACAGTTTAAATGTGTACCATCTCAAATTAATTATGTCCTGTCTACTAGATTTACCAGTGAAAACGGTTATATTGTGGAAAGCCGCAGGGGTGGTGGTGGCTTTATTAGGATTATCAAAATACCATTGGATAGACATGATGATCCAATAGCACAAATTTATCGTTTAGTAGGAGATAATATCAATCAATCTCAGGCAGAGAAAATTATTAAAAGGTTGTCTGAAGAAAAAATTATTACCCATAGGGAAGCACGTGTTTTTAGATCGGTAATGGACAGAAATATTTTTCCAATGGAGCTGCCCTGGCGGCAACATCTAAGGGCTCAATTGCTAAGAGCAATGTTGGGGGCAATATTTAGGGATAGTTAAGATAGAGGAGGTTTTGACCATGTTATGCGATCGTTGTCAAGAAAGACCCGCTGAGGTTCACTTTACTCAAATTGTTAACCATACAAAAAAGCAAATGAACCTATGCTCTGCATGTGCCTCAGCGCTTCAAGCAGAAAGTTTAGGGGTTGCATCCCAATTAAATCTGCACGATTTTTTAGCAGGTTTAATTAACCACCATTTTATGGGTTCTAGTATAAAAACCAATGCTACGCCTCAAGTGCACTGTGAAAAATGTGGTTCCTCGGAAACGCAAGTTGCTAAGAATGGACTGTTTGGCTGCAGCGATTGCTATAGTCGATTTGGGGAGCGGGTAAGGCCTTTGCTGAAAAGGATACATGGCAGTAGCACTCATACTGGAAAAGTACCCAAGCGGACCGGCGGCACTGCCCTTATTACCAAGGAGATAAGATTACTAAAGAATCAACTCCAGGAAGCCATAAAAATAGAGGAATTTGAAAAGGCCGCTAGCATTCGTGATCGTATCAAAGAACTTGAACAAAAACTTCAATAGGGGGGAGAAGTTGTGTCGTTAAAGGAGACCGTTAGTAATCCATATAGTAAGTGGTTAGAAGCTTCAGGGCCTGAAAATGACGTTATTATTAGTAGTCGAGTCCGCTTAGCCAGAAATTTAACAGGTTACCCCTTTCCGCATTTATTAGGGCACGAAAATGCAGATAAAATCCTTTATGCTGTACAATCAGCCATCGGGCATAAGACCTTGCCGGGTACAGTGGGCAACTTAGAATTGTCTCGCATGACCGAATTATCCCCCACAGAAAGACTAATACTAGTGGAGAAACACTTAATTAGTCCAGATATGCTTGAAAACCCTGAAAAAAGGGGAGTTGTTTTGCGGGACGATGAAGTGATTAGTGTGATGGTTAATGAAGAAGACCATTTACGTATTCAATGCCTGCTGCCGGGTCTACAACTTAAGGAATGTTGGGATTTAGCCAATGCGGTTGATGATGGTTTGGAACAAATTTTGGATTATGCCTTTTCTGAAGAATTGGGTTATTTGACATCTTGTCCAACCAATGTAGGTACTGGACTGAGGGCATCCATCATGCTGCATTTACCAGCATTGGTTATGACGCAACAAATTAGCTCTGTACTCACTACTTTATCTAAGCTTGGCTTAACCGTGCGGGGATTGTACGGAGAAGGGACCCAGGCTACGGGGAACTTGTTTCAGGTTTCAAATCAAGTAACCCTTGGCCTACAGGAAGAAGAAATTATCGACGGACTCATTACGGTAGCACTTCAATTAGTGACTCAAGAGAGGGCTGCCCGAAGGGCTCTCCATAAAGAACAAAGGTTTCGGATAGAGGATAAAGTATGGCGAGCCTATGGATTACTAAAGTATGCACGAAATTTGACTTCGAATGAAACCATGACATTAATGTCCGATTTAAGATTAGGAGTAGAACTGGGTATTATTCCCGATATCCCTCCCGGACTTATTATGGAACTTATTATCATGAGTAGGCCGGCCTTTTTAAACAAACTGAAGGGGTCGGACCTAAATCCTCAGCAAAGGGATACATTTAGAGCGACATTAATACGAGATCGGTTAAACACATTGTCAAATGAATAGGAGGTAAGATTATGTTTCAAAGATTTACCCAAAAGGCACAAAAAGTATTAGTTTTAGCCCAAGAAGAAGCTCGGAGATTAAAGTACCCCTATATAGGTACGGAACATATCCTGCTGGGTCTGATAAGAGAGGGTGAAGGCATAGCAGCTAGAGCCCTCAGCCAAATAAATATCAGTGCAGAGAAGGTAAAGGCTGCTGTTGAACAAATGGTAGAAACAGGAAATGAGCCTGTGCCTGAGGATATCCCGCCCACACCAAGGGCAAAGAAAGTATTGGAGTTGGCCGTGGAAGAGTCACGTCTAATGGGACATAACTACGTTGGTACGGAACATTTATTGCTGGGTCTGATCAGGGAAGGAGAAGGAGTTGCATCCCAAGTGCTTATCTCCCTGGGGGCAGACCTGGAAAGGGTTCGTCAGCAAGTCATTAACATGATCGGAGGGACCCCGGGTGGCAATCAACCCTCGGGGGGAAGCGGTCAAAGCTGCCCCGCTGGCGGGTGCAAAACGGCAAGCTTGGATCAATTTAGCCGTGATTTAACCAATTTGGCTAAAGAAGACAAATTGGACCCGGTTGTGGGAAGAGCGAAGGAAATCGAACGAGTTATTCAGGTCCTTTCCCGCCGCACGAAAAACAATCCGGTTTTAATTGGTGAACCTGGGGTCGGTAAAACCGCCATCGCCGAAGGGCTGGCGCAACGTATTATTGCCGGTAACGTACCAGAGATTTTATTAAACCGCAGGGTGGTTACCCTTGACCTGGCTGGTATGGTGGCGGGGACAAAATACCGTGGTGAGTTTGAAGATCGTTTGAAAAAAGTTATGGATGAGATTAGGCAAGCTGGGAACATTATTGTTTTTATTGATGAACTTCACACCCTAATTGGTGCCGGTGCCGCTGAAGGGGCTATCGACGCAGCCAATATTTTAAAACCAGCCTTAGCCAGAGGGGAAATACAGACAATTGGTGCTACTACTCTGGATGAATATAGAAAATATATTGAAAAGGATGCAGCACTGGAAAGACGTTTTCAACCGATTCAAGTTGATGAGCCAACGGTGGACGAAACCCTGCAGATTCTTAAAGGTATCCGGGATAAATATGAAGCACACCACCGAGTTAGTATTACGGATGAAGCATTGGAGGCTGCGGCAAAATTATCCGATCGTTATATAACGGATCGCTTTTTACCCGATAAGGCCATTGACCTAATTGATGAATCAGCATCCCGGGTACGCATAAAAGCATTTACTGCGCCACCGGATTTAAAGGATAAGGAAAAATCCCTGGAAGAGATTCGTAAGGAGAAAGAGTCAGCCATCAATAGTCAAGAATTTGAAAAGGCTGCAGAACTAAGGGATCGTGAACAAACCCTACTAACAGAAATTAACCAAGCCCGGGATAATTGGAACCAAACAAAGGGTGGCGATAACCTTGTCGTTACAGAAGAAGATGTAGCACATATCGTATCCAGTTGGACCGGTATTCCTGTGCAGAAGATGGCCCAAGAAGAATCGGAAAGGCTTCTAAAGCTAGAAGAAATCCTACACCAAAGGGTGATTGGACAGGATGATGCTGTAAAAGCTGTATCCAGAGCCGTGCGCAGGGCCAGAGCAGGGCTAAAGGATCCAAAACGTCCGGTAGGCTCCTTCATCTTCCTTGGACCAACCGGTGTTGGTAAAACCGAATTAGCCAGGGCACTGGCTGAAGCACTCTTTGGCGATGAAGATGCATTGGTTCGTATCGACATGTCAGAATATATGGAGAAACATGCTGTTTCCCGTTTGGTAGGGGCACCTCCTGGTTATGTTGGCTACGATGAAGGGGGTCAGTTAACCGAAGCTGTCCGCAGAAAGCCTTACTCGGTCGTATTACTGGACGAAATTGAAAAAGCTCACCCAGACGTGTTTAACATTTTGCTGCAGGTACTTGAGGATGGCAGATTGACAGATTCCAAGGGGCGCGTGGTAGATTTTCGCAATACCGTAATCATCATGACTTCTAACGTTGGTCTATCTACCATTAAGTCCGTGAGTAAAGTTGGTTTTGCGGCAGATACAGGGCAGACCCAGGCTGATTATGAAAAAATGAAGGAGCGTGTAGAGGAAGGTCTCAAGCGGACCTTTAGGCCTGAATTCTTAAATCGTATCGACGAAACCATTGTCTTCCATAGCTTAACCCGTGAGCATATTGCGCAAATTGTCGGTCTTATGCTTAAAGAAGTTGCAACCCGTATGGAAGAGCATGAAGTATATTTATCCTTTGATGACGCTGCCAAGGATGTCCTGGCTCAGGTGGGATATAGTGAAGAGTTTGGGGCAAGGCCACTGCGGAGAGAAATTCAACGTAGGGTGGAAGATCGACTGTCAGAGGAATTGATAAGAGGTGCCTTTAAGAAAGGTGATCGGATCGTTGTTGGTGCTGAAGATGGTCAGATAACCGTAATAAAAGAATAATAATCGTGGTGAAGAGGTAGTTCTAGGAGAGCTACCTCTTTTAGCCGTGAATCATGGGCTAAAGATCCTGAAACAAAACATGTACAAAAACCCAGGACTTAAGGCCCAAGGCCCATGACTTTTTTACAATTAGTACCAATAAATTTGTTAAAGTGGCAGGATTTTTAAAGTTGGCAGCGAATGTCAAGGCTTGTGGGTTTACAAAAACAATTCATTTTTGGGGGTTTATTTGTTGCGAAACAAAACAACCTATACCTGCCAAAATTGTGGACACAAGACGGCGAGATGGTTAGGAAAATGCCCTGATTGCGGTCAGTGGAACACATTGTTGGAGGAAAGGGAAGTTGTTGAAAATAAAAAAACACGGGGGATATCAAGCTCAGGTCCTGTGCCGGTGACAGAGATTGTTGCCACCGATGAGGAAAGGTATCCCACCGGACTACAGGAATTAGATCGGGTGCTGGGAGGAGGACTGGTGCCTGGTTCAGTGGTTTTGGTGGGCGGCGATCCGGGTATTGGAAAATCAACCTTACTTTTACAGGCCGCCTTTGCCATAGCAGTGGGGGTCGGTAAGGTCCTATACGTATCTGGCGAGGAATCAGCACGACAAATAAAGATGCGAGCGGAGCGCATTGGAGCAATCCATAGCAACCTTTTTTTAATTGCTGAAACAGACATGACAGTGGTTGAAAGAGTAATAAAAAAAACTGACTTTTCAGCCGTTATTTTGGATTCGATCCAAACGGTATATCAACCGGATATTTCTTCCGCACCCGGTAGTGTATCCCAGGTGAGGGAATGTACGGCTATGCTTATGAAACTGGCCAAGGGGAACGGTGTCCCTATTTTTGTTGTTGGTCATGTTACCAAGGAAGGGGCCCTGGCTGGTCCAAGGGTACTGGAGCATATGGTGGACACCGTGCTGTATTTTGAAGGGGATAGACACCAAGCTTACCGTATTTTACGAACCGTGAAAAACCGATTTGGCTCCACCAATGAACTAGGGATTTTTGAAATGCGGGGAACGGGTTTGACCGAAATAACAAACCCCTCGGAACTGTTTATGAACCAGCGTGCTGCTAATGCAGCCGGTTCCTCCATTGTAGCTTGTCTTGAAGGAACGCGGCCTTTGCTTGTAGAAATTCAAGCATTGGTATGCCCCAGTGGCTTTGGGACACCTCGGCGTATGGCAACCGGAGTGGATTATAACCGGGCGGCTTTGATTATGGCGGTTTTGGAGCGACGAGTGGGCCTGCGGCTTTCCTCCTATGATGCCTATGTAAGTGCCGTGGGTGGTGTAAAGCTAGACGAACCAGCGGCAGACCTGGCCATAGCATTGGCCATTACCTCAAGCTTTAGAGAGCAGCCGGTGCAGGAGGGGTTGGTTCTGTTAGGGGAAGTAGGGCTTACCGGGGAGGTTAGAAATATAGCAGGTATGGAAAAGCGGCTTCAGGAAGCTGCAAAGCTAGGGTTTAAAATTTGTATTGGACCCAAAGACAAACAAATCCAATCGATGGGTATAATAGAATATATAGGCGTGCAATCAATTCACGAGGCAGTGGAAGCCGCCATTGGCGGTAAGGGGTGAGAATGTGGTAAAGGACGAGAAAATAGAGGATAGGCTACTTAGATTACTTAGGCTGGTTGCGCCGGGAACTCCCCTTAGGGAGGGCTTGGAAAATATTCTTCGGGCAAAAACAGGTGCATTAATTGTTATGGGAGATTCCTCTGAGGTTATGGAGTTAGCCGAGGGAGGTTTCGCCATTAATGCAGATTTTACGCCGGCCGGCCTATACGAATTAGCCAAAATGGATGGAGCCATTATTTTAAGTGAGGACACTAAAAAAATCATAGCAGCCAACACCCAACTAATTCCTGATTTAATCATACCCTCCAGTGAAACGGGCATTCGACATAGAACCGCAGAACGGGTGGCTAAACAATGTGATGTGCCCGTTATTTCAATTTCCCAGAGAAGAAGTGTCATTACCGTTTATAAAGGTTCTATTAAATATTTCTTAAGAGATATTAGTGTAATTTTGGCAAAGGCTAATCAGGCGGTGCAAACCCTTGAAAAATATCGATCGGTGTCGGATCGCATGATTAATGAATTATCGATGATGGAGCTACAGGAAGTAGTTACCTTAGTTGATGTGACCAAAGCGATTCAAAGAATTGAAATGGTATTGCGGGTTAAAAAAGAAATAGATCGTTATATTAGTGAATTAGGAACAGAGGGACGGCTAATTGCAATGCAGTTGGAAGAATTGGTGGCAAATGTTGAGGAGGATGGATTATTAATTATTCAGGATTATGCCACGACACTGGGGGAAAAGACCCCGGAAAGCATTATGAAAGTGATTAGCAGTTGGCCGGCAGAGGACCTATTGGATCTAGTATTGATAGCCAGGGCTTTAGGATACCCAGGCAGTGCCAGCGTACTTGACCAGGATGTATCACCAAGGGGTTATCGTGCTTTACGTAAAATTCCCCGGCTGCCACTACCAGTCATTGAAAACCTGGTGGCAACCTTTAAATATCTAAGAACGATAATTTTAGCTAGCATCGAGGAACTGGATGAGGTGGAAGGTATCGGGGAAGCTAGGGCCAGATCCATTAAGGATGGTCTTACTCGGTATGGCGAAATGCTTTTCCAAGACCGCTATAAAAATCAAAAAAGATAGGCGTGGCAGGACAACCACGCCTCTTTGTATTGATAAAATGCTTCAAACTTAGCCTAAGAATTAAGTTAAATTATATCCCCTTAAAATTTCCAGTTGTTTATGCTCCTTAATGAATATGTCATAAAGATTTAATTCCATTAGGTTGCAAAGGGCAGCCATGTAAAAAAGCGAACGCCCAATCTCACTTTCAATGCTGTCACGACAGTTCTTACATAGGTTACCCGATAGGTGGGAATCCAATAAATGTTTTAAGTCCAGGAAGGTGGCATTCTCTGGTAAAGGCTTTTTATTGGCTACAATTTTTTGGCAACCACAGGATGTTACAGAATGAACCACAGAGCGTTGTACTCTAACGCCGGACTCCTGTAGCTTTGACAGTATTTCCAATATACTCCGATGACAAAGCATCATCTCAGACACTGTATTTTGAAACTGATCACAAAGCAAATCTTTCATTCTGCCGGACCACTCCTTTTACTTTCCGTTAAAGCAATTATAGCTAGCTATAAGGGGCTTTGTCAAACGACCATTATGTCACAAAATGCTTATTGACACCAATGCAGGGCTATGCTAAAATATATGTTTTTTGACAGCGATGGGTAAGTATGCTATAATAATTTCAACATAGTTTGGGGGGGATTGGCCTTGTTTAAGATTGGCGACAAAGTCGTTTATCCTATGCATGGAGCTGGCGTTATCGAGGCCATAGAAGAGAAGGAGGTTCTAGGGGAAAAACGACAGTATTATATCTTGCGTCTTCCCATTGGCGATATGAAAGTGATGATTCCCATCACGAACTGTAGCGATGTTGGCCTCAGGGGTATTATTGACCGGGAGGAAGTATCTACCGTAATGCACATACTGGAGGGGCAAACCACTGTCATGTCGGGAAACTGGAATCGTCGTTACCGTGCTAATTTGGAAAAAATAAAAAGCGGTGACATTTATGAAGTTGCCGAAGTGGTACGGAATCTACTAACCAGAGATAAAGAAAAAGGACTTTCTTCAGGGGAACGAAAAATGCTGGAGAATGCTCGGCAAATACTAATCAGTGAATTGGTGCTAGCTGCAGAAATGGAAGAAGCCAAGGCCAGGTCATTAATTGATGACGTTTTTGCCTAAAAGCGGGTGCAAAATTCGCCCTTATTTGTTATTGAACCTAATTTTTGGTTAACTTATAATAACTATACATAACATAAAAACTACCAAAGAGAAGGGGGGTGAATCGGTTGGTTCGAAAAATGATATATGGTCTTTTGATTTTGATCTTTGGTAGCATCGGGTTTTTGGCCGGGTTGTACAGTATTTCCAATAACCTGGTAACCATTCCTGATACCCTACCCCAGTTGAAATTTGGGGTTATTGCCCTGGGGGCATTGTTAGGAGTGTTAGTGGGTGTAATTAGTACACCTTGGATTATTAAGGGGGGGCTTGCTTTAACCGTAGTTGTAGACCAACATCTAGCAAAGACCCCGACTCAGGATTTAATTATGGGTTCCCTTGGACTTATTTTTGGACTTATAATTGCTAATTTGCTTGGCTCTATTTTATCTACCATGGGTCCTATCGGTAAGGCGATATGGTTAGCAGGGACATGCCTGCTGGGTTACCTGGGCCTTTCGGTGGCGGTTAAGAAAAGAGAAGAAATTGTCGCCTTGTTTTCTAGTTTGCCTCGTTTCGGCAAGGAAAAGTTTGGTAAGGCTGAATCGAAGGTAAGCCAGATCAAGATATTAGACACCAGCGTTATTATTGATGGACGGATTTCCGAGTTGTGTCAAAGTGGTTTCATTGAAGGAGTTTTATTGGTTCCTGTTTTTGTGGTGGATGAATTAAGGCATATCGCAGACTCTGCTGATCTACTAAAGAGAAACAGAGGCCGCAGAGGCCTAGACATTCTTAATGCTATGAAAAAAACCTCTGATATAAAAGTGCAAATCTACGAGAATACCAAAGGGTTGGATGATATTGCAGAGGTAGATGCCAAGTTGGTAAAATTGGGTCAAAAGCTTGGTGCAAAGATTATTACCAATGACTACAACCTTAACAAAGTGGCAGAACTTCAAGGGGTTAAGGTATTAAACATTAATGAACTGGCCAATGCGATTAAGCCAGTGGTGTTGCCCGGCGAAGAAATGACGGTCACGGTTGTCAAAGATGGTAAAGAAATGGGACAAGGCGTGGCCTATCTTGACGATGGGACAATGATTGTTGTTGATGGAGGAAAACGCTTTATTGGTCAAACCATTAGCGTTTTAGTAACCAGTGTTTTGCAAACAGCCGCAGGTCGCATGATCTTTGCCAAGCCAAAAAGCTTAGACAAAAGAAGTGAAGCGGCGGGACATGTAATAAGTGGAGTGAATGCAATTGGGTAGTATTATTGCTATAATTCCTGCAGCAGGTGTTGGGAGTCGGATGGGCTCCCAGGTTAAAAAGCAATATTTAACATTACAGGACCGTCCTGTATTAACTCACACCGTTGGTATATTGGAAAAGACTCCTGAGATAACAGGGATAGTATTAGTGGTAGCTTCCGGCGAAGAAGTTCCGTGTCGGGAATTACTTTTACAGGCCAATTTATTTAGCAAGCTTATGGCGGTGGTACCCGGTGGTGACCACCGCCAAAATTCTGTCTATAACGGGTTATGCAATTTATCTAGCACCACGGAACTGGTTGTCATTCATGATGGGGCCAGACCCCTAATCCAAGTGGACCAGATTAGCAATGTAATCAAGGAAGCCCGGCAGGTAGGGGCAGCAGCCTTGGCGGTTCCAGTAAAGGATACGGTTAAAATGATTAATGATCAGGGATATGTTGTGACAACCCCTGACCGAGAAAAACTATGGGCTGTGCAGACCCCTCAGGTCTTTCGCTATGATCTTATCTGGGAGGCACATCAAGCTGCCCGTGCAAAGGGTTTTTATGCTACGGATGATTGTGCCTTGGTAGAAGCATTAGGCAAGCAGGTCAAACTGGTGCAGGGTTCCTATGAAAATATTAAAATTACCACACCCGAGGACATGGTTTTAGCCGAAGCTTTTCTGAGAAGGAGGAACGTTTAGGTGCGAGTTGGTGTTGGTTATGATGTACATAAGTTGGTGCCAGAACGTCAATTGATCCTGGGGGGCGTTGCGATACCCTATGAACAGGGGCTGTTAGGCCATTCCGATGCGGATGTTTTATGCCATGCCATCATGGATGCATTACTGGGTGCCGCTGCCCTGGGGGACATTGGCCGGCAGTTTCCCGACCATGATCCACGGTACAAGGGGATATCCAGCCTTACCCTGTTGGGTGAAGTTCGTGATAAATTGTCCGCGGAGGGATACTTGGTTAATAATATTGATGCGGTGGTGGTGGCTCAGGCACCTAAATTAGCACCCTATATCCAGGCCATGAAGGAGAATGTTGCACAGGTTTTGGGGGTTGAGGCAAACTCTGTGAATGTTAAGGCGACTACCACGGAGTGGCTGGGGTTTGCGGGGCGTGGAGAGGGTATGGGGGCCTATGCTGTTTGTACGATTCAAACTTTGTAATGGTTAGCTCTACCGTGCGGACTATTGATGAGAATACAAGGGAGTGCTTGGGCGGTATTGCATCAGCGGGGGGTGCTATCGTTATCCCCCGTTCGCTCAAAGCTCCACGCCGATAACTCTAAGACTCGTTCCGGGCGAAATCGGGGTCGCCTTAGAATCGACGTCCTGTCTCAGCTAAGGCTGCGCGCTCGTCCTGAGCGCGCCCCCCGATTTCGCCCTGCACTCGTCAAGAGTTATTAACGGCTCTCCGCTAAGTCGCTCACGGGGGATAACGATAGCACCTGCTAATTCGGCAGGTTTGATCGCCCAAGTTAATTAAGACCCAGAACCTTTCCGAGGAAGTTTGAAGCTGGGGGCTGACGGCGGGTGGCTGATTTGTTTGTTTTAAGAAAAAGGAATTTTGGTTAAGATGTGGAAAATATAGATATTTTGTGACGCGTTTTTTTATGCCAAAATCGAATGAGGGAGTCATGTGGTATGAATAATAAACTCACCAGTTTTATCCATGATATGATAGATAAAGACATTGATGAAGGTAAAAATCAAAGGAAGGTACATACTCGCTTCCCACCCGAGCCAAACGGGTACCTTCATATTGGACATGCTAAGTCCATCTGTCTGAATTTTGGCATTGCTCAGGAGTATCACGGCCTTTGTAATTTGCGCTTTGATGATACGAACCCAAGCAAGGAAGATGTGGAGTATGTGGACTCGATTCAGGAAGATGTAAAGTGGTTGGGTTTTGATTGGGATGATCGGATGTTTTATGCGTCGGATTATTTTGACCGGCTTTATGCTTTTGCTGTCCAGTTAATCAAGGCTGGTAAGGCCTATGTGGATGATCTTAGTGCTGAGGAGATAAGGGAGTATCGAGGGACGTTAACTCAGCCTGGGCAGGATAGTCCTTATCGGAACCGTTCCCTAGAGGAAAATTTAGACTTGTTCGAGCGGATGAAGGCAGGGGAATTCCCGGATGGTTCCCGGGTATTGCGTGCTAAGATTGATATGTCCTCACCCAATATCAACATGCGCGATCCGGTGCTTTACCGCATTCAAAAAACAAAACATCATCGCACGGGAGATAAATGGGCGATTTACCCGATGTATGACTATGCACACCCACTTTCCGATGCCATTGAGGGGATTACCCATTCCATTTGCACCTGTGAATTTGAAGACCACCGTCCCCTTTATAACTGGGCTGTGGAAAATGTGAATGCCCTGGCAACCCTTAAATCCATCCCGCAGCAAATCGAGTTTGCTCGCTTAAACCTCAGTCATACCGTCATGAGCAAAAGAAAACTCAGGAACTTGGTGGAGGAAGGTTATGTTAAGGGGTGGGACGACCCCAGGATGCCTACCATTTCAGGTCTGCGGCGGCGGGGTTATACGCCGGAGTCCATCCGGGATTTCTGTGAACGTATTGGCGTGGCGAAGGCTGTAAGTACCGTTGATATAGCACTTCTTGAGCACTGCATACGGGAGGATTTAAACACCAAAGCCCCCCGGGTAATGGGAGTGCTTCGCCCCATCAAAGTAATTATTGATAACTACCCAGAGGGTCAAGTGGAATGGTTGGAAGCAGAATACAACCAAGAAAACCCCGCACTGGGCAGCCGTAAAATACCCTTTTCCCGGGTGGTTTATATCGAACAGGAAGACTTTATGGAAAATCCTCCGAAAAAATACTTCCGCCTCACACCGGGGAAAGAAGTCCGCTTAAAATATGCCTATATCATTAAATGTGAACAGGTCGTGAAGGACGAACAAACCGGGGAGATTATTGAAATTCACTGTACCTATGACCCAGAAACAAAGAGCGGCACGGCCACGGAGGTGCGCAAAGTAAAGGGGACTCTGCACTGGGTATCAGCCGAACAGGCGCTTAAAGCAGAAGTTCGCCTGTATGACCATTTATTTACCAAGGCAAACCCCGAAGAAGAAAAGGATACAGATTTCAAACAAAACATCAACCCCCTGTCCCTAGAGGTGCTAGCCTCTGCCTTTGTGGAACCAAGTTTGGCCAACGCCAAACCGGGAAGCGGCTACCAATTCATGAGACAAGGCTATTTCAGTGTAGACCCTGATTCAAATGATCAAGTAAAGGTATTCAACCGCATTGTCTCCCTAAAAGATTCCTGGGCTAAAACGCAGAATAAATAACACAAGACCCCCTCCAAACCGGGAGGGGGTCTTTATTTGGCGATTAGCCATTACTATCGAATGCAGCAATCATTCGAATAATCCCAACGAAGCTCACAATAATCAGGCCCCCAATCCAACAGGAGGTTCATATGCCCAATCGAATCAAAGTTGTTTAAATCAAGCCGAGCTTCATGCGTCTTTTTGCCCACACGGTGAGTGAAAATAATCTCAAAGTCCTCGTTGCGAATAAGAGAGAAATGTGACTTGCCGATGGTTTTATCACAGAATACGATTCTCTCCAGATTCCGGTCTATTAACTTTTTATAATCGGGGCGGAAACCAATGTGACCCTTAATCTCGTTATATTCATCAATTAAGTCAGCGAGTCTAGGAGTTGGCATAAATACATACCTCCTGCAAATACAAATAAACTACACTATAATTTCTCCGTTGTTCAGCAAAACCCTGCTGAAACATGAAAAAAAAATCACAAGCCCGTAATTAATCTTATGATAAAATGGGATAAAAAGTTCCACAAGATTTGCCGACAAAAAATAGTAATGTTGCAAAAAGTTGTGTGCCCTTACGTAAAGGTGATATAATATCCATCTAGAGATCAACTAAATCATACAGTTAAAAGGGGGAAGTCTCTTTGTCGGTACGGGTAAGGTTTGCCCCAAGTCCAACGGGGCCTTTACATATTGGGGGTGCTAGATCAGCACTTTTTAACTGGCTTTATGCCCGCCATCATGGTGGAAAGTTTTTGGTGCGAATTGAAGACACAGATATAGAGAGATCATCCAGAGAGTCTGAAAAAAATATATTAGATGCCTTGCGTTGGTTGGGTATCGACTGGGATGAGGGGATCGAAGTAGGAGGCCCCAATGAACCCTACCGTCAGACCGAACGTCTTGAGGTTTACCGCAAACTAGCTAAAGAACTTGTGGCAACTGGCCATGCATACGATTGTTACTGCAGCGAAGAAGAACTTGCCGCAGAGAGAGAAGCCCTCATGGAAAAGGGTGAGCTGCCTCGTTATTTGGGTAAATGCCGCAGTTTAAGCCCAGAGGATAAAGCAAAATTTGAAGCGGCGGGTCGACCGCCCGTTCTTCGATTTAGAGTCCCCGAAAATCAAATAATAACCATTCATGACTATGTCCGTGGTCAAGTTGAATTTGAAAGCAATGGTATCGGCGACTTTATTATTATGAAATCGGATAATATCCCTACCTACAACTTTGCTGTGGTTGTGGATGATCATGATATGAACATTAGCCATGTGGTCAGGGCAGAGGAACACCTCTCCAATACCCCCAGGCAAATACTAATTTATGATGCCCTGGGTTGGCAAAAACCGGATTTTGCTCACATATCCTTAATCCTTGGCAAAGACCGGAGTAAAATGAGTAAACGCCACGGTGCCACCTCCATTGAGCAATACCAGAACCTCGGTTATCTACCGGAAGCCTTAGTGAACTTCTTGGCCTTGTTGGGCTGGTCCCCGGGCGGCGAAGAGGAAATTTTCACATTGGAAGAAATTAAAGAGCAGTTTACCCTGGAAAAGGTGGCTAAAAACCCCGCTGTCTTCGATATTGATAAACTTAACTGGTTAAACGGTCACTATATTCGTCAGGCACCGGTCGGTCGACTTACCAAGTTGGCCATTCCTTTCCTGCAGGAAGCAGGCTATTTGGAGGAAAACCTGAGCCAGGAAAGAATAGCTTGGCTGGAGCAAGTTGTTGCCATTGCCAGAAACTACATTTCCTATATGCAGGAAATTACCCAACACGTGGATATTTTCTTCCGTGACCAGGTAGAGGTGCTGGAGGAAGACGCCAAGCAGGTGCAAACCTGGGAGCAAATGTCCGTGGTCATGAAAACGGCCCATGCGTTATTTGCTGCAGCAGAG
Organism: Desulfotomaculum sp. 1211_IL3151; assembly: GCF_036763075.1. Classification (NCBI taxonomy): domain Bacteria; kingdom Bacillati; phylum Bacillota; class Clostridia; order Eubacteriales; family Desulfotomaculaceae; genus Desulfotomaculum; species Desulfotomaculum sp. 1211_IL3151. The sequence goes on along the minus strand of NZ_JBAIYV010000065.1, from coordinate 23,730 downwards.
GAACTGACAGAGGAATCCGTCAAGGCTATGATCAAGGCCGTTGGCAAGCAAAGCGGCCTGAAGGGTAAGTTCATTTTCCAGCCCCTGCGTGTAGCCATAACAGGGCGAACCCATGGTCCAGAACTCCATCAAATTATTCCTGTTATCGGCAAGGCCAAAACACTGGCTAGGCTGGAGGCAGCAATAAAATAAAGATGGGGAACTTACAAGATAAACAGAATAGTATAGGCAAAAGGATTTAAAGGAGGATTTGCTTTGTTCGGCCGGTTAAAAAAAGAAATTAATGCAGTATTCGAGCGTGACCCTGCAGCCAAAAGTGTGATTGAGGTGCTACTTTGTTACCCCGGCCTTCATGCGATTTTACTCCATAGGGTTGCCCATGCGTTATATAAGAAAAAGCTTTTTCTTGTAGCCAGAATTTTATCGCAGATATCTAGATTTATAACAGGTATAGAAATTCACCCTGGGGCAAAGATTGGTGAAGGGCTTTTTATTGACCATGGCTCCGGGGTTGTTATTGGAGAGACTGCAGAAATAGGCGATAACGTTACCATTTATCAAGGTGTAACCCTGGGAGGAACAGGGAAGGAAAAGGGCAAACGCCACCCCACCGTTGGCAACAATGTGGTCATTAGTTCCGGCGCCAAGGTGTTAGGCTCCTTTAAAGTAGGAGACAATGTCAATATAGGCGCGGGATCAGTGGTATTAAAGCCGGTTCCTTCTAACTGTACGGTGGTGGGGGTGCCGGGACGGATTGTGATTCTTGATGGTCATAAGATTGATGAAGAGTATGTCCCGGATTTACGGCACGACCAATTACCAGACCCGATTGCCGATCTGTTAGGTCAAATGCAGTCAGATATTGAACGACTAGAAAGCAAACTAAAGAAAATAGAGCAGGAATGCTGTAAGGTATAAAAAAACAAACGGAGGGGGCTAAGGAATCGGATGCAAGTTTATAATACACTGACCCGGGCCAAGGAAGAATTTGTTCCACGGGATAAAGGGCAAGTTAGTATGTACGTTTGTGGGCCAACAACCTATAACTTTATTCACCTTGGCAATGCTCGCCCGCTGGTATTCTTTGATACAGCCAGAAGATATTTCATTTATAAAGGCTATAAAGTAAATTATGTTCAAAACTTCACCGATGTAGACGATAAAATTATCAACCGAGCCCACGAAGAGAAGACGGACCCCCTGGAATTAGCAGAGAAATATGTTCGGGAATATTTTGTTGATGCCGATGCCTTAAATGTTTTGCGGGCTGATACACACCCTAAGGTATCCGAACACATAACAGAAATTATTGACCTCATTAAAAAAATCCAGCAACAGGGGCATGCCTATGCTGTTGACGGCGATGTATACTTTGCTGTACGCAGCTTTGCAGGGTATGGTAAATTATCGGGTCGTACATTAGAGGATATGCAGGCAGGAGCCAGGGTAGAGGTGGACCCACGCAAAAAGGACCCGATGGATTTTGCCCTTTGGAAAGCTGCCAAACCAGGTGAACCCAGTTGGGATAGTCCTTGGGGGGCTGGACGCCCTGGTTGGCATATTGAATGCTCTGCCATGGCAGAAAAATATTTAGGAAATGGGTTTGATATTCATGGTGGAGGTTTTGATCTGATTTTCCCTCACCACGAAAATGAAATTGCTCAATCGGAAGCCGCTTGCCAAAAACCCTTTGCCCGGTATTGGATGCACAATGGTTTTATTACCGTAAATCAGGAAAAGATGTCTAAATCCCTGGGCAATTTCTTTTTGGTTAGAGAAATACTTGATAAATTTCCAGCTGATGTTGTCAGGTGGTATCTACTTTCCACCCATTACCGCAGTCCTTTAGATTTTGACGATGAAAAACTAGTCATGGCCGGTAAAGGATTGGAACGTATCAAAACGGCCATACGCCTGCTCTATGAGGTTATGGATTTGCCGATCAATGAAGGGATAGATACCCAGGCAGAAGACGTAATTGAAAAAATCCAGACGCATAAACTGGAATTTGAAAAAGCGATGGACGATGATTTTAATACCGCCCTGGCTATTTCTGTTTTCTTTGAATTAGCAAAGGATATTAACATCTATCTTAGCAAGCTCAATGGTAAATTAACACCAGAAGCCAAAGAGTTTTTAGACCAGGCGCATGCCTTGGTTAAAGAATTTAACAGTGTACTGGGGATCTTAAAAGAAGATAAAATGACAGGCAGACTTATTCTGGAAGGGAACCAGACGGACGATACCTTAACAGAAGGGTTAATTCAACTGATCATAAAAATCAGGCGAGATGCCCGGGCTAAAAAAGATTGGGCTACGGCCGATGCCATCCGAGATGGCTTAAAGGGGTTAGGGATTGTACTGGAGGATACCCCTCAGGGAGTTCGATGGAAAAAGCAGGGGTAGGCTTGTTTAAGGACAACTTTTTGCCAAATAAAAAAACCAACCCAGAACAATTACCGAGTCTTGCTTTGGCCTATATAGGCGATGCTGTTTATGAATTGGTTATTCGTCAATACCTATTGAGCCAGGGAGCAGTTAAGGTTAATCAACTTCATAAAATGGCTGTGCGTTATGTACGGGCCGGGGCACAGGCAAAGGCCTTGCATACACTGGAAGGAAACTTAACCGAAGAAGAGATCGCGGTGGTCAGAAGAGGCAGAAATGCCAAATCGGCCACTTTACCGAAAAACGCGGACCTAATGGAATATAGACACGCCACAGCCCTGGAAGCACTGATTGGTTATCTTTATTTGCAAGATCGGCAGAGTCGGGTTCTTGAGCTTATTAAAACAGCCATTGGGGCCATAGAAGATCAATAAGTTAGCTTGGCCTACCCTGAAAAATGGCCATGAACCGTAGGCTTGGTATTAAGCCATCCGCTATGTCAGCCTAAGCGGTAGCGAAGGATCTTGCCGCATTGGAAGGTTAGATCCAAGATCCTTCGCTAGCTCAGGAGGACACGAAGTATTCATTTTCTACTTCATGTAAAGAAAAACTGGAAGAGGGAAGACGAGTGGGTAAAGTATCATTAAAAGTACGGCTGTTGGAACATACCCCCAATCCAGAAAAGGTTGTGGCCATGGCAGCTAGATTATGTTATTCGCCGGCCAATATCGATGGTCTGATTGAAGATGTATCGGTCACAGATCAACAGTCCTTTATAAAAAAACTGATGGATATGGGTCATTACAGCACCATCGAACATGTTAGCTTTACCTTTGGTATGGAGGGAGTGTCCCGGAGTCTGTTGGCCCAGATAACCAGACATCGAATCGCTAGCTTTAGCGTGCAATCCCAACGTTATGTTGGTGAAACCCGGCAACATCATCAAGGAACCTTTGATTATGTTGTTCCTGAAACCATTTTGGCCTTGGGGCCGGGGGCAGTGGCAGAATTTGAAAAGCAGATGGCCCAAATTCAAGTCTGGTATGACCAGTGGGTAGAGAAACTGGGAGGTGGCCGAGGGGCCTATGAAGATGCCAGGTTTGTTTTGCCCAATGCCGCAGAGACAAAAATTATTGTCACCATGAATGCCAGGGAATTGAGACACTTTTTTAATCTTCGCTGTTGCCAAAGGGCCCAGTGGGAGATTCGGAAACTGGCTGAAGAAATGCTCAACCTGGTTAGGAAAGTTGCCCCGCAGTTATTTGCTGCTGCCGGCCCCGAATGCCTCACGGGACCTTGTCCTGAAGGAAAATTAAGTTGTGGTAAAAGGGCGGAGGTTCGTAAAAAATACGGGGTAGATTAATAAGGAGCGTGAATTTAATTGGTAAGCCCTTATATTATTCTAGCCCTTTGGGTTATTGCAATGACCTTGGGTGTTATTGGTGTAGTGGCCCGTAAGAAAATACTTCTTAAATTGGGTCTGCTTGCTGCATTTGGTGGAGTGGTTCTGACCCTTTGGCTAAAAAGCACGCTTTGATAGCTTACCATGCCGTCAGCGGCACCAGCAGAGGATGAAATTTTTTGTCATCTTTTATATTCTAACATCCAACTTCTCACATCTCACTTCTAAATAGTGGAGGCATTAGCATGAATGAAATTATTGCCGGCAGAAATCCGGTGCGGGAAGCTCTCCGTGCTGGGCGGCCCATTAATAAAATAGTTATGACCAAAGGAGCCGGCGGCGGTCCACTGGCTGAGATTACCAAGCTGGCAAAGGTAAATAACATTCCCATCCAACTGGTGGAGCGGGAACACCTGGACAAAATGAACCCAGGAGTACCACATCAGGGAGTGCTTGCTTACACAGCGGCTAAGGAATATGTGGAGTTTGAGGAGATTTTGGCGATTGCTAGGGCCAAGGGGCAAGATCCCTTTATCATTATGCTGGACGAAATGAATGATCCACATAATCTAGGGGCGATCATCCGAACGGCGGATGCTGCAGGTGCCCATGGCGTAATTATTCCCCAAAGAAGATCAGTGGCTCTGACGGCTACGGTAGCAAAGGCCTCTGCAGGTGCGGTGGAATATGTTCCGGTGGCCAGGGTTACCAATTTGGATCAAACCATTCGGCAGCTTAAGGATGAAGGCCTTTGGGTGGTTGGTGCAGATATGGCTGGGTCAGAGATACATTGGGAAGCAAAATTAACGGGGCCGTTACTCCTCGTTATTGGGGGAGAAGGAAAAGGTCTGGGCAGGTTAATCAAGGAACGATGCGATATGTTAGTGCGTTTGCCGATGGCGGGTCGTGTGGGGTCACTTAATGCCTCTGTGGCAGCCGCATTACTTATATATGAGGTGGTACGCCAGAGAGGGTAGATTAGTCCATGCGAGAATTTTATGTGGTGGACGGATACAATATTATTTACGCCTGGCCAGAATTTGAGAAGATGCTTGAAAAAGGCTTAGAACACAGTCGAGATAAATTAATAAATATCCTAGCGAATTTTGCCGGGTTTGATGGCAATTCAATAACAGTGGTTTTCGATGCTCACCTGGTAAAGAGTGGGGTTGGGCACCATGAAATAGTCCATGGCATAGAAGTTTATTATACCCAGGAAGGTGAAACGGCAGATGCTCTAATTGAGAGAATCGTTGGGGATCTAGGTAAAATGGGAAATGTGCATGTAGTTACCTCTGATTGGGATGAACAAAAAATTATTTTTGGCAGAGGTGCTTACCGGGTAACGCCAAAGGAGTTTAGAAGTCAGGTAATGAAGGCAAATAAGCAGGGGCAAGAGAAATTTAACAAAACCAATCCAACGGAGGGATATCTGGAAGACAAGCTTCCCGCAGATATCCGAGTGATATTCGAAAAATGGCGGCGCAGAAAGGACTAAAGTCCACAGGGATTGGATTTATTTTACCTTGACGATTCTTTTTGGGATAAGCTATAATTAGTCATGTAACTTAAAAGGGCTAACTAACTAACTAAGGACTGGTAAATCAGACCCCAGGTTTTCGTTTTGCAGGGCTATTCTGATTGCTTTTTTCTGTTTTTATGCTTTCCTAGAGATGAGAAGACGGGGGCGATAGTTTTGAATCCTAATGCACAAAGAGAAGTTTCCGGCGGATATCATATCATGGTAGATGAGGATGTAGTTGAGTTTGCGCGTGAAGGCGACGACGCAGCGCTGGAGTTCTTGATTAACAAATATAAAAACTTTGTGCGTGCAAAAGCCCGCTCATATTTCCTTATCGGGGCCGATAGAGAAGATATTATTCAGGAAGGCATGATTGGTCTTTATAAAGCAATTCGTGACTTTAGAATGGACAAACTATCGTCATTTCGTGCCTTTGCGGAATTATGTATTACCAGGCAGATTATTACCGCCATAAAGACTGCCACCAGACAAAAACATATTCCACTGAATTCCTATGTTTCTCTGAATAAGCCCATTTATGATGAGGATTCTGATCGAACACTATTGGATGTGATATCCGGGTCTAAAATTACCGACCCCGAGGAACTAATTATCAGTAGAGAAGAGTTCGATGACATTGAAGAGAAAATGGGAGAAATACTGAGCTCCCTCGAATGGAAAGTGCTTATGTCCTATCTTGAAGGGAAATCCTATCAAGAGATTGCGGAGGACTTGAATCGTCATGTTAAGTCCATTGACAACGCACTCCAGAGGGTTAAGCGCAAGCTTGAGAGATATTTAGAGAAACGAGATCTTTAACCAGCCATCCTCTACATGTGATAAAATTCTACACGACATCCGATTTACCTTCAAATAATCAGAAAAAAATATAGTTAAAAACATCTAAAATTTCCATCGATTACAGCTTTCAAAGTGTTGACATGACAGAATACATCTGTTATCATAATCAATGTTCGGTGCCGACGTAGCTCAATTGGTAGAGCAGCTGACTTGTAATCAGCAGGTTGCGGGTTCGAGTCCCATCGTCGGCTCCAAATTGAAAACCTGGAGGGGTTCCCGAGCGGCCAAAGGGAGCAGACTGTAAATCTGCCGTCAGACGACTTCGAAGGTTCGAATCCTTCTCCCTCCACCATTTATTTACTAAGCAAGTTTTTCTTGCACAAAGGATTTGTTTGTGGTAAGCTAGTCAATGCTGACGCGGGATAGAGCAGTTGGTAGCTCGTCGGGCTCATAACCCGAAGGTCGGAGGTTCAAGTCCTCCTCCCGCAACCAACATGCTGCTATAGCTCAGTAGGTAGAGCGTATCCTTGGTAAGGATAAGGTCACCGGTTCAATTCCGGTTAGCAGCTCCAAAAGAATATGGCGGTGTAGCTCAGGTGGTCAGAGCACACGGTTCATACCCGTGGTGTCACTGGTTCAAATCCAGTCACCGCTACCAACAACGCAAGCTAGTCATTGGACTGGCTTTTTTCTTTTTTAATAAATAAAAAGAAGGATTTTTGTGATTGTTATCGAATTTTGCTAATGGTTTACAATGGTTTGTCTAGGACTTCTAATTGAGGGTATAAAAAGAGCATAATTTTGGAAATAACTTTAGAGATGGAATAAATCTCTGCTAAATGCCTAACAATGGAGGAGGAGAATTTTAAGCATGGCTAAGGCTAAATTTGAACGTAATAAAACCCACGTAAACATTGGAACCATCGGTCACGTTGACCATGGCAAAACCACTCTGACTGCTGCCATTACCATTGTTTTGTCTAAAGCTGGCGGTGCAGCCGTTAGACGTTATGATGAAATCGACAATGCTCCCGAAGAACGTGAACGTGGTATCACTATCAATACTTCCCACGTAGAATATGAAACTGCAAAGCGTCACTATGCACACGTTGACTGCCCTGGTCACGCCGACTATGTTAAAAACATGATCACCGGTGCAGCTCAGATGGACGGTGCTATTCTTGTGGTATCCGCTGCTGACGGCCCCATGCCACAAACCCGTGAGCATATTCTGTTGTCCCGTCAGGTTGGCGTACCTTACATCGTAGTATTCCTGAACAAGTCTGACATGGTTGATGATGAAGAACTTCTGGAACTGGTAGACATGGAAGTTCGTGAACTGTTAAGCTACTATGAGTTCCCCGGCGATGACACTCCTATCGTAGCTGGCTCTGGCCTAAAAGCCTTAGAGTGCGGTTGCGGTACCAGAGAATGTGAATGGTGCGGCAAGGTTTGGCAGCTGATGGACAATGTAGACGCTTACATTCCTGATCCTGAACGTGCTGTAGATAAGCCCTTCTTAATGCCTGTAGAGGACGTGTTCTCCATTACCGGCCGTGGTACGGTTGCTACCGGACGTGTAGAGCGTGGTCAAGTAAAGGTACAAGATGAGGTTGAAATTGTTGGTCTGAACGAGAAACCCCGTAAGACCGTGTGCACTGGGGTAGAAATGTTCCGCAAACTGTTGGACTATGCCCAAGCTGGTGACAACATTGGTGCCCTGCTGCGTGGTGTAGACCGTAAAGAAATTGAACGGGGTCAAGTATTGGCTAAGCCGGGCAGCATTAAACCCCACACCAAATACAGTGCCGAAGTATACGTTCTGACCAAAGAAGAAGGCGGCCGTCATACTCCTTTCTTTAATGGCTATCGTCCCCAGTTCTACTTCCGTACCACGGACGTTACCGGTATCGTAGAACTACCCGAAGGCGTAGAAATGGTAATGCCTGGTGACAACATTAAAGTAGATGTCGACCTGATTACCCCCATCGCCATTGAAGAAGGTCTGCGCTTCGCGATCCGTGAAGGTGGCCGTACCGTAGGCGCCGGTGTAGTAACGGGTATCCGCGAATAATGCAAAGGTTCCCTAAGGGGAGTGGGTTGATCCTACTCCCCCTTTTTAGCCTTTAGCCATTAGCTGTTAGCTTTTGCATTGGGCTATCGGTCAAAGAAGATGCCGGCAAGGCCCAGGGCCATTAAGGATGCAATACTAACAGTTAACACAACGAAAAGCTGCAGGCTGATGGTTGAGGGCTGACGGCTGAAAAATGTGGTATATAAATCCAGCAAATGTGGCAAAATACTACTATGGGTTAGCGCGGATAACTATTGACATCCAACAATACTTTGTGTTAAATTTGTTAAGGTATATTACTAGACACGCATATTACTAGATAACACTAGACAATATCGGTCCAAGTCTTTTTTCGTTTTAGGGAGGTGGCAACAGTGCGAGTAGGCGTAACTCTGGCTTGCACCGAATGTAAACGGCGCAACTACACCACTGACAAGAATAAAAAGAACGATCCTAACCGGATTGAACTTAAAAAATATTGCAAGTGGTGTCACACACACACCGTTCACAAAGAAACCAGATAGTTCAAGTTTTAGCCCCGGAGGTTGTAATCAACCGCATTACATATGGGGCCTTATTCAAGGCACTTCTGGTGAAAACAAAAATGAGGATGTGGCGTTTTTCAATGGCTGTGCAAAAGAAGGAACAAAAAAAGGCAAGCGCTGCCAAAGAAACAACGGCAATCAAGGAAGCCAGCGGGGCCGAGAATAAGAAGGGTGCGGTCCCCAAGGATGCTGTAAAGTCCGTAGCTAAAAAAGAACCGGCAAAGGCACAAAAGTCTTCCGTTTCGGATCGGGCTGGCAGCGCAAGCAAATTTCTGCGCGGGGTTCAGAATGAACTAAAAAAGGTACATTGGCCCACCCGTAAGGAAGCTATAACCTATACTGGCGTAGTACTTGCTTCTGTGGCTGTGGTTGCTGTGGTAATTTGGATGCTGGATTCGCTTCTCAGCTTAGGCGTTTCGGCCATAATATCCTAAATGTCAAGCGAGGGGGTGGGGAACCCTAAAGGAAAAGGGGTTCCTTCTGTTAATGAGTAAACAGTGGTATGTTGTGCATACTTACTCCGGGTATGAGAACAAGGTTAAGGCCAACTTGGAGAGGCGAATAGAATCAATGAATATGGAAGATAAAATCTTTCGTATTCTAGTGCCAATGGAAGATGAAGTAGAAATTAAAAATGGCAAGAAAAAAATCTCTAAGAAAAAAGTTTTCCCGGGCTATGTATTGGTTGAGATGATTATGACCGATGACTCTTGGTATGTTGTTCGCAACACACCGGGTGTTACGGGATTTGTCGGCTCTGGTTCCAAACCCATTCCTCTAAATGAAGATGAAGCGAAGGCAATTATTAAGCAAATGGGGATGGAGGAACCAAAGGCCAAAATAAATATAAACCTTGGTGAAAACATCAGGGTAACTGATGGACCCTTTGAAAACTTTGTTGGTGTGATAGAAGAAATTTACCCTGACAAGGGTAAAGTTAAAGTAATGGTATCCATGTTTGGACGTGAAACTCCCATCGAACTAGATTTCGCACAAATTCAGAAATTGGAATAAGACTTTAGGTTGTAAGGAGGTGGACTGGAAATGGCCAAAAAGGTAGCTGCCATTATTAAATTGCAAATTCCGGCCGGTAAAGCCACCCCAGCACCCCCAGTTGGACCTGCTTTAGGTCAGCACGGGGTTAATATCATGGGGTTTGTTAAACAATATAATGAAGTAACTGCTGCTCAAGCAGGCTTAATTATTCCGGTTGAAATTACAGTATACGAAGACCGGTCCTTTACCTTTATTACTAAAACTCCTCCTGCAGCAGTGTTGCTGAAGAAGGCTTTAGGTATTGAGACCGCTTCTGGTGAACCTAACAAGAACAAAGTGGGCAAACTTGACCGTTCTAAGGTTAGAGAAATTGCCGAATTAAAGATGCCTGATCTAAACGCTGCCAGTATAGAAGCTGCTATGCGTATGGTAGAAGGAACTGCCCGTAGTATGGGCATTGAAATTGTAGAAGGATAAACTTCATCCGGTGGGAGGATGTAGTCCGCTAGTACCACAAAGGAGGTAGTTCATATGCCGAAGGAAGGCAAGAAGCTTCAGGAAGTAAGAAAGATGTATGATGAAAATGCTCTTTACGAACCCCTTGAGGCTGTTGAATTAGTTAAAAAGACAGCTAAGGCAAAGTTTGATGAAACAGTAGAAGTTGCGTTCCGTCTAGGGGTTGACCCCCGCCACGCTGACCAGCAACTGAGGGGTGCTGTAGTGTTACCCCATGGTACTGGTAAAACTAAAACTGTCCTAGTTTTTGCTAAAGGTGACAAGGTCAAAGAGGCTGAAGCTGCAGGTGCAGATTTTGTTGGTGCTGAAGACCTAGTGGAAAAAATTCAAGGTGGTTGGCTCGGCTTTGATGTTGCCATCGCCACTCCTGATATGATGGGTACCGTTGGCCGCCTGGGTCGTGTATTAGGTCCCCGTGGCTTGATGCCTAACCCCAAAACCGGCACTGTTACCTTTGAGGTAGCGGATGCAGTAAGGGATGCCAAGGGTGGTAAGATTACCTACCGTACAGATAAAATCGGTATTATTCATGCTCCTATTGGTAAAGTATCTTTTGATTCCGAGAAACTTGTTGAGAACTTTAAAACTTTGGCAGATACCTTGGTTCGTATTAAGCCGGCTTCAGCCAAAGGTACTTATATGAAGACCATTACTGTGTCTTCCACCATGGGACCTGGGGTGCGGATTAACCCGAACAAACTCTAGGAGCCCGTAAATACAACTGAAGATAAACTAGTCGTAGACAGTTGGTGTCCACTGGACTTAATTTTGCCAACCGAGGCCGGTCTTTGCTGCAAGCTTAGATAAGATTGCGGGGATTTCGGTGTGTCTACACGAAACCCCGCATTTGTTTTTTTATATATTCATCGGAAGGAGGTGTATCTCTTGCCGACCACAAAAGCTCAAAAGGCAGTGATGCTAGAGGAAGTTAAAGAAAAAATGTCCTCTGCACAGGTTACTATTTTGGCTGATTTTCGCGGTGTACCAGTGGCTAAAATCACAGATTTGCGTGCACGTATGCGCAAAGCTGGCAGTGAAATGAAAGTTGCTAAAAACACGATTGCTGGTATCGCAGCTAAAGAAATTGGTATCGAGGGCTTGGACCCTTATCTTGAAGGTCCCACTGTATTTGCCTTTGGTATAGAGGATCCTGTGTCTCCTGCTAAAATCCTTAGCGATTTTGCCAAGGAGATTAAGCAAGGGGTTGAGATTAAGGCTGGTATTCTGGAAGGAAAAGTAATTGATGCTAATGGCGTTAAAGCATTGGCTGACCTGCCATCCAGAGAGGTTCTGTTGGCCAAGGTACTGGGCGGTATGCAAGCACCTATGTACGGCTTTGCCGGCGTTCTTGCTGCCAACCTGCGTAATCTGGTCTATGTAGTGGATCAGGTGCGTCAACAAAAAGAAGCTCAAGCATAATAAACCAATGATTACTAAAAATATTATTTAAACCTTGAGGAGGTTACTTATTAATATGTCTAAAGTAGCTGAAGTATTAGAAATCGTTAAAGGCCTAACCGTTTTGGAACTGGCTGAATTAGTTAAAGCTTTTGAAGAAGAATTTGGCGTATCCGCCGCTGCTCCTGTAGCTGTTGCCGCTGCTCCTGCTGCTGGTGCTGCTGCTGCTGAAGAAGAACAAACTGAATTTGATGTAATTCTGACCAGTGCAGGCGACAAGAAGATCAACGTTATTAAAGTTGTTCGCGAAATCACCAGTCTTGGTCTGAAAGAAGCCAAAGAATTGGTTGATGGTGCTCCTAAGCCTGTTAAAGAGAAAGTCGCTAAAGAAGAAGCTGAAGCGATCAAAGCTAAGCTCGTTGAAGCTGGCGCTGCAGTTGACGTTAAATAATAATTACGTGAAATCTCTTTATTAATAGGAATGCAAAAACACCGCCATTAGTTGGTGGTGTTTTTGCTTTTAGCTGTTAGCTTTGCTGCGAGGGTCTAAAAATTTCATGTGTTTAACTACATGAGCAAGAATGTATATCAAGAATAGCTAAAATATTGGCTGACGACAACTTACCGAAAAAATCGACTTGACAAACAAAACTACCTGTGCTAACATTACAAAATGTCATTCTATGGTTTTGTTATATAATTTTTAGATTAGGTGGCAAAAATTGTGCATATTTTCCTGCATAAAGGGCCAAAATAAAATAGATAGGGACTATAATGCATAAGGCGAGGTATTGTTAAAAAAAGCAAGACCTTGCTTTTCGTTGTCTATAGTTTCCCTCAGACACAAGCAAAGGTTTTCACTTTGATAAAACAGTCAAAGTTTTTAAATATCTATATTTTGTTTAGGCTAAATATTTAAGGGGTGTGATGTGTTCGATGGCTTACCCGGAAAAAGTAGGAAACAGGGTAAGGTGGAACTACGGCAAGCTTCAAGAAGTGCTGGATTTGCCCAACCTTATCGAAGTACAAAGAAATTCTTACGAATGGTTTCTCCAGGAAGGTCTAAGGGAAGTTTTTCATGACATCTCTCCCATTCAAGATTTTACGGGAAATCTTATTCTGGAATTCTTGGACTACACTCTGGGAGAACCAAAATACTCAGTGGAAGAGTGCAAGGAACGTGACGTAACCTATGCTGCTCCATTAAGAGTAAAGGTTCGCCTGATTAATAAGGAAACTGGGGAAGTTAAAGAACAGGAAGTCTTTATGGGAGATTTTCCTTTAATGACTACCAAGGGCACCTTTATTATTAACGGTGCGGAACGTGTTATAGTAAGCCAGTTAGTACGTTCCCCGGGGGTGTATTTTGCAGACCAAATTGACCCCAGCGGCAAAAGATTGTTTACTTCCACCGTGATTCCGAACCGAGGGGCATGGTTAGAATTAGAAACGGACGTGAATGACCATATTTTCGTACGTATTGACCGTACCCGTAAAATTCCGGCAACCGTTTTGATTCGGGCTTTGGGCTATAGTTCCAATGCCTTGATTATGGAACTCTTTGAAAATGACAAATATGTACAAGAGACCTTAACCCGTGACAATACGGATACGGAAGAAGAGGCTTTAGTTGAAATCTATAAACGCCTAAGACCCGGAGAACCACCTACCGTAGAAAGCGCAAGATCGTTATTAAATACTTTATTCTTTGATCCCAAACGATATGACCTTGCACATGTTGGGCGCTACAAACTACAAAAGAAATTAAAGCACGGAATACTATATCGTTATCCCAACGGAGAGGACGGTCCCAAGGAATGGGATCGCTTATTAAACAAGGAAGTTCCGGTGGAGCGGACCTTTATCCGTGAATTAACCAAGGAAGATATCATAGCCACCTTCCGTTACCTAATAGGGCTTATGAGTGGGGAAGGAATCGTTGACGATATTGACCATTTGGGCAACCGTCGGTTACGTTCCGTAGGCGAATTATTACAAAACCAATTCCGGATTGGCTTGTCTCGTATGGAGCGTGTTGTGCGGGAAAGGATGACCATTCAGGATGTGGACGTGATTACACCACAGGTTCTAATTAATATCCGCCCAGTGGTAGCCTCTATTAAAGAATTTTTTGGGTCAAGCCAGCTTTCCCAATTTATGGACCAAACCAACCCATTGGCTGAATTAACCCATAAAAGACGTTTGTCAGCCCTGGGACCCGGTGGTTTGTCCCGGGAACGTGCGGGCTTCGAAGTGCGTGACGTGCACCACTCTCACTATGGCCGGATGTGTCCCATTGAAACCCCAGAGGGTCCTAACATCGGCTTAATCGGATCACTTTCTACCTACGCTAGAATTAATAGTTTTGGCTTTATGGAAGCCCCCTATAGAAAAGTGGATAAGGAACACAAGCGTGTTACCGATGAGATCGTATATTTAACGGCGGATGAAGAAGAAGGGCATATCATAGCCCAGGCTAACGCTCCCTTGGATGATAATGGTTACTTTATTGAGGGAAGGGCGAATGCCCGTAGGGGCCATGAAACGATCCTGGTACCTACAGATCGGATCGACTTTATGGATGTTTCTCCTAAGCAAGTATTCTCTGTTGCGACTTCCTTAATTCCCTTTCTGGAGCATGATGATGCGAACCGTGCTCTAATGGGTGCAAACATGCAGCGTCAGGCTGTACCCCTGCTGCGCTGTCAGGCTCCTGTGGTAGGTACAGGTATCGAGCACAGAGCCGCCAAGGACTCGGGTGTATGCATCGTTGCTGAAAAAGCTGGCGAGATCGTGAAAGTCACCGCCAACGAAGTGGTAGTAAGAAACGACGAGGGACGCAATGATACGTATAAGTTGTTAAAGTTCACCCGTTCCAACCAAGGCACCTGCATAAACCAAAAACCGATCGTAAGTAAGGGAGAGAAGGTAGAGGCCGGACAAATACTAGCGGATGGCCCTGCCACTGAAAAAGGCGAGTTGGCACTGGGTAGAAATATCTTAGTGGCCTTTATGACCTGGGAAGGCAACAACTATGAGGATGCTATTCTAATCAGCGAAAAGGCAGTAAAAGAAGATTACTTTACTTCGATCCACATAGAAGAATATGAATGTGATGCCAGAGATACAAAACTAGGCCCTGAGGAAATAACCCGTGATATTCCCAACGTAGGTGAAGATATTTTAAAGGACCTGGATGAAAGGGGTATTATTCGGGTTGGTGCCGAGGTAAGACCTGGTGATATCTTGGTAGGCAAAGTAACACCGAAGGGTGAAACGGAACTAACTGCTGAGGAACGACTGCTTAGGGCTATCTTTGGTGAGAAAGCCAGAGAGGTAAGGGATACTTCCCTCAGAGTCCCCCACGGAGAAGCTGGGAAAATCGTTGATGTCAAGGTGTTTTCCCGTGAAAATGGCGATGAGCTGCCGCCGGGAGTCAATCATTTAGTAAGAGTCTATATTGCCCAGAAGAGAAAGATCTCCGAAGGGGATAAAATGGCTGGCCGCCATGGTAACAAAGGGGTAGTGGCTCGGATTCTGCCCGAAGAGGATATGCCCTTTATGGCGGACGGTACACCGGTAGAAATCGTCCTGAATCCACTGGGTGTACCATCCCGTATGAACATTGGTCAGGTTTTAGAAACCCACCTTGGTTGGGCAGCTAAAATGTTAGGATTTAATGTGGCAACCCCGGTATTTAACGGAGCCTCTGAGGATTCTATATGGGAATCTCTAAAACGAGCGGAGTTGCCAGAGGATGGCAAGACCGTTCTCTATGACGGCAGAACAGGTGAACCCTTTGACAGTAGGGTTACGGTTGGCTACATCTATATGATAAAACTGCACCACCTGGTAGATGATAAAATCCACGCTCGGTCCACAGGTCCTTACTCCCTGGTTACCCAACAACCCTTGGGTGGTAAAGCACAGTTTGGGGGACAACGTTTCGGGGAGATGGAAGTGTGGGCATTGGAAGCTTATGGCGCAGCCTATACGCTGCAAGAAATTCTTACGGTCAAGTCCGATGATGTTGTAGGTCGTGTTAAGACCTATGAGGCCATTGTTAAGGGCGAAAATGTACCGGAACCAGGCGTACCGGAATCCTTCAAAGTACTAATCAAGGAATTGCAGTCCCTGGGCTTGGATGTCAAGGTGCTTTCCGAGGATGCAGAAGAAATTGAAATTAAGGAAATTGAAGAAGACATAACAGAAACCGCAAAAGAATTAGGGATCGAATTGCCCGAAGAAAGACGAGCAAGTCCCGCCAAAGAGGATGCTGAGGAAGAGGAGGAAGTCGAAGAGGATGCTGATGAATTCGATGAAACCTTCCTGGAAGAAGCTGAAGAAGACTTCAGTTTGGATGACGAGGACTAAAACAAGCGGTAAGTAAACGATTGAAACAAATCCGCTATAAGGGGGAGTAGGTCCTTTGTTAGAGCTAAATAACTTTGATAGCATACGTATCGCTCTTGCCTCACCGGATAAAATTCGTCAGTGGTCCAGTGGGGAGGTAAAAAAACCAGAAACCATCAACTATCGAACCTTAAAGCCAGAAAGAGATGGTTTGTTTTGTGAACGTATTTTTGGTCCCACCCGGGATTGGGAATGTCACTGCGGCAAGTACAAGCGCGTTCGCTATAAAGGGGTTGTCTGTGATCGATGCGGTGTTGAAGTAACCCGTTCTAAGGTTCGCCGTGAAAGGTTAGGACATATCGAATTGGCAGCACCAGTCTCCCATATTTGGTACTTCAAGGGTATTCCCAGCCGCATGGGTTTGCTGCTTGACATGTCACCAAGGGCACTGGAAAAGGTTTTATATTTTGTTTCATATATCGTCATGGAGCCAGGCGATACGCCTTTATTGAAAAAGCAACTGCTTACTGAAACCGAGTATCGGGAATACAGGGATAAGTTTGCCCACACCTTCAAGGCAGGTATGGGGGCAGAAGCCATTAAGGTTCTGCTGGAGGAAATTAACCTGGAGGAATTAGCCAGGGATCTGCGCCAGGAACTAAAAGAAGTTTCCGGCCAACGGAAAATACGTGCCATACGACGCCTGGAAGTGGTAGAGGCCTTTAAAAAATCAGGCAACCGTCCAGAGTGGATGATTATGGATGTGGTGCCGGTAATCCCACCGGAATTAAGACCCATGGTACAGCTCGATGGCGGACGTTTTGCGACCTCCGATCTAAACGACCTTTACCGTCGGGTAATTAACCGCAATAACCGCTTAAAACGGCTGCTGGATTTAGGTGCACCGGATATTATTGTGCGCAACGAAAAGAGAATGCTTCAAGAGGCGGTAGATGCCCTGATTGATAACGGTCGTCGTGGCCGCCCTGTTACCGGGCCTGGCAATCGCCCGCTGAAATCTCTTTCGGATATGTTGAAGGGTAAACAAGGTCGCTTCAGGCAAAACCTTCTGGGTAAAAGGGTTGACTACTCAGGACGTTCCGTTATTGTGGTAGGCCCCCGCCTTAAGATGCACCAATGCGGTCTGCCGAAAGAGATGGCCCTGGAACTCTTTAAACCCTTTGTGATGAAAAAGCTGGTCAATGACGGCCATGCCCATAATATTAAAAGTGCTAAACGTATGGTGGAAAGGGTACGTCCGGAAGTTTGGGATGTACTGGAAGATGTTATTAAGGAACATCCGGTGATGTTAAACCGTGCCCCAACCCTGCACCGCTTAGGAATTCAAGCCTTTGAGCCTGTACTGGTGGAGGGGCGTGCCATTAAGATTCACCCCATGGTTTGTACCGCCTACAACGCGGACTTTGACGGTGACCAAATGGCTGTACACGTTCCCTTATCTGCGGAAGCTCAAGCTGAGGCGAGGCTTCTGATGCTGGCTGCCAACAACATCCTAAATCCGAAGGATGGCAAGCCCGTGGCTAGCCCCACCCAGGACATGGTTTTAGGTTCCTATTATTTAACCATGGACAGGGATGGCGATTTAGGTGAGAATATGGTCTTTAAGGATGAAGAGGAGGCCATCTTGGCCTATGATAATAAACAAGTCTCCTTACAGGCTAAGGTCTGGGTTCGCCGGAAAAATGGCGAAAGAACACAGACTACGGTTGGCAGGATCATCTTCAATGAAGTTATCCCTGAGGAATTAGGCTACATTAATAAGGTTTGCGATAAAAAGACCCTTAGTAAAATTGTTGCAGATTGCTACCGTCTACTAGGCAATGCCCACACCGCAGAGCTGTTAGACGGGATCAAGGAGTTAGGCTATAAGTTCTCAACCAGGGCTGGCATTACCATCGGGGTTGCAGATATTACCATTCCAGAGGCGAAAAAGGATATCCTGGCCAAATCCGAAGATCAGGTAAACAAAATAGAAATGCAATTCCGCCGGGGCCTTATTACCGAAGATGAGCGTTATCGTAAGGTAATTGCCATTTGGAATGAAGCCACCGATCAGGTAACCAAGGCCCTGATGGAAACCTTGGATAAATTTAATAACGTATATATGATGGCAACCTCCGGTGCCCGGGGTAATATTCAGCAGATTCGTCAGCTTGCCGGTATGCGCGGCTTGATGGCAGATCCATCCGGACGAATCATTGACCTGCCGATTAAAGCGAACTTCCGTGAAGGCTTAACCGTATTGGAATACTTTATTTCCACCCACGGTGCTCGGAAGGGTCTTGCAGATACCGCCTTGCGTACTGCGGACTCCGGTTACTTAACCAGACGCCTGGTAGATGTGGCCCAGGATGTTATTGTCCGTGAGGATGATTGCGGCACCACCGAGGGGATTGAAGTAAGGGAAATTAGGGATGGCACCGAAGGTATTGAAAAACTGCATGAGCGCCTGGAAGGTCGGGTGCCGATGGAAGCAGTGGTGCATCCTGAAACAGGTGAAGTGATTATCTCCCAGGAACAAGTGGATAATCATGAGGTGCTGACAGCGGAACAAGCACTGGGAGTTGAAGAGGCAGGCCTAGAAAAGCTAAAGATCCGATCGGTTATCTCCTGCAAAACCCGCTACGGTGTATGCAAGCACTGCTATGGGAAGAACCTGGCAACCGGTGGTAAAATCGATATTGGCGAGGCAGTGGGCATTATTGCTGCTCAGTCCATTGGCGAACCCGGCACACAATTGACCATGCGTACTTTCCACACCGGTGGGGTAGCTGGTGACGACATTACCCAGGGTCTACCCCGGGTTGAGGAACTATTTGAAGCAAGACGACCGAAAGGGCAGGCCATCGTGTCAGAAGAAGAGGGTATTATCGCCGTTCGTGAGGTAAAGGGCAGAAGAGAAATCGAGGTTACCAAGGATAACGGTGAAAAGAATGTCTATGCTGTTCCCTTCGGCGCCAGATTGAAAGTAAGAGAAGGGCAGCGTATAGAGGCTGGCGATGAATTAACCGAGGGTTCCGTTAACCCACACGATCTATTAAAGATTAAAGGACCCGCAGGAGTCCAGATTTATCTGCTGCAAGAAGTACAGAGAGTATACCGATTACAGGGTGTGGAGATTAACGACAAACATATCGAAGTTATGATTCGCCAAATGTTAAGAAAAGTAAAGGTTGAAGAAGCCGGTGACACCGAACTATTACCAGGTGGTCTGATTGATATTTTTGAATTTGAAGAGGAGAATCGCAAGGCCATTGAAAAGGGCGGCGAACCAGCCGAGGCAAAACCCGTATTGCTAGGCATTACCAAGGCCTCCCTGGCTACAGATTCCTTCTTGTCTGCCGCTTCCTTCCAAGAAACCACGAGGGTTCTAACAGAAGCAGCGATTAAGGGTAAAATGGATCCGCTGCTTGGCCTTAAAGAAAACGTTATTATTGGTAAGCTGGTGCCGGCGGGAACAGGCATGTCAAGGTATCGCAATATTGAGGTCTTTGAAGAAAAACTGCAACCAAAGGATGAAGATAGCGATATACTGCTTTCTGATAAGGACAGTGAGTATAATATTCTTTCCAATGATGCGGCGGACTCTTTCGACCTAATCTTGGAAAAATAAGACTCTAACAACCCAAAATACAAATTATTGACACGGGTTATTGTAAGTGATATTATATGTAAGTGTTTTATTACTGGAGGTGGGAATACCATGTCTTTGGAGCCTTTAAAGGCTGCCCGCAAAAAAACCATAGGGGCTAAACAGACATTAAAGGCTGTAGAAAAATCTCAGGCAAAGGAAGTGTATTGGGCTTCTGATGCGGAGTTGCACGTGGTAGATCCCATCCTTCGGATTTGTTCTTCTAAAAACATACCAATTGTTAAGGCCGACAGCATGAAGGATTTAGGCAGAGCCTGCAACATTGAAGTGGGCTGTGCCATAGCAGCTATTATTGAGCAATAAGGCAACTACTTAAATATGTAGTACTTCGAGAGGAGGTGTAGAGAGATATGCCTACCATTAACCAGCTTATTCGCAAGGGTCGCGAACAGGTTATTTACAAATCAACCGCCCCTGCCCTGAAAGATTGTCCTCAAAAGAGGGGTGTTTGCACCAGGGTATATACCACAACCCCTAAGAAACCTAACTCTGCCCTGCGTAAAGTAGCACGTGTTCGCCTAACAAACGGCATTGAGGTTTCATCCTATATCCCAGGCATTGGTCACAATTTGCAGGAACACTCCGTGGTTCTTGTGCGTGGTGGCAGGGTTAAGGATTTACCGGGTGTGCGTTACCATATTGTTCGTGGCGCACTGGATTCTGCCGGTGTTCAAAACCGTAACCGCAGCCGTTCCAAATATGGGGCTAAACGTCCTAAAAAATAGGCTTACCTAAACATTGCAATATAATTATCGTGCAAAGGGGGGAGAATTAGTGCCAAGAAGAGGTGGAATCCCCAAACGGGATGTACTTCCCGATCCCATTTATGGGAGCAAGGTTGTAACGAAGCTTGTTAACCAAATGATGTTGGATGGTAAACGTGGTGTTGCTGAAAAGATTATTTATGACGCCTTTGCAATCATCCAAGAAAAAGCAGGCAAAAGCCCCTTAGAGGTTTTTGATGCTGCTATGAAAAATGTAATGCCCGTATTAGAAGTTAAAGCCCGCCGTGTAGGTGGTGCCAACTATCAGGTGCCTATTGAGGTAAGGGCTGATCGTCGTCAGACCCTGGGTATTCGCTGGCTGGTTTTGTTTACCCGCAAGCGTTCTGGTAGATCCATGGCTGAAAAACTGGCTGCTGAAATAATGGATGCAGCTAACAATACTGGCGCAACTGTTAAGAAGCGTGAAGATACACATAAAATGGCTGAGGCCAACAAAGCATTTGCTCATTACAGGTGGTAAGGGGGAGCATTTATGGCTCGACAGTTTCCTTTGGAAAGAACCCGTAACATTGGCATTATGGCCCATATCGATGCCGGAAAGACCACTACCACTGAGCGTATTTTGTTCTACACCGGGAAAGTTCACAAGATTGGTGAAACACATGATGGTTCAGCCACGATGGACTGGATGGTTCAGGAGCAGGAACGTGGGATTACCATTACCTCTGCTGCAACCACAGCCCAATGGAATAATCACCGTATAAATATTATAGACACACCCGGGCACGTGGATTTTACTGTTGAAGTAGAACGTTCGCTAAGGGTGTTAGACGGTGCAGTGGCTGTATTTTGTTCTGTCGGTGGGGTAGAACCCCAGTCTGAGACTGTTTGGAGACAGGCTGATAAGTACGGTGTACCCAGACTTGCTTATATTAACAAAATGGACCGTGTTGGTGCTGACTTCTTTAACGGCATGGACATGATCAAAAATCGTCTGGGGGCTAACCCAATAGCGATTCAATTACCTATTGGTAGCGAAGATCGCTTTAAAGGTATTGTGGATCTGGTAACCAAGAAGGCCATCGTTTATCTTGATGACCTGGGCACAAATAGCGAAGTTGCTGACATTCCCGCAGACATGGTGGATCAAGTTGATGAATACCGTGAAAAAATGCTGGAAGCAGTGGCTGAATCTGACGAAGAACTGATGATGAAATACCTGGAAGGTGAAGAGCTGACAGAGGAAGAAATTAAACTGGCCATTCGTAAGGCCACTTTGACAGTTAAAATCACCCCGGTAATTTGTGGTTCTTCCTTTAAGAATAAAGGCGTTCAATCTTTATTGGATGCAATTGTAGATTATTTGCCGGCACCAACAGATGTTCCGGCGATTCAAGGTCTTAATCCTGACACCGGTGCCGAAGATCAAAGGATCTCCAGCGATGAAGAACCCTTCTCAGCACTGGCTTTTAAAATCATGACTGACCCATACGTAGGCAAACTGAGTTACTTCCGGGTTTACTCGGGGACATTGAAGTCTGGTTCCTATGTTTTCAACTCCACAAAGGGTAAAAAGGAACGTGTTGGTCGTATTCTTCAGATGCACGCCAACCACCGGGAAGAGGTTCCCGAGGTATTTGCTGGTGATATTGCAGCGGCAGTTGGTTTGAAAGATACTTCCACCGGTGATACCCTCTGTGATGAGAAAAAAACAATCATCCTGGAGTCCATGGAATTCCCGGATCCAGTAATTCATGTAGCCATTGAGCCGAAGACCAAGGCGGACCAAGATAAAATGGGTGTGGCTTTAAGCAAACTGTCTGAAGAAGATCCCACCTTTAAGGTCCGTACCGATGAAGAAACAGGTCAGACCATTATTGCTGGCATGGGTGAGCTGCACTTAGAAATCATTGTAGACCGCCTGTTGCGTGAATTTAAAGTTCAGGCCAATGTAGGACGGCCACAGGTTGCTTACAAAGAAACCATTCGCAAGACGATTAAGGCGGAAGGTAAGTTTGTACGGCAGTCCGGTGGTAAAGGTCAATATGGACACGTCTGGATTGAACTGGAACCCCTGGAAGCAGGCGGACCTGGCTACGAATTTGTTAATAAGATCGTGGGCGGTGTAGTTCCTAGAGAGTACATTGCTCCGGTTGATAATGGGATCCGCGAAGCAATGGAAAATGGTGTTCTGGCGGGTTACCCAATGGTTGACATCAAGGCAACCATTTATGATGGTTCTTACCACGAGGTAGACTCTTCCGAGATGGCCTTTAAGATTGCCGGATCGATGGCTTTCAAAAATGGTGCCCAAAAGGCTAATCCGGTTCTGCTGGAGCCAATCTTCAAGGTTGAAGTGACCGTTCCGGAAGAATACATGGGTGATGTTATTGGCGACCTTAACAGCCGCCGTGGCCGCATCGATGAAATGGATCAACGAGGTAATGCCAGAATTGTAACTGCCTTTGTTCCCTTGGCTGAAATGTTTGGTTACGCAACGGATTTGCGTTCTAAAACCCAGGGGCGTGGTGTTTACTCAATGCAGCATGACCACTATGATGAAGTGCCTAAGAACATTGCAGAAGGAATCATTACGAAGCGCAACGGTTAATTAATAAGATATTTTCCAAAGGTGCAAGGAGGAAAGTAATAGCATGGCTAAGGCTAAATTTGAACGTAATAAAACCCACGTAAACATTGGAACCATCGGTCACGTTGACCATGGCAAAACCACTCTGACTGCTGCCATTACCATTGTTTTATCTAAAGCTGGCGGTGCAGCCGTTAGACGTTATGATGAAATTGACAATGCTCCCGAAGAACGTGAACGTGGTATCACTATCAATACTTCCCACGTAGAATATGAAACTGCAAAGCGTCACTATGCACACGTTGACTGCCCTGGTCACGCCGACTATGTTAAAAACATGATCACCGGTGCAGCTCAGATGGACGGTGCTATTCTTGTGGTATCCGCTGCTGACGGCCCCATGCCACAAACCCGTGAGCATATTCTGTTGTCCCGTCAGGTTGGCGTACCTTACATCGTAGTATTCCTGAACAAGTCTGACATGGTTGATGATGAAGAACTTCTGGAACTGGTAGACATGGAAGTTCGTGAACTGTTAAGCTACTATGAGTTCCCCGGCGATGACACTCCTATCGTAGCTGGCTCTGGCCTAAAAGCCTTAGAGTGCGGTTGCGGTACCAGAGAATGTGAATGGTGCGGCAAGGTTTGGCAGCTGATGGACAATGTAGACGCTTACATTCCTGATCCTGAACGTGCTGTAGATAAGCCCTTCTTAATGCCTGTAGAGGACGTGTTCTCCATTACCGG
>NZ_JBAIYV010000031.1:0-43269 GCF_036763075.1 Desulfotomaculum sp. 1211_IL3151 | reverse complement strand
CATTTTGAAGTACCTCCTGTGTGATTAAATTAGGGGTCGGTCGCCTAGACAGCTCGACACCCAGTATATTACAGGAGGTGCTTTTCTTTTTCAAAGGTCATTTTATTTCCTTACAGGAATGCTCCTTGAATTTTTTCAGTGTGACCATGCTTATACGATAGGTCAAGAATGCAGCACAATTATCAAAGAACTGTGAAAAATTGTGTAAAAAACATTTCTTGTCAAAACCAGCAGACTGCTTATGCCTGGTCTGACGTTTGGAGCATCCGGGTTAATTAATTCATCACAATACCCTCTGCCGCCAATTTTAAAGAATGCTGGCTCAAATAAAAGCTATAGCCGGCTGTAACCTTTTGATTTTTTACGTTTAGATAGTTTAGCTCGCTCTCCAACAGAGCTAACTTGGAAAGCTGCCCCATTTCGTAGCGTTTTTGGGCCCACTCATAGGATCTTTGGGCATTGGTGTAATTGGTTAATGCCACTTGATAGTCCTGTTGTTTGGAAGTTACATCTGTCAGCAGATTATTGACCACTTCGTTTAAACTATTTTTTTCGTCAACCAATTCTAATTCCTTGGCCTTTATTTCTTGCCTTAAAACCAAATATTTGTAATAGTCAAAGTCATCTTCATCGTCCAAGTCGTCCTCCATGTCCCTCAGATCCCTTTGCAGTCGGGAAAGGGTGCTATAGGCAGAGCTGACATCGGACAGTAACGTTGTGTACTCAGGTAGTTCAACCTTTTGCGAAGTCTCAAAGGGGACCAACTGCAGCTCAGCGTCATAATCCCTGCCCAGCAAATCGTTAAACTGACCCTTCTTCGTTTTGATACTATTCGTTTGATCCATGACCTTTGTCTTTAGGGTCGTAACACTGGCAGCCAATTCATCTACCTTATATTGACTGCTGCTGCCTAAAGTAAGTTTTTTTCTTTCCAGTCCGAGCTGATATTGTTTCAGTTCCTGCTCCTTATGTAAACTGTTTAAGGAGTCCTCCTGGTTTAAAAGGGAAGTATAGATTTCTTCCACAATGTAATCCATTTGTTTACGATAATTTTCTTCATCCTGCACAGCATCATGATAATTATTCTCTGCATTTTGAATATTACTGGAAGCTGATTTTATTCTTTCATAGTCTTCGCCATTATATTTGTCAATGGCCTCATAATATTGGTAATTGGCTTGCTGTTGCTGGTACTTTGTTCTGTCTGCATTAATTTCATACTTCTTTAGGCTGCGGCTGTTTTCTTTGACCAACCCCTTAGCTTGTTCCAAGGTAATAACCTCTGTCTGGCTAACCGCTTCCGTATCCGCAAAACAGAGGGAAGCACTGCCCAGCACAAAGAACATGGCCAATAGAAGGATTCGCATTTTGCCCATAGCTATCACCCCTTATTCATAACGTAATGCTTCCAGGGGACTAAGTTCCGCAGCCTTCCAGGCCGGGTAAAAACCAAAGAACACCCCTGTCACAACCGAAAAGGTTAATCCTAGGAGAACCCCACTGATTGAAGGAAGGGCCGCCAGCTCAAAGTATTGTAATATTGGTACCGTCATAAAGCCCACGCAGACACCAATCAGGCCCCCTACTAAGCTGATAATCACCGCCTCAATCAAAAACTGGCTTAATATCTCCTTTTTTTTGGCTCCAATGGCCTTCAAGGTGCCGATCTCCTTGGTTCTCTCCTTGACCGTGACGAACATGACATTCATAATGCCGATGCCGCTCACCACCAAAACCACCACGGCCACCGCCAATAACAGCAACGACATGGATCTGGCCGTCTCTTGGGCCGCAGCCAATCTGCTGCCGGCATCCATAATGCGGAATTGATCGGCCCCACCTGCCCGGTGATTTTCATTGAGACTATTGGTAATATCCTCAATGGCGGACTGAACGGTCTCTAGGCTGGTGGCCTGCACATTAATGGTGGGGTTCGCCCTGGTTCCTAATAAAAACCTTTCTCCCACCGTATAGGGCACAAAGGCGGCATCATCATAACTCTGGCCGGAGCCGGTATCGCCCACCCGATCGTAGATACCGATTACCTCAAACCGCCTGCCACTGATGCTGATACTTTGGCCAACAATTTCTGCTGAGTTACCATCCGTCAGGGTATTGGCAAGTTCCGCACCCACCACAGCAACCCGGTTCTTTTTCGTTTCGTCTTCTTCCTCGATGGCCCGACCAGTTTCTACCATTAGGTTGTTACTGGTCTGAAAATCTGGTTGAATTGCCATAAAGGTTCCAGAAGTAGAATAATTATTGAAGTTAATATCTCCATTGCCGCGCAATAATGGATAGGCCTGGGCAATGTTTTCGCTGGCTAAAAATAGTTCGGCATCTTGTTTGGTAAGGGGATCGGCCACCCTTCCCCTTTGGGCGGGCATAACGATAATCGTGCCGACATTCAGCTTGGAGTATTGCTCATTGACCTGGGCTTCACCACCGTTACCAATGGCTACCACCAGGAAAATGGTGGCGGTTCCCACGATCACACCCAGGGTTGTCAAAAAGGTCCGCACTTTGTTTTGGGTGATATTGGTAAAGACTAATTTAAGCAGTTGTTTTAATTTCAAAGCATCACCTGCTTCTTTGGCTAAAGTTTGTCTGGGTGGCAGTGGTTGTTTTGCCTGTGCTGGCCCGTTGGTAAACAACCGTTTCATTGCCCCGCAGGCCTTCTATGACCTCTACGCTGGTGCCATCCGTAAAGCCTGTCTTGATTTGTTTTTCCACCTGTTGCCCCTGTCCATCAAGTACCTTCACCACTTGTTTACCCTGCACCAGCTTCACAGCCTGGTAGGGAACAATTAAACAGTCCTTAACCTCTTTAATGACAAAGGATACCGAACAGGTCATCCCATCCTTAAGTTCTAGCCCGGGATCATGAAGGGTCACTTCCGCCGCATAGTTAACCAAACCGTTGGACCCTTCACTGGGTAAGGCATTGACCTTGGTCACTTGACCAGTAAATTTTTTGTCTGGTACAGCTTCCACCGTTGCATAGACCCGTTGTCCCACTTTGATTTGGCCAATATCATACTCAATCACATTCGTAATGGCCTTGATGGTATTGTTTTCATGGATCGTGGCAAAGTCTTGTTCATCCGTAAGACTTTCCCCAACCTTGTTAGCAAAGTCCAAAACAACACCGGAAACCGGGGCATATAAGATCGTATCTTCTAAATTTTCTTTGGCCATTTTGACCTCTAATTCATTTTGGTCTAAGCCCCTGGCCCTTTGCAGCTCAAACTTTTGCTGCAGATTGCCATATTCTGACTCTTTGTTAGCCAGCTCTAATTTTTTTAGTTTTAACTCATTGGCTGCATAGGCATCCGCAATGGTTTCCATCTCTGTATATTCATCCCGTAATTTTTCCAATTCAGCCTCTGCTTTTTTGAGGGTCAGTTCATTGTCTAACTGATTCGTTATGTTTTGGTCCTGGGCCTCCTGCAGCTTGGCTAAGGCCAGTTGGTATTGGTCTTGATAATCCCTGTCATCTAATTTGGCGATCACATCTCCCTTTTTGACCTGATCACCTTCCTTGACTAGAATTTCAGCAATGGTCCCCCTGACATCAAAACGTAGGGTTACTTTCGAAAAATCAATGGTTCCATCCGAATCCAAACCAACCAGAATGTCACCTCTTTGCACCTGAGCCTGCTGGATTTGAACCTCTGTACTTGGCTGGCTGCCTTGTCTTTGCCACCAGTAGCCAGTGCCGCCGATCAAAACAAGGACCGTTAACAAAACAATCCAAAATGATTTTTTCGTTTTTAGTTTAGCTAAATTCTTCAACCTCTGTTCACTAATGATTTTCATATAACTTACCATCCCGTATATAAACTAACTTTTTGACCTGATCAGCCACTTCAACATCATGGGTAATAATGACAATGGTATTTCCTTGTTCATTAAGCTCCTTAAATATTTGCATGGCATCTTCACTGGATTTGCTGTCCAGGTTCCCGGTGGGTTCATCCGCCAATAACAACTTAGGGTTGCCCACAATGGCCCTGGCGATGGCCACCCTTTGCTGCTGACCGCCGGAGAGCTCATTGGGTCGATGACCCAGCCTTGCTTCTAAGCCTAATAGCGTTAGTTTTTCTCTGGCCAGGGCCAGAGCCTCTGCCTCAGGCTGCCCACGATAGAGCAAAGGGAGCATAACATTTTGCAGTGCCGTTAATCGAGGCAACAGGTTAAATTTTTGAAAGATAAAGCCTATTTCTTTGTTGCGAATCTCCGCCAATTCATTTTCTGTGGCTTTTAAAACATCGAACCCATCCAACGAGTATTGGCCGGAGGTGGGAACATCCAGACAACCCAGTATATTCATCAATGTAGATTTTCCCGAACCGGAAGGCCCCAGAACAGCCATGAAATCACCGGCAAGCACCTTGATACTGACATCATCCAGCACCTTAAGTTCCTCGGTGCCATTTTGATAGATCTTTACCAGGTTCGCAGCATCAATTACGCATTTTCCTTCCATTATATTACATCCCCGGCGGCGGGCCACCCATGCCACCCATTCCACCAGCACCACGTTGGAAGCCACTGTTCTGGTCGTTGCCCGTCCTTTCTCTTGTAGTTCTTGTAGCACTACCTCCCATCACCTGAACAAAGGAAATCTCACCATTGGTTTCCCAAATGCGTAATAGGGTATCCTTTTTAATCTGGGAAAGTCCTACCTCCGTTACCTCTTGGCTCCCCCGCTGCATACTTACAATGGGAACCCCAACCGGTATCAGCAAGGTCTCGGCTTCTTCACTGAAACTCATTCCCGGCCCTCCCTGATTACCCCTTGCCCCGGAATTTGCTGGTTGGCTACCGGCTTGATTGGCTGGCTGCTGGTTTTGGCTTTGTGGCTGGTTTGCCGGTGCTCCTTGGGGTACCTCCCCATTTGGATCTATTTCCGCTTTAAAAATAGTTGCCTCATTACCGACAATCTCCTTCACTTTCCCCATAAAGGCCGGCCTATCCTCTGGCATGGTAACTTTCTGAGTTCCTGAAGTCTCCGACTGCACCGCTTTTTCATTCGTTGCTGTTCCACCGCCGCTGCAGCCAACCATGGCTACGGCAAGGAAGATGCCTAGAAAAATATGTACTCCTTTTTTAAAACACATAACCTCCACCCCATCTGCTTCTTTTGGTAAAACTTTACTTCTGAATGCAAGTGTACAAAATAATTATGGGCAAAGTATGGCCAAATTGTGGGAAATTGTGAAATCCGCTAAATAGGGGTCAGGCTTGACCCTATTTAGCGGATTTTACGGTATAGCCTTTCCTTTGCATCAATCTCATGATAGCAGTGTGCTAATTCTGAGAGAGCAAGGGTCTCCTTATTGCCCAAGCCAAGAAATCCATGGGTACTCAGACTGTCATGAAATAATCGATATACTTTTTGTTGGAGGATTTTATCAAAATAAATCATCACGTTGCGGCAAATAATTACATCAAATTCATTAAAGGACCCATCCGTTACCAAATTATGTTGAGCAAACAACACCCTTTTGGAAAGGTATGGTTCAAAAATCGCATTCTCCCCGATAACCTTATAATAGTCGGAAAAGGCCCTAGCCCCCCCGGCCTTAATATAATTCTTGGTGTAAACCTGCATTTTGGAGATTGGGAAAATTCCTTGTTTAGCCCTATTTATTACCTCATCATTTATATCCGTAGCATAAATATTAGTTTTATCAAACAAACCCTCCTCATTTAAAAGAATAGCCATGGAATATACCTCTTCCCCAGTGGAGCATCCTGCATGCCAAATCCGAATCTGAGGTTTGTTGATTAACAATGGCAATATCTTTGTTCTAAACGCTAAGAAAAAAAGAGGGTCCCTAAACATTTCTGTCACACGGATACACAAATCATCTAATAACCTCTTCATCGATCCCGTGTCATGCAAAACCTTTTCTTGTAAACCAGATATGCTTTTTACATCTTCAGCCCAAATCCTATGCCATATTCTTCTACGAACAGAGGGATAAACATAATTCCTAAAGTCAAAGCCATAAAGCTGGAAAATTCCCTCCAGTAGAAGACTTATTTCAAGCTTCTCCAATTGACTATCATAATCTTTTTCTTTATCCTCTCTGCCCATCGTCTGCACCTAGCTTCTCGTTCCCTTCAAATGACTATAAATATGTAATAATATTTTTTCGATGGCAAACCATGGTTTCCTCTTACAAAATATTTTAATTTAGGTATTTTTTCACTATTTGTATCATAAAAAAATGCCCCCGGAGTAAACCCTGGGGCATCAAATATTTTTCTGATGTATATAATAGCCAGATTTTTTATATATCTTGTTTAACAAAGAGGCGATATCCTTTTGTTCTGGCCAGGGCAAGTCTAGTTCCTGAAAGATCAGCTTTACAAATTCAAAACCCCGTTGCACTTCTTCCTCTGTCAAGGCCTTCGATAACGCCTCTTCTGCCACTTCAAAATGGCCAAGTATAGATAGATCTAGATTATACCCTGCTTCATCAGCCAGGGAATAAAAACCATTTACACCATTAATAAGCTGCAAGCCATGGCTCAGCCCACCGGATTTTATGGGCAGGGATACTTCTGCCACCTGAACCTCTAATTGGTGGTTATTTAAGAGATAGCCCTTTAATTTCCCTATTTCAGCCTCGGTAAAAAGTTCATTTAATAATAATTGATCACACCAGGCCTCCTGATCTTGTTCATCGTAATTCTCAATTAGTTCCTCATAGGAACCCACAGGAATTTGCCTGCCTACTGCGAACCAGTCAAACTTCACCCGATCTTGTCCCCTATAATGATCAACCACTGACCAAGCTCTAAATAACCGCACCATCGTTTCTATCCCCCTACCTAGCCTTGTGCAAATACTGATTATACCAGCAGCGGACTGGCTACTCTTTTGTTTTGATCGTAACCTTGATACTTCTGCAACAATGATCATTTTGTACAATAATGCACTCTGGTTTATCAATCACCTTATATCCGCCATTGGATTCAATAACTAAATCTTCTACCTTTAGATCCCCTTGTTTGGGAATAAATAAGGGACGATTAAGCGGAATGATTACCGAATCTTTTATAATAGCCATTTATAAACCCCCATTCTAATTTTTAAACGATTGGATTTGGTAATGACCAATAGGTATAAAAATCCCCGGGAGAAAAAATTCCCCGGTCTGTGATTATTCCCGTAAGTAAATGGGGCGGTGTGATATCAAAGGCAGGATAAAAACCCTCTACCTTTTCACCACTGATCTTTGTCCCATTAAAAAATAAGATTTCCTTGGGATTCCGTTGTTCAATTGGTATGTCCTGGCCCCTTAGACATTTTTTATCCGGTCCCCCATAGCCCAAAATATAAAAGGGCAATTGATGGTATTGGGCGGCAATGGCCAATTGAAAGGTACCTACTTTGTTAGCCACCGCTCCATCCAAGGCTATTCGGTCAGCAGCAGTAAAAACCTTTGTTATCATACCCTGGCTCATACAATAGGCTGCCATATTATCGCTTATTAAGGTTACTGATACGCCCAGTTCGGAAGCCGACCAAGCCGTAAGCCGGGCACCCTGCAGATAAGGTCTGGTTTCGTTGGTGATTAGTTTTATTTTTTTGCCATGCTCCAGTGCCAGCCGCAGCATATATAAAAGGGCTGGGCCGGGAAAGCAGTGGGTCAGGAGGCAGTCTCCGTCTTGCAGCAAAGTCTCAGCCCATTGGCCCGTTAACCGAGAACGTACATCTGATTTTTTATTGATTGCGGTAAGGCGATTTAATATCTGTCCTGACCAGTTATCATCTTGCCAAATTACTTTATCTAACAATCTTTCCAAGAGAACCTTGATATGAAAACCAGTGGGACGGGTATTAACCAAGCGATCCTTGACCATTAATAAGTTTTTCCGGGCTTCTTCAATACCGATGCCCAGAGACTCCTGCCGACGCGCTGCCAAATAAAGTCCATAGCCAGCTGTAATGGCAATATCCCCTGCCCCTTGTACTACCATAGCTTCAATACTCTTGGCTACTTCTTCATAGTTATGACAAACCACCTCTAAAATTTGCTGAGGAAAATGACGGCGATCTAAAAGTACCAGACAATCATCCCTTAGATAAACATTGTGATCGATGTTCATTAACAAAGGTTCTGCCAAATAGCTTCCTCCCCTCTAAGCTATAGGATTAAAGGTTCAGATTATTATTATTAAGCCAAGCGATAATCTTACTGACGGGGGTACCTGGTTCGAATATTTCATCCACCGCGCCTGAGGCCTTTAGCTCCTGCCTATGCTGCTCAGGAATCATTCCTCCCCCAAAAACCAGGATATGGCTTGCTTTTTGGGCAGCGAGCAATTCCTTCAGCCGGGGAAACAACTCCCGATGGGAACCATTGTGTACGCTCAACCCAACAAAATGCACCTTATCCTGCACGGCTGTTTGAACAATTTCTTCCAGTGTACCATATAAACCAGTATAAATAACTTCCATGCCACCTTGATCCCTTAAACCACGAGCCAATAAACGGATTTCTTTATTTTGATGATCTAAGCCAACCTTTGCCAGCAAAACCTTAATGGTCTTCTTTTCCATATTTAACACCCTTTATACTAAATAATATTCGATGATGGGTTCGTTAATTTAACTACCCATCATCGAATCTAGGTTTAAATGGCCTTATTTAACATACTTACTGGCTATTTGATCCGCTAATGTATAGGGATCTATTTCCTTTTTCAATACCTGCTCAACCATTTTTTCAATCTCGCCATCTTTTTCCAGATTGTTTAATACTGGCTGAAGGATTGCTCCCCAGAGGGCTTCATTAATCTCCGCTGCGGTCTTACGGCGCATACGTTCGACCAGCAGGTTATTATCAACCAGATATTGATAATGCTCCTCCACCTTTTCCCGAATAGCATCAACACTTTCGGCAAATTTGTGGGGTTCAAGGACACTTTCAACCAATAGTACCGGTATATTCCAACTATTATCTGCAGCAGCACCCTTAGACATGTGTACCATATTTAAGGTTTCCTTATATAATTTGCCGGCCCCATCACGGTCCGCCTTATTAATAACAAAGATATCTGCCACTTCCATTAAGCCAGCCTTGAGGGCTTGTATTTCGTCCCCCATACCAGGTACCAGTACAACGATTACAGTATGGGCATGATTGATAATTTCTACCTCTTGCTGTCCGACACCGCAAGTTTCAACAATTATTTTCTCCTTGCCCAGGGCATCCATGACATGGATACCTTCACCAACGGCCTTGGATAGGCCACCCATCGAACATCTGGTGGCTAGGCTCCGGACAAATACTTTTTTGTCCTCAGCATGTCTCAGCATGCGGATTCTATCACCCAAAAGGGCTCCCCCGGTAAAGGGGCTGGTGGGGTCAACTGCTAATACTCCCACACTTTTATCCTTTTGACGAAAGGCATAAATAAACTCATCCGTAAGGGTACTCTTGCCGGCACCGGGTGCCCCGGTGATTCCTATGACATGGGCATTACCGGTATTATTAAAGATTTCCTGCATGGCTATATGGGTATTGGGGATTTGGTCTTCCAGATTTCTGATGAGGCGGGAGGCAGCACGGATGTCTCCGGCTAAAACCTTTTTGCCCAGTTCTTTCATGTTACTCACGCCCTCGGAGTTATGTTTTTATTAATCCACTCAACTAATGAATCAAGAGTGGCTCCCGGAGTAAAAATAGCCTTAAGTCCTGCCTCATACAGAGCATCCATATCCTGCTCTGGTATAATCCCCCCACCAATAACCACGATATCCTCGGCGCCTTCATCCTTTAGGAGTTTGGCTACTTGGGGAAATAGGTACTTATGAGCACCTGATAAGCAGCTTAAACCAACAACGTCAACGTCTTCCTGTAGGGCGGCAGCAGCTATCTGCTCTGGGGTTTGGTGACAACCAGTATAGATTACCTCAAAACCGGCATCCCGGAAGCATCTAGCCAATACTTTAGCACCACGATCATGGCCATCCAACCCGGGTTTAGCGAGTAATATGCGAATTCTTCTCTCCGACATCACGTTACCTCCTTTAGGGATTTAAAAAGATTTAATTAATAAATGCCAGGGTCACGGTATTCACCGAATACTTCTCTATAAACATCGCAAATTTCTTGCACGGTGGCATAGCTCTTAACTGCTTCAATGCAATAAGGCATCACATTGTCGCCTCTTCTGCAGGCATTTTCCAAATCCTTCAAGGTCTCAGCCACTCTGCGGCCATCACGCTTTCTCTTAACCGCAGCAAGACGCGCTAACTGTTCGTTTTCAACAGCATCGTCGATTTCCAGGAAGGGAATGTCAACCTGTTCATCGGCTTCTACATACTTGTTGACACCGATCATAACCTTTTCCTGGGCATCAATTTGCTGTTGGAACTTATAGGCCGCATCGGAGATTTCCAGTTGTGGGAAACCTTTATCGATGGCTGCAATCATGCCGCCCATTTCATCAATCTTATGGATGTATTCCCAAGCCTTTTCTTCCATTTCGTTGGTCAGTGCCTCTACGAAATAGGAACCGGCTAATGGATCAATGGTGTTAGCAGCACCGGTTTCTTCGGCAATAATCTGCTGGGTTCTTAAAGCAATTTGAACGGCATGGTCCGAAGGCAGGCACAAAACTTCATCCAGCGAGTTGGTGTGCAGGGACTGCGTTCCTCCCAGAACAGCAGCCAAAGCCTGTGTGGCGGTTCTGACAACGTTGTTGTAAGGCTGCTGAGCAGTTAGTGAACAGCCGGCTGTCTGGGTGTGGAATCTCATCCACCAGGAACGTGGGTCCTTAGAGTCATAACGGTCACGCATGGCCTTCGCCCAGATGCGACGGGCAGCTCTTAGCTTAGCAATTTCCTCAAAGAAATCGATGTGTGAGTTAAAGAAGAAGGATAATCTGGGAGCAAACTCATCTACATGCAAGCCCTTACGCCGAATGGCGTCCTCCACATATTCCATCCCATCCCTTAAGGTGAAGGCCAATTCCTGAACGGCAGTGGCTCCGGCTTCTCGAATGTGATAGCCGCTGATACTGATGGTATTCCACTTGGGAACATATTTGGTGCCAAATTCAACGGTATCACTGATTAATTTTACCGATGGCTCGGGCGGGCACATAAAGGTTTTCTGGGCAATAAATTCTTTTAACATATCATTCTGAATGGTCCCGCCGATTTTGGTAAGGGGAATTCCCTGCTCCTGTGCCGATGCACAGTACATGGCCCATAATGCCGTGGCCGGCGGGTTAATGGTCATGGATGTTGTGATTTTATCCAGGGGGACGCCTTTAATCAGATCTCTAAAGTCATCAATGGTATCGATGGCTACACCACACTTGCCGCACTCACCCTTAGCTTTGGGGGAATCCGTGTCATAACCCATCAAGGTGGGAAAATCAAAGGCGGTGCTTAGGCCGGTTTGGCCAGTTTTTAAGAGGTAATGCCAGCGGTTATTCGTCTCTACGGCAGTACCCATACCTGCAAACATTCGGAAGGTCCAATATTTTCCACGATAACCAGTTGCTTGGTTCCCTCTTAAATAGGGGAATTGTCCGGGGTAAGCAATGTCTCTTTCAAAATCCATATCCTTGATGTCTTCAGGTCCATATATCCTTTTAATTTCCAGATCAGAAACAGTGGTCCATTTTTCCTTTTGGTCAGCGCGCTTAGCAATGGTTTTCTTGACTTCATCTTCCCACTTTTGCCTTAAACTACTTGCTTGATTCAATAATTCTTCAGTAAACAAAAGGTATTCCCTCCTAACGTATATTTTGTGATAAGGCTAATACTCTATGCCCGCCCTATCTTTAATCCCTGCATTGTAGTGATGTTTTATTTCCGTAACTTCACTTACTAAATCAGCTATATCCCTGAGTTTCTCTGAAGCATATCGACCTGTTAAAACCAGATCCAATTCAGTTGGTTTGTTTTTGGCCAGGTTTAAAACGTCTTCCTCGGGAATTAAATTAAAGTCAACTGCAACATTAATCTCATCTAAAATAACCATGTCATATTGACCACTGGCAATGATCTCTTTGACCTTTTCGAAACCCTGCCTAGCCAAATCAACATCCACCGGTGCAGGATTATCTCTCATAACAAAACTGTCCAGGCCAAATTGGTGAATCTTAAGATCCGGCAGATATTTTTCAGCGGCTAAAACTTCCCCATATTTTCTCCCCTTCATAAACTGAACCAAACACACCTGATAACCTTGCCCAACTGCCCGTAAAGCCTGCCCAAAGGCAGAGGTTGTTTTACCCTTTCCATTACCTGTGATTACCATTACCAGGCCTCGTTTGGCTATGCTGGCGGTGGATTTCATCTCCCCCAACTTTTCACCCCCTATTAATTGTCCATGTGTCTAAATAAGCAATATTTTGTATCTAAAAATTCTGAATGTTTAATCTTTTAATAGCAACTTTCATGCCAGTATTAAATAATCTATTTCTGAGCAATAACTGTTTTATTCAGAACATAATTGCTCCTACCTAAGCAGCAGAGCAACACCTTTGGTTTGCAAGAGCTGTTGCATTGTTTTTCGGAATACTCCTAATCTTATGTAATCGCCTACATCTACTGTTGTTTTTTGACAATTTCTCGCAAAGAAAGGAATAGTCCCTCAGACTATTCCTTTCAATTTGGTTTTTTGTGGTTTTAACCTGTTGCTGTCTAACAACATTTGGCCTAAAAACATGCTGTTGCACATTTGGTGCACTGTTGTTGTAAAGCAATGCTTTAAGGACTCGGATCATCAATGCTGCTGACTCTTAGTTTTCTTTGAAAACGTTTTAAAATTTTAACAAAATTTGCCCCAAACAATAAACAAAAAACAATATTCCCCACAGCATGAAAAGTATCAAACCAGAAGCTGGCAGCATAGGTAAGGACAAAGGATTGCCAATTTAGAGGTTGAATAAAGGCAGCCCATGACCATAGCGTCATGATGCAGCCAAAAAGATAGCCCCAGATAAAGTTAAAAAAAGCTAATCCCTTAATCCCTATATTGGGATAAACCCCTTTGAGCAGCCCCGCTGAGGCGCCGGCCAGTCCCCAGCTAAACATTTGCCACGGTGTCCACGGTCCCTGACCTAAAAAGAAATTTGATACCAAGGCTGCCGTTGATCCAATCATAAAACCAGCGTTAGGTCCTAAAACAAACCCAGAAATGATTACGATAAAGGTTGTTGGCGTAACACCGGGCAGAGCAGCAAAGGGTATGCGCCCCACCGCAGCAATGGCCACCATCACAGTAATAAAAGCTATTTCCCTGGCTGTATCCTCTCTCTGCTCAAAGCCCCAATAAAGAAAAATCAATGCTATCATCAGTATTTCAAAGGAAAGCATGCCCCAGCCTTGTTTGGCCACAAGATTATTATTATTTATACTGACTAGCAGTAACCCCAGCACAATCACTAAAAAAATCGGCAAAGCAAATCGACGTACTCTCACCTAAATCCCTCTTTCAGCACTGGTCTGATAGGTTTTTCTCTCCTGCATCAAGGGTTGGATCTTTTCATAGGCCTGTTGAACAGTCAGGATTCCTGGGCAGTATCCCCGGAAAAGTTTACCCATCTGTGTGGAATAATAGATTGATCCGGCAAAGGTTTCACAGGTTTTTCCGTTACTAACAATCCTTCCATCAAACATCATGATAACCCGGGAGGCATATTTGGCGGCAAATTCAATATCATGGGTAACCATGACCACACTTACCCCTTGCATCGTCTGGTTGATCAAGAAATTAGCTAACTCATCCTTTAAGCGATAGTCCAGTCCACGGGTCGGTTCATCAAGAACTAAAAATTCTGGTTTGGTTACCATGATCGAAGCCAATGCCACCCGCTGCCTTTCACCGCTGCTTAAATCCCGGGGATTTACTTGCCTGTTAACGCTTAGCTGCAGCTTCTCCAGCAGTTGGTTGACAATTTGCTCATCCCGGATCTTGAAATTTTTCAAGGTAAACCTTAATTCATCTTCTACTGTATCCTGAAAAAGATAGTCGTTGGGATTTTGAGAGAGGTAGGCCACCCGGCAGTCTTTATGATTAAATATCACCTTGCCTCGCCCTGGTTGAAGCAAACCCACTAAGCTCTTTAATAAAGTAGATTTGCCGGCCCCGTTTTCTCCTAATATAACAATAAATTCTCCCTGCCGGATGGTTATATTGATATCCCGCAGTGCCTCCCCGCCATCATCATAGGCATACCATAATTTCTTTACCTCCAACAAAGTTCCTTGTCCCAAGACTCTTTCGCTGCATTGTTTTTCCCCTTGCGGCAGGTTCGTTTCGGCAGAAGCAGACTTTACTTGGAATAATTTCTTTAACTGCTTTCTGCCCTCCTTTATCGTAATAGGCACTGAATAAAAGCCTAACCTAGAAAATAATTTAGCCACCGGCGGAATAATAGAAATACCTTTCATTGCTGCCCAACGGGCAACCTGTTCCGGTTGAGCGTCCTTTACCACTTTGCCCCTTTCCATCATGATTACGCGATCGGCCAAATGAAAACACCTTTCTAACCGCTGCTCTATGAGTACCACGGTAAATCCCAGTTCCTCGTTAAGCCGCTTGATCAGGTTTAACAATTCTTCCGCTGCCACAGGGTCTAACTGTGATGTTGGTTCATCCAGAATTAAGACACTTGGCTGCATGGCTAAAACAGAGGCCAGAGCGATTTTCTGTTTTTGCCCCCCGGATAGGTTCGCAACATCTTTCTGCTTAAGTGCTGTTAGATCCAGGAAGCCAATCACTTCTGACACCCTGCGAAACATCTCCTGTTGGGAAAAACCCAGGTTTTCCAGGCCGAAGGCAATCTCCGTTTCTAAACCCGTCATAACCAGTTGCTTTTCCGGGTCCTGAAAGACCATACCCACTTCCCCGGCCAATTGCCGCCGATCCATTTTACGTATGTCCTGTCCTTTGAAGTAAACCTTGCCACCAAAGCGACCGCCATAAAAATCCGGCAGCAAGCCAGCCAGCACCCGAGCCAGGGAAGATTTGCCGGAACCGGATTCCCCGGCCACCAGAATAAACTCCCCCTCTTCAATATTCAGTTGTATTTTATCTAAGGAAGCCTTTTCGCTTTCAGGATAAAAAAAGGTTAAATTTTGGATTTGATAAAGAGGCAATGCTGTCCCCCCCAACTCAACATCACTGGCATGGATAGACATAATAGTACCAACAGTAAAACAACCATGGATGCATTGCTACTAATCAAATAACCAATTAGGGGATAAAAGGTATAGGTACCATAGTCGTGGGCCAAACCCCAAAGACCTATCCCTAAACCTAAGCCGCAGCTAAAGATGCAGATAAAATCCCGGGGCCGTAATAAATTTCTTGCATAACTGGATCTGGGTCCACTGCCAAATCCCCTGGCTTGCATGGATTCAGCCATTTCCAGGGAATTTTCCAGAGAGGATAAAAGCAATATACTGACTACGGACGAATAGTTTTTCATTCTCTCCAGGAAGGTGCCCTTGTTAAAATCCACGCCCCGCATCCTTTGCACCGTCTTAATCCGTTCAAATTCTCTAACCATAATGGGAAACAGTCGCATGGACATATTGATAACCAACGCAGTTTTACCCGTAAACCTGGCAAAGAAACTTACGGCCTTATCTGGGTGGACCATTCGATTAAACAAGCAAAAAACACTTATTATTTCAATCAATCGGATACACATGGAAGCACTGTAATAGATTGCTTCCATTGAGATCGTCAATTGTCCCACCACCGGAACCTGGGGACCCAGCCAAATAATTGTTTTGCCATTTTGCCCCATTAGGCTATTGATCAACACAATGGGTATCGCTATAAACAAACTAAGTTTTAAGTATTTTTCCCAAACCATTAACCCATCTACGGACCAAATGGCCAGCAGCAGAACCAATAGCAAGCCAACTTGGTAAAGAGGGTTGTTAAAGCATAATGCCAATACAAACAATGTTCCCAAGTAAAACAAGGATGCCGCTGGGTGGAAACTTTGTAAGAACAGCCCCTTTTCTTTATACATCAACCAGTCTGTCATTTTAAAATACTCCCCGTCCTAAGCTTTTCAACCGCTTTGCGCGTTTACATGGAACCCTTTCGTGTAACAGCAGTCGGGTTCTTTGCTTCACGTAACCGTTGTTCAAAGGGTTTGCCGTAATATAGATCGGCTAATGCCATTAAAGCATGCTGGGTGGCCATCTCATTCGAATCGGTACCCGCCATATGGGAAAAGGAGCCATCCTTTAATTGAAAACTTAATAAGGCTGTCACAGGATTGCCACCTGGTTTGCTTAACTCGGCATCTAAGGGATTTATGCCTACGGCAAGAAGGCCCCGCATGGCAATGGCACAAGACTCAGCATTGACTGCCCCCCAAGAAGCATACTCCCCTTTCGTTCCCTGGACATTTTTTAAAAAGGTATAGGCCCTTTGGACCACCGGGCTATCTTTCTTCTCACCCAGGGCCCCTAAAGCCATTAAGGCCATGCCGGTTGAGTCCACATCCGACGTGTTATCCTTGGTATACCAATTGAAACCGCCATCCCGATGCTGTTGGTCGATTAGCCACCCTTTGGCTTTTGCTTCATCCGGGATGTCCGCCCCGGCAGCATATAGTGCCAGTATGGCCCAAATATGTGCATTCACCAGCACTTGGCAATTATTGTCGCCCTGTCCGCTGCGGTCACTATTATCAGCAAACTTGCCGTTAGGCAGTTGATTGGCCTGAATCTTTTTGATCAAGTTTTGTCCTTGGAAATTTGTCGGGTCATGGCCTGCGGCAAGCAAGGTTAAAATTAAGATGCTATCATCTGCGGTGGTCTGTGCTGAGGCCAATTGTTTTTGACAAACCTGCTTAACCGGGTAGCCGGCAAGATTTTGGCCTGCCGCAGCAAGGGCCAGATAATTCCAGGTGGCAAACTGTGCTTCCGGTTGTTTAACGCTAGCCGTAATTGCCTTTGTTGCTCGCTCCAGGGCCAGCTTGTGATCAACGGTGGGCTGGGCCAAGGCTTGCATCGGAAAAATCAACATGAAGACAAATAACCCAAGTAAATAGGCCATTGGTTTTTTTCTGTATCGCATAGACTTCTCCCCCCAATATTATTTTTGCATTAACTGCTCCCACTGAGGAGGTGGTACACGAATGCTTTGGCTATACCACCAAATAACGGTATCTCCCTTTTTTACTGCCATTTTGCTGGCACCCTGCATCGGACTTTGATCATTAATTTTATACATCCAACCTCCTTGCCCTCTGTTGCGCTGGCTAACAATGGACTCTACCAGGCCGGGATAACGGCTGGACATGGTATACTCTATGCCAGATGCATCCAATACTTCTAATACGGTGATGACCCCCTGATTCGGTTGCGACACGGTAACACTGCTAGGCCCGTAAAGCAGTTCACCATTCATGCCTACCACTGCCAGATTAATGAGCAACTGATTTTCCTCTGTCTCAGATGTTATATTTCCCTGGCTTTGGGCTGTCACGGAAGCACTGCCGCCCGTGACAGCAGCAGCTTCCGTGACAACAGCCTGAGATACCGGCGGGGCTTTTTCCTGATTTGTATTATTTTGGGGGATTATTTCACCTTGCTGGTTGTTTGTTGGCACAGCATTGGCTGAAGTTTTATCCTCCGTCTCTTTTTTTACTTCAGGCATGTTTTTCGTGATACTTTCGTCCTTTGCCGCAACCTCCGTTTCCAGCACATTATTAAGGGGGGTAGCTTGGGAGCTAACCTTTGTCTGGTCAACGCTGCTGATTTTATTGCTGTAAACAGCGGGTCCCAAAAGAAAGGCCAATATTACAAAAAGCAAAAGAATAACCTTCGTTTTCCCTTTCATTAAACACACTCCAATAAAGGAATTACATACCTGCCAACAGGCGGTAAATCAGCACCGCACATTCTGCCCGGCTGGTGGTACGATCTGGCCGAAATGTTTCATCGGGAAAGCCTTTAACGAGTCCTCTTTCGGTAACGGCCAACACACTGTCTCTGGCCCAGTCTTTCACATGATCACGATCCGCAAAGGGCAATTTTTGTTCGGAGGGCTGCAACTCCAAGGCCCGGGCCAAAATAGCAGCCACTTCTTCTCGGGTAATGGTATTGTCAGGACAGAAGTAACGATCTTTATATCCCTTAATCAATCCTGCTTCATAGGCAGTTGCCAGATCTCCGGCATACCATTCGCCGGCTTTTACATCTTTAAAATGGTCAGCCGCATCGGCCTTGGTCTGTAGGACTAACGCTTTGACTAACATACTGGTAAACTCTGCCCTGGTTACCGGCCTTAGGGGCTCAAAATTAGTACCATCTACGCCAGCCAAAAGATTTGCTCCAGCTAGCACTTCGATGGGGTCTTTGGCCCAACCGCAGGAGCCAGCGTTAACGTCAGCAAAGGATTTTACGGTTTCTTTGGCAAAAATGGCATATTTACTAAAATGTTGGATTCTGGCCCAAATTACACCCTTGTTAAGATCCACTACCGAAGGGATGATCACCCAAT
Source organism: Desulfotomaculum sp. 1211_IL3151 (assembly GCF_036763075.1). NCBI lineage: Bacteria > Bacillati > Bacillota > Clostridia > Eubacteriales > Desulfotomaculaceae > Desulfotomaculum > Desulfotomaculum sp. 1211_IL3151. The sequence goes on along the minus strand of NZ_JBAIYV010000031.1, from coordinate 24,751 downwards.
TGCCGGCATTTGGATCATACCAGGCCAGATATAGGTTATCTGGTTTTACCAGGGGAGGAATAACCACCTGGATGGCTAGGGTTGCCGGTACGGTAAAATTCGTTCCAGCGGGACCAAATTCATAGGTGGCAGACAATTGTTGATAGCCAGGGGGTAAGGTTGTGTTATCCATATCCAGTTTATTTACGGTTATTTCTATATCCTTGGTCAGGGACTCAGCCGGGATAAGCAAGCCTAATTGGCCCCCTTCCTCTACCACTGCCGCACCCTTAGCTGCTTCAACCTTCTGTTGCAATTGCAACTGTCTCTGCAGCATACCTCTTTGGAAAGCCAAGTCCGTCCTATTTATCGGCTGTCTGTCACCCACGACAATCACCGCTTGACCCCCTTGGCCAAGGATACCCAATTCAAATGTATTTCCCTGTAAGCCAAGGATTTGGCTAATATTTTCCAGGGCTGCCAGAGTATCCTCTGAGGCCCGTAATGACTCAGGCAGGTTTTTGTTTTGTTCCTCAAGGTTTGGTGATAAAACAGGCTCCGGCAGTACCTCCCCCTTGGAGACACTATCCCAGGAAGGACCGGGATTACTCACATCACTGCTGTACCACCAAATAATCTGATCTCCCTCTTTAACGGTTTTATCGGAGGCTGCAATGGCCGGTGAACTTCCATTTACCTTATACATCCACCCCTTCAAACCCTCGTTTCTTTGGCCGTCAATACTTGTGATCAGTCCACCCGACTCCGTGTAGCCCAGCCCAGTGGCTTCCAACGCGCCTAGTACCGTGAGTTTTCCCTTGCTATCTTTACTTACCACAACACTGCTAGGTCCGAAAAGTGCTTCACCGTTCTTACCCACTATAGCAATTTCAACACTGCACTGATCCAACTCTGGGTCTGTGGGAAGATTCCCACCGCCGCCAGGAGTTCCTTCACCTGTGACCAATCGGTAAGCAGCTAATGCCTCCGTGGCACCTGGAACATTTTTCAAAGTACCAAAGCTGCCGTCGGGATTCATGGTATTGTTCAGAAGGTAATCGAATGGTGTTAAACCATTGGTATGTTTCCATGCGGCGCTTGCCGGATCGATACCCAGTTTATTCAGGGTGACGATCACGCCGGAATTATCCATTGCCGGGTCGTCCCAGGTAGCATAAACGCCGCCATCCATTTGCTGCAAACCCTTTAAGTAGTTTAAACCACTGACAATGGCCGACTGAAGCTCTTGATCCGCAGCAGCATTCGGCAGGTAAGTAAGTGACCGGATAGCCTGGGTGGTCGAGAGAAAATCAGGGTAATAATAGCTGTCAAAGGTTTCCCCCCAAGAACCGTCTGCCTTATTTTGTTTGGACAGGATATATTCCTTAACATCAATAGCATTTAAGCTGCCCAGCGTTCCCGCTTCACCGAGGGCAATATAGGCCAACATATCACTATAAACACTATTTTCAAAGGATTCCTTGCCGGCGTGCCGCTTTACTAACTGATCAGCTAATTTTTCCTTTTGGGGGGTATCATTCCATTGGTTAAGGGCCAGTAAACACTTTGCCAGCGTATTTGTTCTAGATTTTTTTGTCCAGGCTGAACCGGAACCGGCATACTCATCATAGGATCTTTTCAGGGCCTTTAGGGCAATCAATGTTTCAGCCGTGTTATAGGTACTATCCCAGCTATTAATAGCGATGGCAGCCCTATCCGGGTCTTGCACATCCCTAAGATAGCTCAGACCGTCCTGGATAGTCTCATTTACATCCTTTGTTGCATCAAAATAACTAAGGGCAGTCATAACCTGGGCAGTGGTGTCTGCTTCCTCCGGTGTCCATTCAGATCCCCAGGCTACCCCGGCGTCATAACCAAAAATATCTTTGTGAATCTTTTTTAAACCATCAATATAGGCAAGGGCCTTTTCTTGGTCAATGCCCTCCAGCAGGCCTGCTTTACCCAATGCATGAAGCACGGTCACATGATCATAGATACTTGTTCCAAAGCTGCCATCTGCTGCCTGTTGTTGGGCAATCGAATTCGCTAGGTCAGCTGCATCCGGTGCCTTATATTTTTTTTCATGAATTGGGGCCATGCTATCTGTGGGAGGTAAGGTCTGCTCAACTTCAACTACGTTTAAATTAATTTCGGTAACAATGTCTGAGTATACTTCATCCGTAACAGATAATTCCCTTGCAACGTTTTCGTTTAACGCAACCTCATTGTTCATTTCCTCCGTTGTTTCCTCTATGCTTGGGGTTGATTTAGCCTCAAACGTTACTTCTGTTACTTCTGCTTCAATTTCTGTCGTTACTTCTAATTTAGGTTCATCAATTGCTTCCTCGGATGTAATCTCAATTGCTGAAAATGATTCGGCCTCAACGAATGTTTCTGTTTCAATTTCTGGGGCTGCTTCTAACTCGGTTTCATTTGTTGTTTCTTCTGATATAACCTCGCTAGCCGGGGTTTCCCTCACTTCAGCGATTGTTTCTGTTTCTGTTTCAATCTCTGTGGCTTCGTCTAACTCAACATTATTTGCTGCATCCAAACCAATTGCTGCGGCCAGGGTGGGTGCTTCTGCATTGGCTGAGTATGCTTGCACTGCATCAAGGGCTGCCAATTCTTTAGCCAATTCCACCGCTGTGGCTGCTGGGTTGGCGGCAGTAACAGCGGCAGAAGCAAGCACAGCATCCCGGAGAGAGGTTCCTTGGTATATCCACCCGTCTGCTGAAAGGTCTTCGCCTGCCTTGACCAAGGCTTCGATACAGCGATAATCAAGGCTAAAACCTTGTGCATCATAGGTAATGGTACCGCTTTGATATTTCTCTTGGAAGTAATGAATGGCTTTATGAATGGCATCCTCTACCTGCTGCCTTTCTACTCCAGGCACCAGATCATTTTTAATGGATGCTAAGGCCAGTAAGGGGCCTTTCGTTCCATATTCATTGCCTAAAGGTCCAAAGCTGCCATCGTCATTCTGGGTGTTGCATATATAACTGATTAAGGTAAGATGATCCCCCAGCAAATTGGACAATTCTTTGATTTCTTGTTTTAATGTTTTGCCATTATTGGTCCATTTTTCAGACCCCAGATCCTCGCCGCCTAGGGCTAATACGTAGGCCGTATAGCCATCGATTTTTTCACCGGCCTGATATTGCTTATGTATAAATTCAATGGCTTTTTGGGATAACTGACTGGCGGTATAGGTCTTACCCGGTTCACTGGCCACTGCCAGGTTGGGAATCGTTAAAAATGTCGTATTCAAAATAAAACAAAGGGTGATTAGTATTGAAGTAATCCTTAAGCAAATTCTTTTTTTCCTCATTCCGATACTCACCTTTTTCATTCATGTAATTGCGATTTGTTTGTATCCTAGTTGGGCAAATTAAAAACCCCGGTTCTACAAATGTACCGGGGTTTTATGACGGTGCCAGGAAACAGCACATACACCATGAAGCCACCTCCTATACATCCGTAGGGATAGTGGTAACCTGGCATAGGCAGATTTCCTGGCTTCGGATCATCGGAACCCCACACCTTCCCAGGTTTTTTCCCAGTGGTATTTTGTGGGGCTCCTCCTCATTACAGTGGCGGTACCGCGTCGGCCTTGCACCGACTTCCCTTTTAAGCTTTACCTTTTCAGAGTAAAGCACCTATTCCAGCAACTAAAGTATTAAGTTAATCTAGCAAGTGGCACTAAGCTTCCTCAACTAAGATAAAACGCCAAGCACAGAACCACTCTTCAGGGTGGGCGTCCGGTGGGCAGCCGATACATTCGGTCTTAATTCTCGAATCAATGGTCCTGGCAAATGTTGCATACTCAACCAGACCGGCAGATTTACAGGGGTAATCATCTAAACCTTGGCGTTTCCGGGCAGACTGCACCCGGCAATCATTCATCTGAAAGACAATACTATTGGGACTTTCATCAATAATGGATTGTACATTGATCCTGGCATACATTCTAAACTGCAGGGCTTTCTTAAGGCCTTCCAGACCTGGTTTTTCCTCTAAGCCTAAGAAACGTTTAATTGAATCTGCCTCGAAGGGTGAAAATTTTCCCCAGCAGGAATCATTGCAGCGTTTAGCATCATTCATGCCATGTTTGAATTCAACAGCCTGGAACCACACTCCATCATTGGCCAGCCAGTTAACTGCTGTATCGTTAAGCAGGGCCAAAAGTTTTTCCCTAGGCATCGCTAAAAAGGGTTTTGGTACACCATTTTCCATTTCAAAGCCAAAGAATTTACCAAAACGCTTCATTTGAATATTAAAGCTCTTCTGGTAGGCTGCATCCAAAATCTTCAGTGCCTCAGGAAAACCCAGCTGATGCTGGACTTCATTAAACCATAAGGCATGATGAATGACAATACGATGAAACATCTCCATGGACAATTTAGCTAATTGCTCATTGCTAAGGTTTTCGTCCCACATTACTTTCTTTTCCATTATTTCCCCTCCTAATTATTTTATATAGGTAATCACATTGGGTGTCATACTTAAATAATCTGGACCATGCTCGGTCATTACAAAACTGTTTTCAATACCAATGGCGCCCTCAGCAAAGATAAATTTAGGTTCCAGGGCAAAGGTCATGCCAGGTAATATGGGGGTCTTCAACCCCTTGGCAAAGATCGGCAATTCATCCACTTCCAAACCTATACCATGCCCGATAAATTTAACCTTATCCTCCTGATAGCCCATAAAATTATCCTTTAGACCCATTTCCTCTGCCAATTTCATGGCCAATAAATAAGGTTCCTCTGCGGGGGTGCCTGGCTTAATTGCTTTGATAATTTCCGACTCAATAAATAAAGCAGCTTCAAAGGCCTTAACCATCCGAGAACTTAATTCACCTATGCAAAAAATTCTGGTTTGATCCGAGGTATAACCATTTACCACACAGGTATAATCAATATAGACAGCTTCATTGCGGCTAATCTTTTTCCATCCGGCACCGTGGGGATGGGTTACAGAAACTCCCGTGCCGCCAATTGGCCCATCTAAGAAACTTGGTGCGGTGGCACTATACCCTGAACAGGTATTTCCTAAAAATAAATCCTGATTAAAGGATCTCATTTTGCAGCAACCGGAATACCCTCTTTTACGCATTTCTGCCTCAAAGAGTGCAGCCAACTCAATCTCCAACATCCCCTCACGTAAAAATGACGGTACCGCTAAATGGGCTTTTCCTATTACGCTTGCGGAATCCCTAATCAATTCTATTTCATAGGGTGATTTAATGGCTCGAATCGTTTTTATAGTTGGTGAAATATCGATAAACTCTGCCTTGGGGAAAATTTTCTGATACCTTTGATACAGGTTTACCGGCAATACATCTAATTCCCAGCCAATTTTTTCAAACTTCGTATAGCCAAATGCACCGAGAATGGAGGGAATTTCCTTAGGACTTCCAAAAGGAACAATATGCTTTAGGGGTGACTCGTTTTTACCCCGTTGCAAGCTCTTTTTAATCGCTAATACCGGTTCACCGCTGGCCGGTACAAACAAAAATGCGTTCTGTACCGTACCCGTAAAATAAAAGAGATCACTATTAAGTAAAATAATTGCTCCATCTAACAACTGTTCCGTTATTTTTTCTTGAAACCGAGAAACCCTTCGGTCAATTTCCGATTTTGGGGTCAATTTCAACGCCATCCGCATTACCCCCTTTCTCTAAAAAACTAACTGCAAATTGAATATTTCAAATTTTTACTTTATATCAATTAATATTCCCTCATGAATGAGGTTGTCTAGTATTTTCTCAACACCGTCTTCCTTCGTTTCAATATTTTCAAGTGTCAGCAAGATATAATTTGATTCAATGGTTACTTTTAGCAAATCGTCGTTTTGCAGGTTAAGTAATTTGCCGACTTCTAAAGGCAGCAGTAATTGACCGTGCTCATTAATTCTTGAATCCATCTTTCCAACTCCTTTATAATAAATTTTTATAGTGTGATAACCTGTTCAAAATTAGGTTGTGAAATTAAAGGAACATATTTAGCCTCTCGATTCCTTAATCTAACATTTATATAAGCAACTACTGTGCCAGAAGCCTTCAAATCTAGAATTTAATTATTTTAATTCCCTTTGAAGTATAGAAAGTGGGATGATATCACCCATTACCATCCCCCTTTTTATTCACCGACTATTTATCTGTCTGTGGTTAAATCCTTAGAAACTTGGTATTTTGCCGCCTTTCTGACGATGGTAGAAGCATTTACCTGTAGTTCTTTAGCCATTTGTCTGGTACTTTGATGTTTGGCATAAACCTTTTCAATTAACTGTTTCTCAACACTTTCTATGGCTTCTTTTAGTGGAATTATGCCGGATACCATAATATAGGAGGAACTAAGACCTACTGTATTATCCCTCATGTGGAAAGGCAGGTCTTCGTTCGTTATGATATCCTTAATGGTAATAACAACCATTCTCTCAATCAGGTTTTCCAACTCTCTGATATTTCCCGGCCAGTCATGTTGCATGATAATATCCACTACTTCCGGGGATATACTCTTGTTTCTATTATATTTGCGATTAAATAACTGCATAAAATGTGCCACCAAGGCAGGTATGTCCTCTTTCCTATCACGCAAGGGTGGTATATGAACCGGCACTACATTTAATCGGTAATAAAGGTCTTCTCGAAACTGCTTTTTCTGCACCATGTCCCAAAGGTCTCGATTCGTGGCGGCTACGATGCGCACATCGACGTTAATATAATTTTTACCTCCCACCCTAATAATTTCCTTGCATTGTATAAAGCGAAGAAGTTTTACCTGTAAGTTTAAGGGCATTTCACCAATCTCATCCAAAAACAAAGTGCCTCCGGAAGCCATTTCAATATATCCTGGTTTACCCTCTTTTTTAGCCCCGGTAAAGGCTCCGCCATCATAACCAAACAACTCTGACTCCAATAAATTCTCGGGAATAGCCCCACAGTTCACCTTAATAAAGGGCTTTTTGGAACGCAAACTATTACTATGAATAATTTCTGCGATTAATTCCTTTCCGGTACCCGACTCACCATTTACTAATACCGTTGAATCAACGGATGCTAATCTAACAACCATATCAATTAGATTTCTCATCTTGGCAGATGTAGCAATAATTTTCTCAGACCCGGCGTACTTTAATTTTAAAGTACGAAGTTCATTTTCATAGTGTTGACTCAGAACTTTAGCCTGTTCCAACTTGTGTTTCAATATATTTAGCTCCGTTATATCCCTTACATTACAGACAACCCTGATTATTTCGCCATCTGTATCCGTTACCGGATTTCCGGTAGTTAGTGTGAGTTTGCCGCTTCTGCTCTTTTGCATCATCGTAATCGATTTCTTTTGTTCCAACACATGGCAGGTTACTGGTTCAGAAATAATACCGTCCTTTTTAATATCCTCGACGCTCCGGCCCAGATATTCATGGAGATCTATACCGGTTAGTTGTCCAAAGGCCTTATTGTAACGTAAAACGATTCCTTGGCCATCTGTTATGAATAATCCATCGTAGGATGATTCGACAATAGCATCTAGTTCTTCATTTAATTCCTTGACATAGCATAGCTCGGTTGACATTTTCTCTATTTCGGATATATCTTGTAAAACTGCCACAGCACCAATAATTTTGCCATCCTTAATCATTGGCGAACGGTTCGAAATAAAGGTACGTTTATTAAATACTACTTTCTTTAGTGTATCAACTTCCCCAGTCTCAATAACATCCATCAGGTCACTGTTTGGAAGTACATCTAATATATGTTTACCTACAGCGTCTTCGGCCTTCACATCAAGAAATTTTTCAGCTGACAAATTCCAGACCTTAATAATTCCCTTATCATCAATTGAAACAATTAAGTTATGGGTAGAATTAATAATTGTATCTAGTTCCAGGGCTATGTTGCGATGCAAATAAAAAAATTTCTTTGCTATATCCCCACGGGTGACGATCCCCACAACCCGTCCCTTTTCATCAATCACGGGTAGTCGGGGTACCGTTGCGTTTATTACATCACTAAACTCATCATCTGGATGACCGGTTAGAAGCTGTCTGGTCATTAAATCTTTCACTTTGGTTTTATTTAGGTCCATACCATTATTGATAACGCGGTAAATATGACTTTTTGTGAAAAGTCCTATTAATTTACCAGTTTTATCCGTCACCGGTGCACCATCAATTTTATTGCCACTAAAAATGGTGACTACCTCACTGACTTTTTGGTTAGGGCTTAAGGTTAAGACAGGCGATGTCATTATTTCCCATACTTTCATGTAGATCACTCCTGGTCAGTGAATTTTTCAAAGGACTATTCTGTCTCTTCCCTCTTGATTTCAAGTTCACTTCGTAAAACTTGGCTTATTTGTGCCCTAAAATAATTTGTCACTACCACAGTTGCCAGTTGCGCCATATAATTTATATTTTACACGTAGCAATTGGTTTGAAAAAGTAAAATTCACAAAATTAATCCAATATTTAGACTAATTTTTTTGTTGAAAATAGTTTTGGGTTGTAAAATGCTCAACCTGTGCGGCAGAACAACAGTCAAACCAAATCCGCAACAGAGTAATTAAATCAAAGTGTTGGCTCTGTGCAACAGCTTTTTCCGAATAGTCAGTAAATAATCGCGGGAAGCAATCACCTTTTGTGTAGAAATAGGTCAGAAATGTTAATTATTTCGTTGTTTTTTAGACCTAAGAAAAAAACAACCGGGTCTATTCAAAAAGATGCAACAGTGGTTACAGATCAGCAGTGTTGCAGCGGTGCCTTTTGGTATCTTCTTATTTTAAGTTAATACTGGCATGAATGTTGCTATTATTTTAGTAAATAAGATTTGATTATGAATACCGAAGGGAGGAGGAAAAACTTAATACTTCTTTTGCTTTACTGTAATATACCATATATTTATACTAGTTAGTATACTTGTCAACACAGGTAGGTATGCAAATTTTGTACGAAATAAAAATAAATGGGAGGGCGTATAATGAGTCAAGAATTAATTACGGAAGCTCGTAATAAAGCAGGTGGTAATTTCAAGGAAGGTTATAACTGTGCAGAAGCCATCTTTTTGGCCTTTCGGGAGTATTTGGCCCCAGAAATAAGCCCGGAAACAGTGAAGCTGATCACTGGTTTTGGCGGTGGCCTGGGACATGCCGGCTGTATGTGTGGCGCTTTAACAGGCTCCATCTTTGCCTTAAATACAGTTAAAGGTAGAACTTCCAAGGAAGAATCACGCAATCCTGCCTACGAAACAGCCCGTGAATTCCATGACCGTTTTCTCCAACAGTTTGGTTCCACCTGCTGCCGGGTATTAAACGAACATCCCTTTGACAGCAAAGAACACCTCAAAAATTGTTTAAAACTCACTGGTAACACAGGTAAATTACTGATGGAGTTCCTTCTTGAAAAAGGCTATTATAAGGCTGGTGAATAACCCTCTGGTTTTAATTGATTAATTATCGGGTGGATCAAAGGATTTGCCCTGAAAGTTTTGCTACGTACTCATCTATATTTTTCCCTGGGCAGTTGCCTGCCCAGGGATTTTTTTATTGCCTCTAAATTATCCACATGATCCCCCTAATGAATTTTCTAGTTGCTTTGGTGAATAATACAAAGGAGCATAACTTTCACTAGGAGAGGGATACATGACTGCTAATATTCGTTGCAGTATTAATAACTGCCACTACTGGGGTCGGGGAAACAGGTGTCACGCCTCAGAAATATTAATTACCTCCGATATAATGGCCCAGAACCTGCCGGACATGGTTGATGCCCCCTATGCAACCCAAGTCACGGAAACTCCGGTAGCAAAATGCATTGAATCCTGTTGTAAGACCTTTGTGCTAAAGACCGACTATGAGCAAAACTTTGATGGGGTTTTCAAGCAATAATACGCCCCGTCTTCAATGTGTTTCGTCATTATCAATCGTACCGGGAGGGAACCTCGTGCAAACCGTTGGCATTGGTGTCAGTGTCCCTAGAAAGGAATCCCAAGACAAGGTTACTGGTATAGCAAAATATAATACCGATTACCTTTCACCAAAATTACTCTATGCCTGGTTGGTAACCAGCCTCTACGCCCATGCAGAAATTAAGTCCATCGATACCTCGGAGGCCTTGCAGGTTTCAGGCGTCCAGGCTGTGATCACCGGCAATTCATATAATCTGCTCTGTGGCTCAATTATTGAGGATCGTCCCCCCCTGGCCAAGGAAAAGGTCCGATATTTTGGTGAACCCCTGGCAGTTGTCATTGCCAATCGTGAGGCAGAGGCAAAGGAGGCTGCGGGTAAGGTAAAAGTTGAATATAACCCCCTGCCGGTGGTCAATTCCCCCAGTGCCGCTTTGGCAACGGGTGCCCCTTTGCTACATGAAAAACTAGCCTTCTATAAAAGGGTAAAGCCAAGTGAAATATTTCCTCTGCCGGGAACCAACATTGCCCAACATATTAAGATCCGCAAGGGTGATCTGGAAAAGGGTTGGCAACAAAGCGAGGTCATTGTGGAATCATCCTTCTCCCTTCCCCAGTCCAACCATATTGCTATGGAACCCAGAAATGCCATTGCCGAGATTAAACCGGACGGTAAAGTAATCATCCATACCTCCACCCAGGCACCCTTTGATGTTCAAAAGATGCTCAGTCTCTATTTTAAACTGGATGAAACGCAAGTTATTGTGCATACTCCCCTGGTGGGAGGAGGATTTGGGGGAAAAACCGCTGTTCAATTGGAAATAATCGCTTACCTTGCTTCCCAGGCAGTGGCTGGCAGGCCCGTTAAACTTGTTGCATCCAGAGAGCAGGATATGACCAGTTCACCCGGTCATTTGGGACTGGATGCCCAGGTGAAAGTGGGGGCAACCAAGGCCGGCATTATCAAAGCGATGGAAATTACCTATCAGGTAGATATTGGTGCCTATGTTGATTCCGGTTCGCAAATGACCCGGGCCATCTCAGCAGATTGTACAGGTCCCTATAAGATCGATCACGTTTGGTGCGATGCCTATAGCGTATATACCAATCATACGTATGTCACGGCCTTTCGAGGTTTTGGTCGTTTATCCTATGTCTTTGCCATTGAAAGAACCTTGGATAAGCTGGCCTTTGCCCTAGGCATGGACCCCTTCGAACTGCGATTAAAGAATGCCTTAACACCGGATGCCACAACCCCAACCATGGTTCGGTTGAATAAAAGCAATCTCGGGGATCTGCCCGCCTGTCTGACCAAAATAAAAGACCTGATCAACTGGGATGAAGGTGTAAGAAGGGAAATTGGCCCTAAAGTTATCGCCAAAGGCATCAGCTGCCTTTGGAAAACTTCCAGCAGCCCGCCCAATGCCGGTTCCGGAGCCATTATCACCATTAATGTGGACGGTACATTGAATTTAAATGTAGGTACGGTGGAAATTGGCTCCGGCTCCAAAACCAGCCTGGCCCAAATCCTGGCCGAAAAGTTAAAAATGGACGTCAGCAAGATCAATGTAGTTATGGAAGTGAATACCGAAATCAGCCCCAAACACTGGAAAACGGTGGCTAGCATGACCAATTTCATGGTTGGCAATGCGGTTTTGGATGCAGCGGAGGATTTAGTACACCAGCTTACTAATATTGCTGGCATCGTCCTGCGCTGCCCCCCAGAAGTGCTTGAGGTTGGCGGTGGCAGGGTCTATTTAAAAGAGGACCCGGACATTTACATCGAAATCAAAGAAATCGGCAATGGCTATCAATACCCCGGGGGCAATTCCATTGGCGGGCAAATCATCGGGCGGGGTAATTTTATCATGCAACACATCGTCAATATGGACAAGGACACAGGTAAAGGTAGACTTGGACCGGCCTGGGCTGTTGGAGCACAGGCGGTGGAGGTGGCGTTTGATCCCGTAAATTACACCTATCAGATACTTAAGGCAGCAACTGTCATTGATGCCGGCAAAGTTCTTAATCCCAAGGGGGCCAGAGGTGTAATTATAGGAGGCATGTGCATGGGCCTGGGCTATGGCAGCAGGGAGCATTGTCTATATGGTGCAGGGGGCAAAAGGGAAAACCCCCAGTTAAGAACCTATCACCTGATGCGGTTTGGGGAAAACCCCACTTATTTGGTAGACTTTGTGGAAACTCCCCATATTATTGCCCCCTACGGCTTACGGGGCATTGCCGAACACGGTATCATTGGAATACCCGCCGCCCTGGCCAATGCTTTGTCTGCCGCTGCACAGGTTGAATTAAACCAGACTCCCCTGACACCGGAAGCCATTTGGCGAGCCAAAAAGGGGGTTAGCCAATGATTCCCTTTGATTTCGAATACCATAAACCCACCTCCCTGGCAGAAGCGATCGAACTTTTTGCGCAGCTTACGGAACAGGGCAAGGAACCTCTGTATTATGGTGGGGGGACGGAAACAATTAGCTTTTCCAGGCTTTACCAGCTCTTCCCCCGGGCCGTCATCGATATAAAAGGAATCCCGGAATGTAACACCCTGGCATATCGGGAAGGTAAGCTAGTGATTGGGGCAGCGGCCACCCTCAGCCAAATCCAGGCATCCAATATGTTTCCCCTGCTAAGCTGGTGCGGCGGGCGGGTGGCTGACCATACCATTCGGAATAAAATTACTCTGGGAGGAAATATTTGTTCCAGGATCCCCTACCGTGAGGCAATATTGGCCCTGCTGGTCAGTGATTGTGAATTAATAATCTGGGGCCAACAGGGTCAAAGAAGGGTCCCTATCGGCCAGGCCTATAACCAAGCCTTGCTTTTGGAACAGGGTGAGCTGCTGGTACAGATTGTCCTGGATCAGGAAATTACTAAAATGCCCTTTGTTAGTATGAAAAAGACCGCTGATGGCCTTGTAAATTACCCCCAGGATAGGATTGGCTACCCTGTTGTATCTGCCGCCGCACTAAAAAAGGATGACCAAATAAGTTTTGCCTTTAGCGGCCTATGCAGTTTTCCCTTCCGGTCAAGGGAACTGGAGACCTTGCTTAATCACCCCAGTCTTTCTTTGCCAGAAAGAGTTAAGCGGGCCGTCCAATGCCTACCCTCAAATATCCTCACTGATATGTCAGGGTCTGCGGCCTACCGTGAATTTGTTTGGCAGAATATGCTTACCGCTATGCTACAAGACCTGGAGGGTTAGGATGCTTAACATCGTCAAAAAGAGTCTCATTGAGCTTAACATTAATGGAGAAAAGAAACTTGTGGTGGCTAGACCTGCCGATACCCTTTTACATGTCCTGCGAGAACAGTTGGGGTTAACCGGGGCCAAACCTAGCTGCAAAAACGGTGACTGTGGGGCTTGTACCGTACTTATTGACGGCAAACCCATCAAATCTTGCCTAATGCTGGCGGCTGAGGCCATCGGGCATGAAATTACTACGGTTGAGGGGCTGAGAAATTCCCCTATTCAGCAGGCCTTTGTGGAAAAGTTTGCTTTCCAATGCGGCTATTGCACCTCGGGTTTTATTATGAACTGCCATGCCCTCTCCGTTCACCAGCCTAATGCCAAGGATGAAACAATCAGGGAGTGGCTGCAATCAAATTTATGTCGTTGTACAGGCTATGAGGAAATAACCGAGGCTATCAAAAGTGTTTTAGCCCAAAAATCTGAATCAGCTCCTTAAAATAATGGGGAGATTCGTGGTCTATGGAATGAGGTGAATAAATGCACATTATTTATTATGATGTTGGCGGGGCCCATTCGGTACAGACAGCCGCAGGTATCCATCTAAATATCCTGCCTCAAGCAGGGACACCGCAACCGGGAGATCTCTTTAAGATGAAAAAGTTTGATAATATCACCAAGTCCGATTACGGTAGGATTATTTTTATTGGCACAGACGAGCAGGGAAATAGGGTTTATACCCTTAGTTGCCAATATGCCAGCCCAATCGTGGTGCCAGCTATCAAGGATATGCATCGGATTGCGGGAGGTAACCCACAGGAGTTACTGCTGGTCAGCACCTTGGGAACCATTAATCTTCTGATGAAAATAGGTGGTTTTACCTCCCGGCGTCTCAAATGGGTTTCTTTCGGACGGCCCATTGTTGTTAAGGGAACCCTACAGGCATATCCCCAAATTGCTAAATTGGTTAAAGAGGTTAAGGCAATGCTGCCTAAACTACAGGAAGAAAAAGCCTGGTCAAACCAGGGAACACCCGTTTTCAAATCCCCCCGGCCTAGGTGGAGTAACTAAGCATGGCTAATAGCAATAAGCCATTAGCCATGCAACAGGTACTCAATGAATGGGCTTCACGGGGATCATTAGCTAAGGAAATACTGGCCGATGTAGCTAAAAGCCAGGAATAGAATTAAACAGGTAAGAATGATTTTAATCACCTTATCCGGCAGGAACTTTTGGATACTGGCACCAACATAAGTACCCAGCAGGCCGCCAACACCAAAGAGTGCCCCCAACAGCCAATCCGGGGTCACAGCGGTCTGGCTGGCGATGCTGGAAGCAGCCAAAATATGATAATAGGTTACACCGGCAATGGAAGTAATAAAAGTACCAGCCATTGCTGCCCCGGCCACTGTATAGATCGGCAAACCCAGCACCGCCACACAGAAGGGGGAAATGAAAGCTCCGCCACCTATACCGTAAATACCACCAATTAAACCAACCACCAGGGAGAGGCTGAAAATAGCCACCGTACTAAAGGAGTAGGTTTCACCCCAAAATTCATACTCAATTTTTTTCCAGGAGATGGATTTCGTTTTGACCACTGCCTCAGCAGGCAAACCGGCTGCTAAACGACTGGCGTTTTCCCCCTTTAGCTTTGCTGCCTGTTCGGCAAACTTTTTCTGCATCATTTTGTTTTGCCCTTTGACCCCCTTATTCCAGCCCAACACCTCTGACAACAGCCTATAACCCAGAAACAGGAGCACCAAGCCCACAAAAAGCTTGAAGGACTTCGGATCTGGCAGATAGAGAATACGTACCCAAGCCCCAAAGAAAACCCCCGGCAGAGTACCGATAACCACCGCCCAGGTCAGCGGCCAAGCCATACGTCCCTCTTTAATATAACGATATAAACCGCCGGGTATGGCCACGATGTTATAAATCAAATTAGTGGGACTTACCGATGGACTTGTGTAATGCAGTGCACTAACCTGAAATGGCAGCAAGAGAAAGGCCCCGGAAACACCGGCAGAAGCAGTTAATGCAGAAACCAAAAAGGCCACCAATGGTGGTATAAAGGGGAGTACATCAACACCGGAAACAGGAAAATGCATAAGGTTTCCCCCTTAAAGCATATTTCAACTAATTAATTGACTCCCCATAAGTGCACGTTGCATATAGGGTTAGAATAATAATATGTTGTGCACAAAATATTGTCAATACCGGCATGTTAAAATTTTCCCAAACTCAAAAACTGAGCAACTCGCTGAGCCGTGCTAAACTCTTTATGGATCTCCATATGACCAAAGGGTAAAATAACAAAATCCGTTAATCCCGCCAGTCGCACAGATTCCACTGTCACCCGGCCATCATTTTCTCCCTTTAGTAAGCGTCCCAGCAGAAGATTATTTTTATTGCCTGCGATGGCACCTATTTCCCCAGGGCATTTGCTTAGACCTGGCAATTTCCTTACCTGGGAACTTTGTAAGGATGCTAGGGTTTTGCAAATGGCAGGCAATACCCCGAAATACTTGCCTGCCAAATCAGCCAGTTCGCTGCCTTGGTTTGGTGTGGCCAATAAAACACTTCTATTTATTTTACTTCCATGCTTTGATTGGGCCAGCCAACTTCTGATCACTAATCCTCCTGTACTATGTCCCACCAGATATATTTTTTCCTGCTCCTTTAGATTTAAAATAAGATCGTTTAAACTATCTTCAAGCACCCACACACTATGCTCCAGCCGTTTATAGGTAAGTGGTAAATTAACCAGCATCCCTTCATATCCCAATATCTCCAGGTTCTTTTTTAAAGGAAGCATATCCCGGCAATCTCTCATAAAGCCGTGTATAAGAACAACTTTATTATTCACCGCTGCACCTTCCTTTCAAAAAGCAAACAGCTTTTACCCGTTGCTCTGAACACTTCCAAGGCTGGAGAGTACTTTGCCTTTATACCATAGGCCCTGCAACCATTGGGAAATCGGGCATCCCAGGTAATATAAAAATGCCTGCACCTTGGGCAGACTGGTTTTTGATCCGTCATCGTGATGCGCCTCTTTCAAGGTTAGATTAGATGAATCTTATTCATCACTTAGATTCTTTTTACCTGCAATTTCTACTCTAAAGAATAGAAAGGCCCCTGGAAACCTGCTTATTGGTACAATGCTTACGGGACAGGTATCCAGGGGCCTACTAACTTTAGGGTTGGTTTTAAGGTTGATCAAGAGGTAGTACGATATTAAAAGTGGTTCCTGCCTTTCGTTTACTCTCTACATTAATTTGACCCCCGTGGCCTTCGACAATCTTCTTAACGATGGCCAGTCCCAAACCCGTGCCGCCCTGGGTTCTGGTGCGGGACTTGTCCCCTTTATAGAAACGCTCCCAAATCATCGACAAATCCTCCGGCGCAATACCCTCACCCGTATCACTTATACGCAGGTACACCTGATTTGCTTTCGTGGTTGCAGACAAGGATATTTTACCTCCGGTGGGGGTATGTCTGATGGCATTGGCCATTAGGTTTATTAACACTCTTTCAATGCGATCACGATTGCATGTAATAAAAGGAAGCTTTTTTTCGATGTTAGCCTCCAGGTAAATACCTTTTTCAATGGCTATTTGGCTGAACTTCCGCTGTACGCCATTGATTATCGCCCCTAAGTCACAGGGTTCTTGATCAAAATTAAAATTCCCCCCTTCCATGCGCTTTAGGTCTAACAATTCATTAACCAACCGTTTTAGGCGATTAATCTCATCCAAAATATTGTGTAAATATTCTTCCCGTTGCTGCTCCGTCTTTGCCAAGCCATCAATCATCGTCTCGGTAAAGCCCTGCATAACTGCCAAGGGGGTTTTTATTTCGTGGGCTACATTGGTTACAAATTCCTGGCGAATTTGCTCCTGCTGGTCCAGTTGGCTAATTTTTTCCTGAAGCCGGGAGGCCAGGGTATTAAGGGAGTTGGCCAACAAACCGATTTCATCATTGGTATCAATATCTATTCGCTGTTGGTAATTGCCACTGGCCATGGCCATGGCCGCCTTATTCATTTTCACCAGAGGTTTAGAAAGAAGTCTTGAAAAAAGCAGACTTAACAAGGCGGCTAAAAGAATACCACCCACAGCCGTGTAGATGGCAAGTCTTTGTAATCTTTTTAACCCTTCTGCCAGTGGTTCCAGGGGAGCATGGATCATGACCGCCCGCTTTATATTGTTTGGGTCTTTAAACGGAATGCCCACGGACAATACATCCGTATGAAAGTAGGGGTTATTTCCTCTTTGTACTACCGTCTGCCCTTGGTATAGTTTCCTTATATCAGCCATTCTCATGGGTCCGTGGTGGTGTCCGTTCCTATGCATGGGCATATTTTTGCCACTCATACCCATTCCTTGGCACTGGGTAATGTTACCCGTTTCATTTAGTATCATCACATTGGCATTATACAGGCTGGCGATGAGTGCCACTTTCTGCTCCAAGGCAACGGGATCTTGCTCCCCTAGGGCAATGTCGGCTACCTTATTGCCCAGGACCCTTAGTTGCTTGGCCTGCTGTTCATAATAAAGGTCTGCCATAAAGCTAGTCTGAGCCGCGCCAGCGGTGCCGATCACCAACAGTACCAAAATGGTCATAATTAGCCAAAGTTTGGTGACAAAATTGTTGATCCTCATGCTACCACCTCAAATTTATAACCCACCCCCCAAACGGTTTTAATATAGGAGGGAACATCATCAACCCTTAGTTTATCCCGAAGACGGTTAATATGGGTATCCACCGTCCTTGCATCGCCGTAGTAGTCAAAACCCCAAACCTCCTCTAAAAGTTGTTCCCGGCTGTAGGAACGTCCGACGGATCGCGCCAATAAAGCCAGTAGGTCAAATTCCTTTGGTGTCAAAGTGATTGGCTTTTCCTTTATAAATACTTCCCGACTAATTAAATCGATACTCAGACCGGGAAACTCTAGAAGATGTCCTTCCTTTACCTGCCTGGTGCCCACCCGGCGCATCACTGCTTTAATGCGGGCCACCAGTTCCCGTGGGCTAAAGGGCTTGCCCATATAATCGTCGGCGCCAAACTCCAAGCCTAAAATTCGGTCCACCTCATCATTTTTGGCCGTCAACATGATGATGGGTACCTTGGAAACCTTGCGGATTTCCCGACACACTGTTATTCCATCCAGCTTGGGCATCATCACATCCAAAACAATGAAATCCCAGGCTTCGGAGCGAAATTTTTCCATGGCTTCCTGACCATCTACTGCTTCCCCCACTTGGTATCCCTCATTGGTTAAATAAATGCCAATTACCTGGCGAATTTTATCTTCATCATCTACCACTAGAACCCGCAACTGATTCATGGTAAAACCCCCTTCATTAAGCCCAGCGGTTTAATGTTTCTATCGTAAAGCTATTCTATACCTCTGTCAAAGGGCGCAAAGAATTATCACAAAAATGTTAAACTTTCGAGAAAGTTTTGTGACATTTATTTATTATGATTAACCTATAGCACGGGCAGTAAAAACAGGTGGTTCTTGAAACTGCCCCACCGATTATACAGAATATAGGAGGAATGCAGATGAAACGTAAAATTTCTGCCGTTATTGTAACCCTGGCCTTAGGAGCCCTGCTGGTGCCTGCTGCTTTCGCTGCGGTTGATAACAATCAAGCGGCACCTACCCAAAACCAGCAATTTTTTAATCAAATGTATGAACAGCAAAAAAACTGGTTGGACAATGCTGTTAAAAACAATCAACTTACCGAGGAACAAGCCAAAGCCTGGAGCCAGCATTTCGACCAAATGAAAGAATTTCACAGCCAAAACGGCATGGGACCTGGCATGATGGGCCGAATGATGGGCAATGACCAAGGAAGATGCCCCGGTTTTAACAACGCCAATGGCAATGGATTTGGCCCCGGCATGATGGGTAATTTCAGATAGCTTTAATGGGGTCTAAATCGAGCTTTATAAGAATTACTTAGGAGAACCCTTTGGCCAAAAGGCCCCTGCGCTTCTCCGTACTCATTTTGAAGTAAGGGAAAGAATGTAGCTTGACAATCCAAGCAAATATATTAACAAAACCCGCTGGTGCAATGCAGCGGGTTTTGTTAATATAATTAATGTCAAACATTTGGACGTAATATTAAGAAGAAAGAATGTCTGCAGTAGAAAGTGAAAAGGGGCGTGGTTCTAATGTTAAGAATATTGCTCATCCTGTTTATGGTGCTGCTTTTTCCCGCAGCATCTTTTGCGGCAGGCTGGAATAATTACTGGGTGAATGGCTGGCATGATGATCATTCCAATTACGATGTCTATAATTTAAGCCCAGCCAATGAGAAGGTAAAAGACCGGACGGTGATTTTGCATAACCTGGATCAGGATGAATGGGTGCTTCTGGAAGAAAGAGTTCAGAGCCTTTGGCAGCCAAATGAGCCAAACGATGTCAAATTTCCCGAAGCCTGGGTCTTGGAGAAAGGGAAGGCATTCAACCCATATGAAAATTATTATTATGACATCGATAATAACCGATTGATCTTAGGAAAACAGTATAACAACTCACCAAATGAAAAGTGGGGTATTCAGTATAATGAATACTATGATTCAAAGAGTAAAATCAAAAGTTTCCTGCTGAAAAACTTGGAGAATGGTACGATCGAAGAATGGTTAACAACGCGAAACAGCACCTGGTATTACTGGCTTCCAGATAATACGGTATTGTTTTGTACATATAGTCAAAATGAGAAGCAGAATGTAATTTATGTCTTTTACCCTGAGACAAAGAAATATGAAAAATTAGTTTCGGGTAGCTTAGATGCTTATGCTAGGGATAAAAATCAAATTCTCTTTACGAAAAATGAACCCACGCGGCAAACCTGGGTTATGGATCTTGCCACCCGAATGGAGAAACAGGAAATGAATAGGACAAGGTTTTATCCTACCCCTGATGATGCGGCAAAAGTACCTCTGCTTCCCGGGGATTTGAATATTGATAGTTTAAGGGTAGTAGCTCCGGAAAAGAGTGTCCAGTATGAACACCAAATCGGGATAGGTGATCAGGTTATTCCCGTACCTTACATTTTCCAAAGAGAAAACCAGGAATTTATTCCGCTGCGTCCTTTAATGGAGCCATTTGATATCAAAATTAACATAAATCAGTTAGACAGTAATGTTAAGGAGTATCAGGTTTCTTACCAGGAAAAGAAGTTTACCCTTTTAGAGGGCGAATATATTAACTATAGATGGCAGTTATTTGTTACTTCGGAAGTGTTAAAGAAAATAGGGCTGCGGGAATTTACGATCAAACCAATAAATTAAGGAGTAAACAAGGGGACGGCAGACTGTGCGATCCGTATTCACACAGTCTGCCGTCCCCTTGTCACCCAACTTCACCACAACTATTAGCCCCGCAACTCTACCCGTCCGTACACCTCTATAGAAGTTTTCTCTCTTTTGGCCGTTGTCGAAGCAAGGCTTGCCATGTTGATAAGGTCAGAAACTGAGTATGTTCTGCTGTCATTGGAATTCGTGAACCACCTCACCCCCCCGGCAACCCCCACGGACCCGCTGACCTTAATCCCCTGGGGCCATTCCTCCAAAGAAAGGGCTTCAATAATGCGTTGTGCAAAATGTTGGGCATCCTCCCAAGGTCTTATGGTTACGATAGCAAACTCATCCCCGCCATAACGGCAAAGACCATCCATATTTTCACGAATTACACCTTTTAATACCTTCGTCGTCTGACACAGAATTGAATCTCCTACTACATGGCCAAACTGCTTATCAATCTTGCCAAAATTATCTAGGTCTAAAAAAATAATAGTAATTTCTTGTACTCTCTGCAAAAATTCCAATGCTTTAACATGTAGAAAATCTGCCCGATTAAGACCTGTAAGACCGTCGATATGCTTTCCTAATTCAGTAATAAGATTGGTTTTTGTTAATAATCCAACGATATATCCGTCTTTAGCCACTGCCAAACGTTCAATACGATACTGTTCCATAAGTTCTTTCGCCTGCCACAGGGAAAAATGAGGTAACGCCACTATAACCTCCTTACTCATAGCATCAGCCACCAAGCGATTCAAATGCGCTCTCCTCACATCCCGGGAGGTAATAATGCCCACAAGTTGTCCATTTTCCAATACGGGTAATCCTCCGATTCTATACTTGTCCATTAAATCAACCGCTAGTTTGACAGAATCGTCCGGAGTAATGGTAATCAATTCTTTTTCCATTATTTGTTCCACACAAATCATTACAAATCTACTCCCCGGTTTACTTGAATCACAATATTAACCTGAGCCTTTAATAACGTATTATCCGATGACATAAGCTCCCCTTCTTCTAGAATAATAGGTAATAACTTTTCTTTGGGAATTAGCTTCATTATAGACTTCCTTAGGACAACTGCTTCAAATACCGGATGATTAATACGAATTATCTCATACTGCTCCGGGGATAGTGCATCAACCATACGACGTACTGCATCCGGTCCTATGGGTGCTTTTTTTCCTACCAACAATACATCCCTCATTGGGGGGAGTTCAAACTCGGATAATCGAATAAAGAGTTCCGCCTTTCGAACAGGTTCGGCCGAACGGGGGGGAATTTCAAAATCACTGGACAATTCTATTATCACCCTTTTTCACTTTATATTAATAGCTATTCTATCTGACCATGCTTTGCATAAGTAAAAATTATAAATATATTTCCTTTCAAATTATCTGTCTAAAATTAAGACTTTTTACCTATTTACCTATATTGATTTCTAACCTTTCCTTATATTTCCTGCTTATCATATTTTTTTTCTAATATTTATATGTATCTATTGCTATTCTACAATCATTCTACCAAAATCAACTGATTCGTTCCAAACTTCAGCCCCGGGTCCCTTATGGTTCTTTTCCTTTTTATCATCCCATTCTGCAACCACTTCCTGCACTTACCTGCTGACAAAATAAAAAACCAGCAGTTATCGTAAACTGTTGGGTTTTCTCTAAAATTACTCTGGCGACGACCTACTCTCTCAGGAGCGTGAGGGTGTACCCCCTCTGGTATCGCCACCAGAAACTTATGCTATTGGGTAGTCTTATGTGTTCTTTGAAAACTAAACTGCTTTGAAGCATTGTGTCTTTTTCTTGGTCAAGGTTAAACACGGGGGGGTTCTCTTGTCTACCCATGTCTATATGTTTAACTATATGATAGTATACCCATACAGTAGCGTGTTGTATATGGCCGATTCTCCGATTTTTATAGGTATACTTGTGGCAGATATCAGTGAATGGGGGAAGTGTGAATGCTGCACATTGAGCATGAAAACCAAAAACCAATCTATCAGCAAATATATGAACAAATAAAACATGATATTCTTATGGGAAATTTGCCTATCGGCACACGGATAATATCCACGAGGGCATTGGCAAGAGAATTACAAATTGGAAGGAATACTGTCGAAAACGCTTACGCGCAACTCGTGCTGGAGGGCTACATTACAAGCGTGGCAAGCTCTGGCTATGTGGTCAACAATTTGCAATTTAATCTTAACCAGAAAGCAACGGATCGATTAACAACCAGTGAGGCGGTGGTGGTTGCTGCCAAGCGTGGGATTGAAAATATCCGGTATAATTTTCAATACGGAAATCTCGATGCTGCGAGTTTTCCGTATAAGCTGTGGAGAAAGTATATGGCTGATGTATTGGATGGACCGGAGGCACAAGAAGTCCACAGCGACTGTGACGTAAAAGGAGACATCGATTTGCGAATCCAACTCATGGAATATTTGTATCACAGCCGTGGAACCAACTGCAAACCGGAACAGCTTGTAATTTGTAGCGGCACACAATCAGCCCTTGAAATTATGATAAAAATATTTCCCTACGCGAAAAAAAAAGTTGCCATGGAGGAGCCCTGCTATAATGGTGCCAGTGTCATCTTCCGAAGTAATGGATTCAATATTTCGCCGATACCAATTTATGAAGATGGGATTGGATTAAACGAGCTTGCCGCATCATCCGCAAAAGTGGTTCACATTGCACCATCTCACCAGTTTCCAATGGGCGCCGTTATGCCAATCCATAAGCGAATCGAAATATTGAACTGGGCACGAGAACATGACAATATCATTATCGAGGATGACTATGATAGCGAGTTTCGCTATAATGGGCGGCCAATTCCATCTCTCCAATCCATTGATCAATATGAACGTGTAATCTATGTTGGCACATTCTCCAAAGCACTTTCTCCCGGCCTTCGGATGGCCTATATGATCTTGCCGATATGGTTGCTACCGGCATATCAAGAGAGGTTTACAGGCTACCAATGTACGGTACCATTGATAGAACAAAAAATTCTGGCCCGGTTTATGGCGGATGGGCATTGGGAAAAGCATATACGGAAGATTTGTTTATCTCAAAAAAAGAAACACGATATTTTGATTGATGCAATCAAACAAAATATCGGAAATAAGGTGCGAATCCATGGTCACCAAGCTGGATTGCATATTCTTCTGGAGTTTTTGGATGGACAGCAGGAAGCTGAACTTGTCCGAAAAGCACTTGAATACAAAATCAAGGTATGTCCTGTATCCCCTTTCTGGCTGAACAAACAGAATTATAGGAATAATGCCCTTGTCTTGGGATATGGCATGATGTCAGAAAAGGATATCCCGAGGGCTGTGGAGATTCTATCTTGGGCTTGGTTCAGTTAATCCAACTGTATCCTATGAAATTATCAAAACCGGCTCTTATAATGGTGACGGTTTTGCAGTATAGTAAAGGAAATAAGGAACCGTATAATAAGGAGGCTATCTTATGCAACACCGCATGAAAACACACCCTTTGACCGAACAACAGATCAACCAGTTGCTTCAACGAGCACAAACCGGCAGCTTGGTGACACTGAATCCAGATGGCACACCGTACAGCACCCCAATCCATTTTGTCTATTGCGGTGATGCCATCTTTGTCCATGGGTTGCCCAAGGGCAAAAAGCTCGACAATATTGCCCACGATTCCAGAGTTGGATTTTCTGTTTATGAAATGGATAAACTGCTGTTGGACCCGCATGGAAAACCATGCGATACCAATACAAAATACGAAAGTGTAATTATTTCCGGTACTGCCAAACTTGTGAACGATATGGAGGAAAAAAGAAATGTGCTGAAAAAAATCGCAGAAAAATATACACCTCATTTGATAAACACTGAAATTCCAAACAATATGGTTAAAGGTACAGCGGTGATACGAATTGCTGTGACAGAAATGACCGGAAAATACTATTTATAGTCAACGCAGAACGTCCATTTGAGAAGCCACGAACTTCTCAAATGCTGTAAGAACCGCGGCATGGTGCGGGTGTTCAAACGCCGCCTTTCGAGACAAAAAGACGTCGTTTTTGTATAAATACAATAAAGCAATCATCCTTACATGTTGTTTCCTAACTTTTGAGCAAAAAATAAGCCCAGGCGTATTGTTAAATAACTCCTGGGCTTTTGTCCCACCGTGTACACAATCTATTGATTGTGCATTTTACGCCTCTATTATCCAAAAACAAAACCCTACAGTCATTATAACTGTAGGGTTTTAAAAATACTCTGGCAACGACCTACTCTCCCAGGAGCGTGAGCTCCAAGTACCATCGGCCCTGAAGGGCTTAACTGCTGTGTTCGGGATGGG
>NZ_JBAIYV010000051.1:0-205205 GCF_036763075.1 Desulfotomaculum sp. 1211_IL3151 | reverse complement strand
GGAGACACCGGAGACACCGGACCTGCCGGGCCCGCCGGACCCACCGGCGCGCCGGGACCCAATCCCACCGCTACCGCAGGCTTTGCCGCCAATACCACCGGAGCAATTATTAACGTTTTGCTAGGGGGTACCTCCATTCCCCTGCCCAGTGCCAAACTGCTTTCTCCTGATATTACTGTTAATGGTGCCAATACCGTCTTTACCATAAACACTGCGGGACGCTACCGTATATCCTATCATATCAACACCGCCGCCAGTATTTTGATGGGTTCCAGGCTGATGATCAACGGTTCGGCCAATACCGCTTCAATCATATCACCCGTGGTATCCTTATCAGGGTATGCCAATGAAATTGTTATTGATTTAGCAGCCGGAGCTACGGTGTCGCTGCAATTTTTTGGCCTTATAGGGCTGACCGCTTTGTTGGGAAA
The DNA here is from genome assembly GCF_036763075.1 of Desulfotomaculum sp. 1211_IL3151. Classification (NCBI taxonomy): domain Bacteria; kingdom Bacillati; phylum Bacillota; class Clostridia; order Eubacteriales; family Desulfotomaculaceae; genus Desulfotomaculum; species Desulfotomaculum sp. 1211_IL3151. The sequence goes on along the minus strand of NZ_JBAIYV010000051.1, from coordinate 204,774 downwards.
TTCAGCAGGGGCCTCTCTCATGATCATTCGTCTCAGTTAAGATAACCGGTAACGAAGAGTTTGTTTTTAATTTGAGGCTGCTGTCAGGAACCTTTCTGTTGCAGCCTTTTTCCATATATTGCCGGAATAAGCGGCCAATCCAGGCGAAAAACAGGAAGTAATCTAGTCGGGTATTCAGAAAATAAGTATAAAGGTTTTTGAATTGTGTCTGTAGGGAGGGTGTTTAATGTCGTTGCCCAATATTCCCAATATAACTCCCATCATTACGCTAGACCGGGAGGAAGCACTTACCATGCTCTTGGCCTCCATCGCCCTGGAAGAGATGGGACTGGCGCATATTATTAATGCAGAAGGAGAAAAAATTCAATATGTATTAAATACCAAAATAAATAAGTCGGTGTCCATTAAGGATATCCAAGAGGTCAACCAAGGGGTCGAAAAGGTGATACGAAGTACAACGAAGCTGCAAATGATCCTGCAGGAAAAACTGGAAAATGTTATTAGTTTGATTCATAAGAGACCGGAATTTCCTGATTCCCCCTGTTCCCCTCCGGAAAAACCCAAAGGCAAACCAGACTGCATCTTAACAGGCTCTGGAGAGGGCTGCGTGACAAATAAGTCGGACCTATTCTATCGGGGCATTGCTTCTGTAGAAAGTGGTGTATGCTCCGATTGCTATGACAAAGAAGTGACCCAGTCCTTAAAGTATAGTTTATGCAAAAAGGAGAAAGGCCATGCGGTTTTAGCGATCTTACTGGCCATTCCGGAAAGCATTGAGATTTGTTGCCCGAAAAGGCCTCAGCCATGCTCCGACATGGAAGGAACGGATACACTGATCATGAAAGGGCAGGGCGTTATGGCGATTAAGGAAGGGAGAAAAAGATTGGCACAGTGTACCGTTTATTTTACTCTTAGATTTTGGAGAGATGATTGCACGGCAAAATTTAAGATGATAATCGGTTCTCCCCATACTAAATTTAATCATAATAGTGGGATCGTTTCAGTTGAGTCAGGTAATTTAAGGGAAAAAATCAGGCCACAAAAAGAATACTAATATTTTCGTTTGGCTGACCATGAGCAAAGGCGATCAAAATTTAGGAAACTGGGTGAAAAAATAAAGACTACAGGATTCTTGTGCTAGTGAATAGCCAGAATCTTGTAGTCTATCAATGTGCAGCATGTAAAGTGACAAATCCGGCTGCGTTTGCTTGCTGGACAAGAATGAGGTTGGCAGGGCTGCAGGATAGATGATGTATACGCTTTAGGCGAAACATAAGAAAAACATTTACGTCTATAAGTTATAAGGCCATATACGAGGAGGAAGTAAATGAAGAAAATAATACCATGCATACTGATTTTGTTGTTAAGTATTGCTTTGTTTGGTTGTACAAATGGTGCAAGCAAGACGCCGGTCAAAGATGAACCCCGGCCAACCGAGATAAGCAATGAACAGGCCGTTGTGAGCCTAGTTAAAGACTTTGGCCAAAGACTCCAATTGGTTTCACTTCAAGCCTCCGAAGATATCCTGAGTGAAAGCATGCAAAAGAATTATGTAGACTTAGTTTCTCCTGGCCTGCTTACAGAATGGCAGAGTGATCCGCAAAATGCTCCCGGTCGGGAGGTTTCAAGCCCATGGCCCGATCGGATAGAAATTCTCGCGATGAAAAAATTATCGGGGGAGGCCTACGAGATTAAGGGGGAAATAATTGAAATAACAAGCTTAGAACAGACGAAGGGTGGCTTTGCCGGAAAGCAACCGATCAATCTGGTGGTTAAAAAGATTAAGGATCGGTGGTTGATTGATGATTTCACATTTGGCACGAGCGAGGCAAGTGACGCCATTGTGTATAAAAATACGCAATACGGTTTTAACTTTCCTTTGCCAACGAGTTGGCAAGGCTTTGCGATTGTAAATGACCAATGGAAAGGTTTGGCTCCGGGGGGTTCCCAAACGGAAAAGACCGTCCAAACTGGCCCCATCATTTATATCAGACATCCTCAGTGGAGTGTCCAAGATCCGCGACAGGATATCCCGATTATGATTTTTACTTTCGATCAATGGGATTCATTGCAGCAGGAAAAATTCCATATCGGTGGGGCACCCATGGGACCCATGGAGCTTGGCCGCAATTCTAGATACGTGTTTGCGCTTCCTGCACGTTACAACTATGCATTTCCCACAGGATACGAAGAAGTGGAAACGATTTTAAACCGCAACCCTCTGCTGCCAACCGAATGAAGTATTGCAAAATCTCTAGGTGTCAGCGAGACCTTAGTGGCTAAAAAATTAGCTGCCTTTGAGGAGCGAGTGGTACAGACAAATGGAATCGGACATACTTCATAAGTTGATCAGGTACAGGCCGGACCCGCTCTATTAGGAAGGGTTTTCATAAAATTAAAAGGCCGTATAGAATAATCTATACGGCCATAATCTTCTGACTACCAGTTGTTGCGGGGTCTGAAGCAATCGCGGCAATATACGGGCTTATCACCACGTGGTTGGAAAGGAACTTGGGTTTCTTTGCCACAGGCAGAGCAAATGGTGTCAAACATTTGACGATCTCTGTTGCGGTTGAAGCCACTGTTTCCTCTGTTGTTTTGAGCTTTACGAGCGGCACGGCACTCGGGGCAACGACCGGGTTCGTTAGTGAAACCCTTTTCGGCATAGAATTCTTGCTCGGAAGCAGTAAAAGCAAAGTCTACACCACAATCTTTACAGTTTAAAGTTTTGTCTTGGTACATGGAAAAACCTCCTCTAATAATTGCCCGTGCTAGGGACTAACAGTTTTCTAAAAATTCCCCTCAGCCAGTGGCAATAGAGAAAGTTCACCGTATATCCAAGCATTTTTCGAGCTGATTGTATTATACATCAGAAATAAAAGATAATGCAAGTTAACTAGGGTTATTATTTTTATTAAATAAAAATTTAAATATTAGTCATCTTTTATTACTCTGGGGCATAGACTAATTGGGTAACTACCTGTAGGGGGGAAGAAAATGAATAAGGAATTGATTGATGAAATACTAGATAGTATTGGCTTGGAGAGTATCTTACGAGAGAACGAACAAAGAGGTATAAAGGATAAAATTGCAGCTAAGGTGATAGCCAATGAATAATAAAACCGAGGATGGTAAGACCTATCCTCGGTTTTATTATTTAAACATCGATTTTCCCAATGAAAAAGCCTTAGGGGCGGTTTTGGGGCCCCTAGGGATGATGCAACAAGAACCTCCCTTTGCGGCATCTTGAATAGTTTGGGCCGTGGATTTCAAGGTTGTACAAAGGTGAGGGGAAATTTCAATATCTAATTTTGGGTGATGCATGGTATACCGGGTGTTTGCTGGACAACTTTTACATTTATCCTGTTGTAGTTTCATGAAATCCAATTGCCGTGAAGTGGGGCGAATGTAACCCTTTTCACAGTGTTCAAAGAAATTCTTTATACCCAAAGGATCGTCTTCCGCTGGGCAACTTAGGACAATTTCTACGGATTTAGGTTCAGTCGTAATATGAGAGGTAACTAATTCACAAACGGTCATTCCTAAAGTACCTTTTGCTTTTAGAGGACAGGTACAATTATCACAGGAGACTAAGTCCTGTTTGCAAGTCTTTCTAAGTTTTACAACTTCCCGAAAATTATTAACCTGTATCATGCAGACCTCCAATGTTGTTAATGGTTAAAAAATTGTGATAAATTACACATAGGCTTAGGCCCCAAAAGCTTTAAATGACATAGTTCGACATATATTCGAAAAATCCTTTTGCATGCTAACATTTTAATTTTTTTTTACTCGGTGTTTATTTTTTCACAAAAGCTTCTTTGAGCCTTTTAAGCCCAAAGAGGCTTTTTATTGAGCAAAAAAGTTTTTTTGTCATCTGTATAATCAGACGATGGTTTAAAATTTATTCAATTTTTCTAATTTTAAAAAAAGGAATATTCAGAAATGTATAGAAAGGCATATTTTACTACTTTATTTACTAGTACTTAGGTGCAGAGGTAATCTACAAAGGGAAATTATAAATTTTTATGTGAACTGATCTTGCTAGTAATGAGGTGGTTTCCTAAAAAGCTTTACTATAACAGGAGGTGTACTAATTCCTATGTCAGAAAAACCCATTATCGGAGAAAAGCGGGCTTTTATGACGGGTAACGAGGTAGTTGCCTGGGCTTGTTTAGCAGCAGGTGCCGATATTATGTACGGCTATCCCATTACCCCACAAAACGAAATTATGCACTATTGGACCCGTTTAATACCCAAGTATGATCGCAAATTCCTGCAAACCGAGGATGAATTGTCCGCTGGTTTTACCACCATCGGTGGTGTATTGGCAGGCCTTAAAGCCTTTACTGCCACTGCCGGCCCTGGTAACACCTTGATGCAGGAACCAATGTCTATGGCGGAAATGATGAGACTGCCAACGGTATCGATCGTACAGCAGCGTGGTGGCCCATCTACAGCCACTGTTATTTACTCCCAACAGGAAGTTACCATGACAACCCAGGGTGGTAATGGTGAAGGAATACGTATTGTGTATTCCCCAAGCAATCACCAAGAACTATTCGATTATACACTGAAAGCCTTTAATACTGCCTGGAAGTACCGTTTTCCCACCTTCGTATTAGGCGACGGTTATCAAGCCAAATTGCGTGAATCCGTAACCCTATATGATCCTGAGGAAAGGGGTTATGTCAGAGTACCCTCTGAAAAATATGTAGGTAAACCAGGTAGTATCGGTGTAGACCGTGAACCAGGTCTTTATCGTAATACCTTTAACACAGAGGAAGAACTCTATGATGTTTTACAACAACACTTTGCTGATTATGAAAAAATGGCACCGGAAGTAATCGAGTATGAGCAAGAAAATGTAGAAGATGCTGATTTGGTCATCATCGCTCACGGTGTTGTTTTCCGTGGCGTAAAGGATGCCGTAAAGGAATTAAGAGAAGCGGGCTATAAGGTAGGATTTTTCCGTCCCATCACTCTTCGCCCCTTCCCAGCAGAGCAACTGAGAGCAGTGGCTGATAAGACTAAAAAGTTATTGATTGCTGAGTCTGCCCAAGGCCAATTGGCAAAGTTAATTCAGTCTGCCATTTACGGTGCAACGGCAGAAATTGTGCCCCTCTTCCGCCCTGGTGTAGGTATCACCACAGAACAGATTGTAGCCAGAGCAAAAGAGGCACTATAGATTTTTAAAGCTAAGGAGGGAGGTTTCAACATGTCTGTGTCTTTACAACCTGCCATGCCGAAAAGCTGGCGTCCAGAATCAAAACCCCATAAATTTTGTCCCGGTTGTGGCCATGGTCTGGTACTAAAGTGCCTAGGTGAAGCCATTGATGAACTGGGAATACAAGATAGAGTCGTATTTGGCTGTGACATTGGCTGTTCCTTGCTGTCCTGGGATTTCTTTAACTGTGACAGCGTACAAACCCACCACGGTCGTACCACACCGGTAATGACCGGGATTAAACGCGCGAATCCCGACCTGATTACCGTTGCCTACATGGGTGACGGCGGCGGTTATGCCATTGGTATTGGCGGTATTGTCAACGCTGCTGCCCGGAACGAGAAGGTAACCGTACTCTTGGCTAACAACACCGTCTATGCTATGACCGGTGGTCAGATGTCCCCTTGTACCATGCCGGGACAAAAGGTGGAGACTGCCCCCTACGGTCGTGACCCAGAGGCCACCGGTATGCCAACCCAGGGTCCCGAAATGCTGGCTGCTATCACCGGAGAGGGAGCCTATGTGGCCCGCGGTACCACTGCTAATTTGAAGCAGCTAAAGGGTTATATTAAAAAAGCACTGCAAAACCAAATGGATGGCAGAGGTTTCTCCTTTGTGGAAGCACTGGCAGGCTGCCCCACCAACTGGCGCACCAATGCCGAGAAGACTTGGGCCTTTATCGAAAAAGAAATGCCTCAGTACTATAAGGTTGGAGAAAAGAAGAACCCCTTCGAGGTTAAAAAGGAGGTTCAGCAGAATGGCTAAGGCTGTTAAGATTTGCATGGCCGGTGAAGGTGGCCAGGGTGTTCAATCTGTGGCAGGGATTCTTGCTGATGCTGCCAATGAACTGGGTCGGGAAGCCCTTTATATACCAAACTTTGGTGTTGAGCAGCGTGGTGGTGTATCCATCGCCTTTTTACAAATTCATGATAAGCACATTGGTGCTCCGAAGTTTGACAAGGCAGATATTTTGGTTGCCCTAAGTGATCGTGCTGTACGCCGTTGCAGACAATATGTGGATGCCAATACTGTTTTTGTCTATGATGCCAGCATCCAAGGCGTAGAAAATGATTTACCTAAGGAAGGCGAGGCAAAGAAAGTATTAGCCATTCCCGCCTTAGAAATTTCCCAAAATGAACTACACCCCCGCGTATTTAACATTCTGATCATGGGTGCTGTAATTGGTGCCACCGGAGTTATCCCTGTGGATGCTGCCAAGTCTGCCATTGAGAAGAAATTGGGTTATAAATTTGAACAGAATCCTCAACTGCGTGAAATGAATTTTAAGGCCATTGAACGCGGCATTGAGCTGATGAAATAGGGGGGGAAATCATGGAATTCAGAGCTCAGACCCTAGAATTAACCAAAAGTGATTGGACTATTTTCCTTGGCCTGTGTAAGGGCTGTGGTTTGTGCATTCAGAAATGCCCCAAGAAGAGTCTATCCTTTTCCAAAAAGCTAGGCGTATATAGTACTCCGGCAGTGGAGAGCAGTGATGAGTGCAATGGCTGCGGCATTTGCCAGATGGTTTGCCCCGATGCAGCCATTTTTGTACAAAGAAAGTCTAAGAAAGCGGAAGAATAAGTCGATGTTCGTTGGTTAAGAGGCACGATAATAAGCAAAGCCGATAATCTCAAATGTGAGAATTATCGGCTTTTTCTTAATTTAAGTCGTTATTTCCTCCGCATATTTTAAAATCCGGGCCAGGGTTTCATCCCTTTTGGCACTAATTGCATCAAAATCCATGGTCGGTATATAAAACTGCTCTAATACATCATGCTCAGCTTTGGCTGCGGCGATGTAACTGATGGCACGACCAATGGCGGAGTGAAGTCTTTCGTTAGCACACTTAATTTCCCTCTCATAAGCAACTAAGACATCTTGCTTCAGGTGCTGGTTGAGATCTTTAATTTTTACCTTCTTCAAGCCGGGTATGCCTTGAAGTTTTAAATCAATACCGGGTATATCTTTCAAAACAGCTATTTTTAGCTCGGGGACAACTACTAAATCCACAGCCGTTGGTTCAAAGGCACAGTGATAAACTTCGGTGTTTAGCCCGTGCATATGCATTGCTTGGGCAATGGTGCCGACTACCTGAGAACCGATCGTGTGGGCATCTCCAGTAATAAAATACAATTTCTTAATACCATCTAAAATGGTTTCCAAATAATGGTCCTGACCCTTGGGTGTGATGGCAGTGCCAAATAGGTGTCTAGCAAAGGCTTCCTTTTCAAACTGCATCTTTTTTTCTTTAACTAAATCTTCCAATATATCTTCGGCGATGCTGTGGATCATTCCATTGACACCACCCATATTGATAGCCTCGGCATAATAACTATCCAATTCATCCTTGATAGCCTTAGCTTCATTTAATTGATGATAGGCAATTTTAAAAAGGCGTCCTACCCGGGTATTGGCCTTTATAATAAGATCCTTATTTTTCCTGATATTAGCTTCATTCCAATATTCACCTAAATTGATAACCTCATCCACCGCACCAGGGTTTTTGGGGTCGACCACGTGAGGGGCGGTGCCATCCAGCAAGGCCACACCAATTGAGGGGATGCATACCCCATCTAAGGAGCCATTATCCGAGGAGCAGCAGTGGTACTCAACATCATAGCCTTTATCCAACATTTGCTCCCCAATGTAGCGCATGAAAGTAGATTTTCCTACGCCTGGACCACCCTTGAGAACCAGGATACGGGTGGCATCCGGCTTGATAAGATAATCGTAGTAAGAGAAAAATCCGCGACTTGTATTGCCGCCGGGAAAAACTTTTTTAAGTTTTCCTTTACCCATAAATTTACCCCCTTGTAAAATTTCGAATCGATCAATAAGGCACCATACATTAGGGAAAACCATACCCTATGCGGTGCTTATGAGCGATTACCACGTTGTGACATCTAATATGTTTATTCTTATTAATTAATGATGATTGATATGATATTTTTTCGGGATAATTATGTATACAGGTACTGACTTTTAGCAGGTCTTTGGTTTTCTAACAATTGCTTTTCGTACTTGGTATCCTTATACTTTAAATAAGTCAATCCTTGTAGGAGAGATTTGGTAATAAAAATGCTTTAGAAACAGGGAAAACTTCCGAGCAATCGTGAATTGGAATTTGCCAGATCCATTCAGGAAGTAAGGATAGGGTAGGAACTTTCTTCATACAGTATCAGCAAGGGGGTAAACAAGATGCAGCCTTTAGCGGTTCAAGAAGTAATTGAAAGGGCACAGGAATGTCACGTAAAATTTGTCAGACTGCAATTTACGGATATTCAAGGTTCTTTTAAAAACGTTGCTGTCACAGTTGAAGAACTTGAAAGTGCGTTGCATTCCAAGATTAGCCTAGACAGTGCGGTGGTTGAGGGAAAATATGGAGTTCTTCAAAGGGATGTTTTTTTAAGACCAGATCCGAACACCTTTCAAGTCTTTCCTTGGCGTCCCCGGGAAGGGGCGGTGGCAAGATTAATTTGTGATATCATTGATGCAGACGGGAAGCCTTATCCTGGTTGTGTCCGAAGTAAATTAAGAGATTCGCTGGTATGGCTAAGAAAAAACAACTTTGAACTTACCTTTGGGGCAGAAATTGAATTTTTTCTTTTCCAAACAAATCAGAAAGGTCATCCTATCCCCTGTACCCACGATAACGCAGGCCTTTGTGATTTGACCCCTGTGGACTTGGGCGAGAATGCTCGCCGGGATATGGTGCTTACCTTAGAAGAAATGGGGTTTCAAATAGTCGCCAGTCACCATGAGAGTGCCCCAGGTCAACATGAAATTGTGCTGCGAGAAGATGAGCCCTTAAACATGGCTGATAAAATTGCTACTTTCAAATTTGTGGTACGGACCATTGCTCAACGGCATGGTTTACATGCGTCCTTTATGCCCAAGCCTTTGCCCGATTTTAATGGATCTGGCATGGCCTTGAGTATTTGTTTGCGGCAGGAAGGAAGGAATGCTTTGTATGATGCTGTGGCTCAATATGGTCTTAGTACACAGGGAGGTAGTCTTATTGCGGGAATAACCAACCATGCTTCTGCCATTACCGCTGTGATTAATCCCTTGGTTAATTCCTACAAACGACTGGGCTATGCCAATTTAGACCGTATTTTAAAAGGCTGGTCTGAAGGCAACCGCAATTCCATGATTCGTGTGCCAAGCCAGAGAGGTGACGATACTCGAATTGTTTTAAGAAGTTCAGATGCCACCTGTAACCCATACCTTGCCCTCTATTTAGTGATGCAAGCGGGGTCGATGGGGATAGAACATCGATTGCCCCTCCCAACCTCATTGGATGAAAATACGGTGGATCACAGAGTACCCAAAAATTTAGGAGAGGCCATAGAAGCCTTGGAGCGTGATGCGTATATTAAGGGAATACTTGGCCCGGTAATTTTTGAACGTTATTTGGATTACAAGAAACAGGAATGGGAGGATTTCCATAACCATGTGCATCCTTGGGAGATAGAAAAATATCTAACCAATTATTAATAAACATACGGTCCCAAGACATAAAAACACCCCACGACTTAAGTCATGGGGTGAAAAATTGACTAAATGACCCCTTGGGCCAGCATAGCCTCGGCAACTTTAATAAAGCCTGCGATATTAGCACCAACAACCAAGTTGCCAGGATAGCCATATTCCTCTGCGGCTTTAACGCTACTTCGATAAATGTTTGTCATTATATCATGTAACTTATTATCCACTTCTTCAAAGGTCCAGGATAGTCTCATGCTGTTTTGGGACATTTCCAGTGCAGAAACGGAAACCCCACCAGCATTGGCCGCCTTGGCCGGGGCAAAGAGGACATTATTCTTTAAAAATACATTGATAGCTTCCAGAGTGGAGGGCATGTTTGCTCCTTCACCAATTGCCTTTACCCCATTGCTTACCAGTGTCTTGGCTGAATTTTCATCGATTTCATTCTGAGTGGCACAGGGCATAGCGATATCACAGGGGATGGACCAGATGCCGGAGCAACCTTCAAAATACTCAGCTTCGGGATGTTCTTTGACATATTCGGATATTCTTTTTCTCTCAATCTCTTTTAGTCTTTTAACTGTTTTTAAGTCAATACCATTTTTATCATAGACATAGCCATTTGAATCACTACAAGCTACAACCTTGGCACCCAATTGGCTAGCCTTTTCTGTGGCATAGATCGCAACATTGCCTGAGCCAGATATGACCACGGTACTTCCGTTAAAGCTGAGGCCTTTGTCCTTCAACATTTCTTCTACAAGATAAACAGCACCATATCCTGTGGCCTCTTTTCTGGCTAAACTTCCGCCGTAGCTAAGTCCCTTGCCAGTTAACACACCGGCTTCATAGCCCCCGCGAATTCTTTTGTATTGACCAAACATAAAGCCAATTTCTCTTGCCCCAACGCCAATATCCCCAGCGGGAACGTCAATATCCGGTCCAATATATTTGCAAAGCTCGGTCATAAAGCTTTGGGTAAATCTCATCATTTCTCCGTCGGATTTTCCCTTGGGGTCAAAGTCTGAGCCACCTTTTCCACCACCGATGGGTTGGCCAGTTAGGGAGTTCTTAAGAATTTGTTCAAATCCTAAAAACTTCATGATACTGGCATTAACAGAAGGATGGAATCGAATACCACCCTTGTAAGGTCCGATGGCACTGTTAAACTGTACACGGAAACCACGATTCACCCTTGGCTTACCTTGATCATCAACCCAGGGAACCCTAAAAGTTATCATTCTTTCTGGTTCCACAAGTCTTTCCAAAATACTATTTTCCATGTATTCAGGATGCTTTGCCAATGCAGGGACAAGGGATTCAAGAATTTCCTTTACAGCCTGGTGAAACTCACTTTCGTTGGGATTCCTTCTTTGCACGGACTCATAAACCTCTTTTACGTAGGCTTGTGCTACTTGGACACTCTGTGGTGTAGTCATTTTCTACCGCTCCTTCTTTATTTATCGTTTTATGGCCTAAACAAATAGCATCGGTAAATGGTTTTTTCTTACATGACTATAATATAATTAATAATCCTTCAAAACAATATTTAACAGGAAATAATACAATATGATAACCATATTCCTTTAAAGATATTTTACCTTAGGGACAAAAAGAGACCCTGTCCGATCATGAAAATACGTTATTATTTAGATTTTCCTTAGTTATTTTGACAATTGCTTTTCGCGTTGGACATCCTTATACTTGATATGAGTCTACCAATAAAAGGATAGACATATCCATAGAATAAATAGTATCTTTATTCAAACGTCATGAAAATTGGGGTGTAAATATGTTTGGTAGGCGAGTTCTGCTGGCAGACCCGGACCCGGATTTTCGAAAAAGTCTTAAAAACACACTTCAACAGCATGGATACTTGGTGGTTGCGGAGACCGAAGATGGCCAAGGTACGCTACAGGCTGCCTTTCAGCATCAACCAGATATTGTACTAATGGAGGGGGAAATTCCAGGCAGTAGGGGATTGGAAATTGCCAGAACCATAGTTGAACATCATCTGGCCCCAGTGGTATTAATTACTTCCCAGACTCATCGGGAATTGTTGGAAGAGGCAAAGGTATCTTCTATCCTAGGTTTTTTAATTAAACCCATTGAGATTTTGAGTTTAATCCCTACATTGGAGATGGCTCTGGCAACCTTTAAGCGATTGGTTCGGATGGAGGAAGAAAACAAAAAGCTAAAGAAGAAGCTCGAGGAACAACGTTTGGTTGAACAGGCTAAAGGGCTGCTCATAGAGAAAAAGGGCTTTAATGAACAGAAAGCCCATCGCTATATGCAAAAGCTAAGTATGGATCGGTGTTGTTCATTGGCAAAGGTGGCCCAATTGATTATTGCTTCACTGACAAAATAAGCGTAGAGGTGTACCTTCTAAGTATACAATATATCAAGAGGCCCCTTATTGACTAAAGTACATCGTTATAGGTATAGTAAAGATACCAAGTAAATAACCAAAGGGGCAAAGGCGTCCCAACTGGACCTTTTAAAGTAAGGGTCTGGTTGGGGCGTTTTTGTTTTTTAAGCCACGATTTTCTTCACCGACTTTGGTGTTGGAAGGTAGGTATTTAAACGCACAAACGAATCATTTTTAGGAGGTAATGTAAATGACTTATAGTAAAGGCACAAATGCCAGTTCGGCTACCCTAACCAAACTACGTACCCCAGATAGCTACTGTCCCTTTAGCGGTATGTGCAGCACTTGTTTAGATGGCTGCCCTGGTTTCTGCGAGATTGGTAAATCTGCCATACGTGGCAAGGAAAGTCTTTACCCCCAACCCTTCGGCAAGGTAACTTCTGCATCCCAAAAGGATTATCCGGTGGACTACTCCCATTTTAACATTATGGGTACGGCTGTGGGTGCTAAAGGAATTGAAGCAGATTCAAATAAGGCTATTTTCCCCGCTGTTAATTTGGAAACATATCTAGGTGCCAACAAAGACCTGAAACTTACGACACCCATCGTGGTTGCTGCCATGGGTTCTACCAATATTGCTTCGGATAACTGGGATCATCTGGCTGCTGGTTGTGCTATTTCCGGTGCAGGTATTGCCATCGGTGAGAATGTTTGCGCAATGGATCCCAATGTGGAGATTAAAAATGGCCGGGTGTTTCACTCTCCCAATTTAGCTAGAAGAATTAAGGATTTCCAAGAGTGGTCCCAAGGTACCGGTTTCATTGCTGTTCAGGCCAATGTTGAGGATACCATGCTTGGTGTACAGGAATATGCTTTGGAAAAACTGGGGGTAGAAGCAGTTGAGATCAAGTGGGGCCAAGGTGCTAAGGATATTGGCGGGGAAGTTAAGCTAAATAGTCTGGAACGTGCCCTGCAATTAAAGAGCCGGGGCTACATTGTATTGCCTAACCCCGAGGACCCAAAGGTACAGGAAGCTTATCAAGCCGGTGCCTTCAAAGAGTTTGAGCGTCACTCCCGCATTGGTATGGTTAGCGAAGAGGACTTTGTTAAGCGAGTAGAAGACCTGCGTGCTGCTGGTGCAAAGTACGTATTCTTAAAAACCGGTGCCTACCGTCCTGCTGACTTAGCCCGGGCTGTAAAATTTGCATCCATCGCTAAAATTGATCTGCTGACGGTGGATGGTGCCGGTGGTGGTACTGGTATGAGTCCCTGGCGGATGATGAACGAATGGGGTTTACCCACTGTTTACATTCAGTCTTTGCTAACGAAGTACTGTGATAAACTGGCTGACAAGGGCGAATACGTGCCCCCCATTGCAATTGCGGGCGGCTTAACGCTGGAAGATCACATGTTTAAAGGCCTGGCCATGAGTGCTCCCTTTGTTAAGGCTATTGCCATGGCACGTTCTCCACTGACCGCTGCTATGGTTGGTAAGAATATTGGTGAAATGCTAAAAACCGGCAAAGTTCCCAATGAATATAAGAAATACGGTGAAACCCTAGAGCAAATATTCATTAACGCTGCTGTATTGAAAGAGAAGTTGGGTGATCGCTACAAGGATCTACCGGTAGGTGCTATCGGCGTATACTCCTACTTCGAACGCTTATCTCAGGGTCTGCGCCAGTTTATGTGCGGTGCACGTAAATTTGCATTAGAATACATTACCCGGGATGATTTGGTGGCGATAACTCCGGAGGCAGCTCAGGTAAGCGGCATCAAGTACATTATGGATGCCGATGCTGCTGAAGTGGAAAGTATTCTTGGTTAATTATGCAGGAGGGCATGGAAGCTTCTTTTGTCTAGGCCTTTCTACTAATTAGTTTAGGCAGCAGAGTTTTTCCAGAAGCATAATGTCCTATATTTAGGGGTAGATATTTCTAAGATTTTCATATATAATTTAAATAATTGAAAAGCACATTGTGCATATGATTTGGCAATGAGGCCTACAATGGGTAATAATTATTTCTTACCTATCTGTAGGCTTTTTTTATTATAAAGTATACTTATCCTTGTAAGGATATGGAGAAAGGTGTGTTAGTGTGGCAAAATTGACGAACGATGACGTCAGACAATTATGCAAAGACTTAAATGTAAAATTTATTCGCCTGCAATTTACGGATATCTTTGGTGTATTGAAAAACGTAGCCATTACCGTAGAGCAATTGGATAAAGCCCTGGCTGGAGAGTTAATGTTCGATGGGTCTTCCATTGAAGGATTTGTCCGTATTGAAGAATCAGATATGTATCTTCGTCCGGACCCCAGTTCCTTTGTTGTTTTCCCTTGGAAACCAAGAGATGGTGCAGTGGCACGTTTAATTTGTGATATCTACAATCCTAACGGTACACCCTTTATCGGTGATCCACGCTATGCCTTGCGGCGGGCCATTGCCGAGGCAGAGGCCATGGGCTATTCCATGAACGTAGGTCCAGAGGCAGAATTCTTCCTTTTTCACGTCGATAGTGAGGGGCGTCCCACAACCAAAACGCATGATCGGGCTGGTTATTTTGATATGACACCCATTGACTTGGGAGAGGATGCCCGCCGTGATATGGTTCTTACCCTGGAACAAATGGGATTTGAGATTGAAGCATCTCATCACGAGGTTGCGCCTGGCCAGCATGAGATTGATTTTAAATATTCCGATGCTTTGGATGTAGCAGATAAAATTGTAACCTTTAAGTTGGCTGTACGAACGGTGGCCCAACGTCACGGACTTCATGCCACCTTTATGCCGAAGCCAGTTTTTGGCATGGCCGGCTCAGGTATGCACTTGAACCAATCCCTGATCTTCAAGGATGGTGAGAATGCTTTCTATGATCCAGCAATGCCGAATGGTATGAGTGAAATTAGCATGAGTTATATCGCCGGGTTGATGAGTCACATCGATGCCATCACAGCTATTATTAACCCCACCATTAACTCTTACAAGCGTTTGGTTTCCGGTTACGAGGCTCCGGTTTATGTGGCCTGGTCTGCTCAAAACCGCAGTCCATTAATCCGTATTCCGGCTAAGCGGGGGATGTCTACCCGTATTGAATTACGCAGTCCGGACCCATCCTGTAACCCCTATTTGGCTTTGGCTGTCTGCCTGAGGGCTGGTTTGGATGGTATTAAAAAAGGGATGGTGCCGCCGCCACCCTGTGATCGAAATATTTATGAAATGACTTCGGCTGAGCGGCAGGAATTGGGTATTACCCATTTGCCGAATAGTCTTTATGAAGCAGTCCAGGCCTTATCAGCAGATGAAGTTGTTAAAGATGCACTGGGTTCCCATATCTATGAACGTTATCTGGAAGCGAAAACCATCGAATGGGATCGTTATAGAATGCAAGTAAGTCCTTGGGAATTGGAAGAATACTTGACTAAATTCTAATCTCCATAAAAACAACCCCTGCAACAGCTAGCTATGGCTACCTGTTGCAGGGGTTAATTGTTTTGTATCCCAAATGTGGTAGTGTTCATTTCTAGCCTTTTGCAACAGGGCCATATATTTTCTTTCACAGGCGGTGGTCTGGAGAATAGCCGCCTCGAGCATATCCCGATCAGCCCATTCCATTTGATTCTGGGCAATTAGCCAGGCTTTTTTTGCCAGCTCAATTTGCACTTCTAAGGAGTTTTCGTCTAACTTTTTGGGAAAAATCGTTTTTTTAAGCTTACCCCAGGAAAAATCCCTTATTAGGCAAAGAAAGATTTCCTTGTCTACTTTCATAAAAGTACCTCCTTGTCCACTTTGTTAATGTGTATTAGTAAGGAGGAAGAAGTAGTACAAGAAGTAAAATAGATTTAAAATCAAATGAATTGTTTTACAATTGCAACTTAGACCGAAAGGCTTGCTTCTAAAAATTGTGATTGTTATAATTTTCTCAAGAGAACATAGGAGGTGTTAGTATGGCAAAAGTAATAGCCAAAATGAAAATTATCAATGGCAAAATGCAACTAACCCGTATCGGTGAGGGTGAAAAGAAAATTAAGATGGGTTGCTGCTACAAATTGTATGCGGCCTTTAGAAAAGTAAATGGTGCATAGCTAAGGGTGTAAAGTTGGAAAACGTTTTCCAACTTTTTTATTTTATGACACGGGTTATTGCCATCAGACAAAAAGTAGCATACGGATACCTAAACGCATAGCATATTTCAACGAGACAAATGAGAATGAGAACCCGTTATTATGGGGGAGGGCTATGGGTGGAGCTATTATTTATCCCGAAATTATAGGTACTTTGGCAGATAGCATTTTTTTAGTGGTACCTGCCATTAAAAAAGAAATGGCACAGTATGCCGAGCGCAGAGCAATGGGGGAAGAGGTAGAGTATCACCTCGAATGGAATTTGATCATTAACAAGACCCTGGAAATATGCCTAATAACAATGGATATCGTTTGGGATGATGAAAACATGACAGTGATCGGCTTTACTTCTAAATCCTGGGAGCAGTTGGCGCAATTTATGCTTTATCGAAACCTAATATTGCTTCCGGATCGAGGCTTAATTGGGGATGATAAACAATTAATAAGTCCCCTGGCTGCCCAAGAAGGCTTTTTATTAAAAGGGCTGGATAAAGGACTGAAAAATTTGGCCAATAAAGCAGCCAATATACCCCCAGACCTCAATGTGCGGGGAATGATGTCTTATTTAAGTAATATGCTAAACTTTAATCGAAAGGTTATTGAATATGGACATTATCTTAGCTAATGGGGGTGGTGAAAATTGTTTCCTATCCGGGTAGTTAGCTATAATATCCGTCATGCCCAGGGAATAAATGGAGCAGTTGATATTCACCAAATTGCTAAGTCCCTGGCATATACTGGAGGTAAGTTGATTGGCTTACAAGAAGTAGATAAACATATGCCGCGCAGCCATTTTGTTCATCAAGCAAAAACACTTGGGCAGCTGCTATACAAAAATTGGGTTTACGGGCCCAACTTGAACTGGGGGGTTGCCCAGTTCGGTAATGCAATTCTATCTCATTGGCCGGTGCTTCTGTACAGGCAGTATATGCTTCCCAGTAAGGGAGAAAAAAGGGGTTTACTCGAGGCAATCATTCTATTAAAACATAGAAAGATTAGCTTTTTTTGTACCCACTTAGGGTTAAAGCGTGAGGAGAGAATGGATCAAGTAAGGGATATATTGGGAATTATTGGTAAATGTTCTTATCCCTGTATTCTAGTGGGGGATTTTAATAATGGTCCTACATCTGAGGAGTACCGATTACTTACCACGATTCTTAAAGATGCAACCGATATGGGTGAACCCTATAAAACTTACCCTGCGCAACAGCCACAAGAGCAAATCGATTATATTTTTGTATCTTCTGAATGGAATACCCTATCTGCAACTACCTATCACACACTGGCTTCCGATCATTTGCCCATAGAAGCAACCTTACGATTGATGGAGAATGTAGAAATCGATAAGGATATTCAGTTTTTATAGAAATAAGCAAGCACTGGCATTCATGCCAGTGCTTATGTTATTTATTTTGCCTTTGCATAAACCATTTTGCCATAATTAGCGGCTACAGGCAGGGAGAGAAGAAATGAGTTGGTGGAACCTTTATCAAAGAAATATAGTGCCCCGTTGGTAGGATCATTACCATCTAATGCTGCCTGGGCAGCTTTAATTGCATTGGCTGTGGCAGGTTTATTGATCCAACCGTTTCTGACAGGAGAAAACTGGTTTTGGGCATAGATTACGTCGCGAATATTATTGGGGAAAATGGAACTTTGTACCCGGTTAATAACAACCGCTGCTACACTAATCTGGGCTTCCATCGGTTCTCCTCCTGCTTCAGCAGTGACCAGACGTGCCAGCAAATCGAAATCTTCATCATCATAGGGAATAACCGGTCTTTGGGCACTGCGGCTTACGGTAGCAGCCACTGGAGCGGCGGTATTCCTCACACTTGCCCCTGGAATTATAAGTTGTTTGCCAGGATGAATGGTAGAACTAGTGAGCCCATTGACCTGCATGATAGTATTTAACCCAACACCAAACTTCTGGGCGATGGCATAGAGACTATCACCAGACTTCACCGTATAGCTTATCTCCGTAGGTTTAGCCTCTGGTATTGTAAGAACATGCCCAGGGTCAAGAACATCACTGGTAAGACCATTGGCGGTCTTGATCTGAGTAATACTAACACCAACTTTTTGACTAATTAAATAAAGTGAGTCACCAGGTACCACTGTATATTGAGCGGCTAAAGCTGTTGATGGCATGAGGATAGCAAAAAGACACAAGGATACGATGACCCGTTTAAGGCGGTGCAAAAAACGCATATGTACTTTTACCCTCCTTGGGGCCTCCGAGGTTAGTTGACGGGTTCGGGTTGAGGGCACCCTACCGCATTTTAAACACCTCCATAAAATTGCGGATTCACCCCATAAATTTTGATCCCCCGTACTCCGGTAAACGGAGATTCGGCCTAGTTATTTTAGTTACAAACCATTGTACATGTTTTCCAGATTTACGTCTATCCACAATATTTGGAAAATACATGAGACATAGGTATTTAATAACTGGAAATACTAAATGAACCATCCGGCGTCAGTCATCCGCCATCGGCTTTATGAGCCGTGTTTTGGTGTATATTTTGCCTCCGTTGTATGAGCTGGGGTGATGATGGTTAATTTGAAAATTAATCGAGGGGTGAACAATGGTGAAATTAAGAAAGGGAGCCAAGATAGCTATTATAGGAGCGGGGTTTGTTGGGTCAACTGCAGCCTTTGCGATTATGTCCAGTGGTTTGGCCAGTGACCTTGTTTTGGTTGATGTTAGTCACGCAAAGGCAGAAGGGGAGGCGATGGATCTAGGGGATGCCGCAGCCTTTATTAAACCCATTAATGTATATGCAGGCTCCTTTGAGGATTGTAAGGATTCTAATATTATTGTCTTTACAGCCGGAGCCAATCAAAAACCCGGTGAGACACGGTTAGATTTGGTCAACAAGAACGTTAGTATTTTAAAAGATAGTTTACCGCAGTTGTTAAAATATTGTCCGAATGCCATTTATTTAATTGTTGCTAATCCAGTGGATGTTTTAACCTATGCCGCCTTAAAGATATCGAACCTACCTGCAAACCAAGTATTTGGTTCAGGAACAATTTTGGATACCTCAAGATTTAGAGCAGAAGTGGCTGATTATTGTAATGTGGACCCTCGTAATGTTCATGCTTATATAATTGGTGAGCATGGTGACTCTGAAGTACCTATCTGGAGTACAGCAGATGTGGCAGGGATCCCCCTAGAGCAATTTTCTAAATTACGAGGTTTGGAGCCCATCTGTAGAAATGAAATTGCCAATCGGGTGCGCACGGCAGCCTATGAGATTATTCAGCGTAAGGAGGCAACCTATTATGCCATAGCTGTTTCTATAAAAAGAATTTGTGAAGCCGTCTTAAGGGATGAAGATTCTATCTTGACCGTGTCCGGTATGATCAATGATTTCTACGGAATACAAGATTGCTGTTTCAGTTTGCCTACAATTGTCAATGGCTCTGGACGAGACAAGGTACTCCCTATAAGTATGACGGAGGAAGAAGAAACTGCCCTAAGAAATTCAGCACATATACTAAAAGAGGCCATTAAACAGGCAGGTTTTTGATTTTTCCGCATACTGGTTGCTAGATGAGACATTATTTAGCCGTCAGCCATGGGCATTAGCTCATGGCTAATGGTCAATCGTATTTTCAAACTTGGCAATTAACTCAGGGTCTTGAACTATTCAAGAGGCTGTGATATCATTTAAAAGTTGTTGCTATCAACATTTATCCACTTGCAAAAAAACAAATTATTGTTATAATAAAAAAGCACAATTATTTTGCGCCTGTAGCTCAGGGGATAGAGCGCCGGCCTCCGGAGCCGGAAGCGCAGGTTCGATTCCTGCCAGGCGCACCATATCTGACACATCAAGAAACTCGCAAAGCCTTAGAATACAAGGTCTTGCGAGTTTTCTATGTTTTACGGGTAAGGCGAAGGCATTCAGACGAAGACAAAAAATTTCTTAGACAGCTAAATACCTTAATTCTAGTTGTTTCTGCTGATTTTTTAGAGAGGCAAATATGTTTGAACCCATGATTGCTTAGGAATTATTATTATTAGTTTTACTCTTATTTATAAAAAATTTATAATTTGATTAAGATAAGTTTATTTTTGTCCTTTAGAATAACCTCATCCAGAAAAAAGGAGGGTGTTCAGATGAACAAAATTAAACTTATGTATAGTATCGCAAAAACCATGAAAGAAAAGGATCATTTCAATGGTTCTCTCCAGGTCGAATGCATAAAGGATCAGGCAAAGTTATTCCAAATGACGAACGAGTTTTCCAAAAACCTGTCCAGTGGTATGGTTAAAGCCAGGATTAAGACGGAAATGGACTACGCAGGAAAAAGCTTCAAGCATGAGAGCAGCAATGAATTTAGCCATGGGCAGAATCCTCACCGACATGAAGGCTTTTTTAAAGACAGGCACGCTCGTTTCCACCATGGATGCTGCGGGCACTTTGGGTTGAAAGATTTTTTTTCTAAACTGACATTGGCTTTGGATCTGCTGGAAAGAATTAAGGTTGAAGAACAACCGGATAATACCACTAGGATGACGTTAGAATTGGATGAACTGCCTAAAGAGTTACAAGCACTAAAACATTCATTTAGGAAAGAACACCGTCAAGGGCAAGAGTACCACAGGCACCACCATGAGCACTGCTTGATGAAAGAATTACACGCACTGGAAAATCCCAACCTGGCCCTACTTGCCACAATTAACAAAAAGAATGAGCTGGAATGTATTGATTTAAAGCTAAGTGGCAAACAGGCAGGCGGTTTAGAAGAAAATCACACGCTTAACATCCATGCCAAGCTGATCTTTAGCAATAAATAACCGATGAACCATCTGATTAGCCAATTCCTGCAGCAGCCTAGGAAAAGAATTCTAAAAACCAAGCACATCACGATAAACATAAAAAAGTGCCAGGCATGTTATCAATGTGTTGCAGTGTGTCCCAATGATGTGCTTGCTAAAATGAATTTGCTTTGTCATCGGCATGTCCGCTTGGATAAACCGCAAAACTGTACCGGGTGCCTGGCTTGTAAAAAAGCATGCACCCACCAAGCCATAACGTAGCTTAAATAAAAGAATTAGACATAGGAACCATGCTAAAACTCCCGTGTCTAATTCAATTTTCTTGTTTTTTGGTATTTTAAAAATGTTGCAGGTGAATTATGAACAGGTATAAAAGATTTAACCATCATGAATATCATAGGCTCAGGCATGAATTTTACAAACGCTACCGCAATCACGGCCACTGGCACAGGGATTTTGACCGGTCACACCGGGCTCTAAAACTCCTGCGCCCAATTTTTTTACTCCTGATCATCCTATTGATTTACCTAATGTTTAGATTCCCTGTTAGCAAAGTCCTCACATTTTTATTTGGCTTATTTATCCTCAGTCAAATTGTTCATTTAATTTGGATAACACATTTGGAAAAGAGAATTTTCATTCCCATTTCCCGACTGCATAATGGTGTTAAAGAAATTGCTAAAGGAAACTATCATGTTAAGATCGATCATACAACCTTTAATGAAATCGGTTTCTTAATTGATTCTTTTAATGATATGGCTGCAAAATTGCAAAGGAATGAAACCCTTAAACAGGAGTATGAAGAAAACTGGAAGACATTAATTGCCAATATCTCCCATGATTTAAAAACTCCGATCACAGCCATTGGTGGCTATATTGATGCCATTCATGACGGCGTGGTTACTTCTCCGGAGAAACTGGATCAGTACCTGCATGTTATTAAAAAGAATACGTTATATATCAACCGTCTCATCGATGATTTGTTTTTGTTTTCTAAACTGGATATGCACCAACTGGAATTTCAGATGGAAAGCATTGGAATCAAAGCCTTTATGGATGACCTGATGGCGGAATTTCGCTTTGAATTTGAAGAAAGGGGCCTTGGCTTCCAGTATACGGATGATACGGACGTAAATTATAAAGTGACCCTGGACGGAAAAAGGATTTATCAGGTGATTCACAATGTTATCGGTAATTCCGTCAAATATGGCCCGCCGGGAAACCTATGTCTGAAAATCAGGTTGTATCAGAAGGCAGGCTTTATCTGTCTGGCTATCCAGGATAACGGTCCTGGGATTCCAGAAGATAAAATCACTCGGATTTTTGATCGTTTCTACCGGATTGATAGTGAACGCACAAAGGACTTGATGAGTACCGGTTTGGGTCTTTCCATCGCTAAAGAACTGATGGCAGCCCACGGCGGAAAAATACAGGTAACCAGTGTTTTGGGGGAGGGCTCCTGTTTTACACTGATGCTACCTATATCTAGTGAGGAAGGATCTGCCCCATGCATATTCTGATCATTGAAGACGATCTCCATATAGCCAAATTGGAAAAGGATTACTTTCAGTTTAACGGATATAAAGTTGATATCGCCCAGAATGGGGAACTTGGTTTAAAAAAGGCATTAACCGGGGTTTACGATATTATTATTGTGGACTTGATGCTGCCAGGCAAAGATGGCTACGAAATTGTTAAGGAAATACGCAGGAATTTTGAAATCCCTGTGCTGATCGTTTCAGCCAAAGGAGAAGATATCGATAAGATCAGAGGACTTGGTTTTGGTGCGGATGATTATATAACGAAACCCTTTAGCTTGACGGAACTGGTGGCCAGAGTAAAGTCCCACATTCAAAGATATGAACGTTTAACGGGTAAAAGGGCAGCCGTAGAAATTATCAGTCATAAGGGTTTAGAGATCAATACTTCTTCCCATAAGGTTTTTGTTAACAGTAGGGAGGTTGTATTGACAACCAAAGAATATGAAATTTTATTATTTCTTGCCTCCAATCCCAATATTGTTTTTAGCAAAGAACAGCTTTTTGACCGTATTTGGGGCGAGGATTCCCTTGGGGATCTGGCTACGGTAACTGTTCATATCCAAAAAATACGGAAGAAGATTGAAAAAGACCCGGCTAATCCACAGTACATCGAAACGTTATGGGGCACCGGCTACAGGTTTAAGGGGTAGCTAGCCGGCTCCATCAATAATGTCCCCCATAACCTCATATGAACAGGGGAACCAATGCTCCAACAAGGGAATTAGTATACTCAAAAATACGGTGCTTCTTTATTCATTACTTCCTTTAGGTATCATTCATTTAGATATTCCTGTGGCCCAGCCGATATTTTCAAAAAGCAAGCCAGTTGTTGCAAAAAGCGGAACGACCCGGTGTCGTTCCGCCTTTTGCTTAAAGGTGACTAGCGGATTGATTCTCCATAGCAATGTATTTTTCTCTACAGGACCAACTGCAAAAGTAATGTTTTTCATTGTCTTTAGCCAGAATAAAAGCCTTTGGTTTTGGTATCGTACAGCCACAAATACTATCCGTAACCAATTCTACTTCTTCTTTAACAGTCGGTATTTCTTGAATTTGTTTTTGTTCAGGGTTATTTTCCAGTTGTTGTTGGGCTTTTTTCCTAAGCTGAATAAGGTTAAAGATATTAATTACGCCTCGTAATATTAAATATATAAACAATATATTTAGAAAACTTTCAACAAAGCTCATAAGATACCCCCTTTAAATTATTCTGCATGATATAAATCGGCTTTGTTATTTTTCAGTAGTTTTTTAAATACCTCACAGACTGTAGCTAATTCATCCTCTTCTATATGATCAAACTGTTTTACTAAAAGCTGAATTCTTTCAATCTCAATTTCAGAAAGTATCTTTCTGCCATTTTCAGTTAGTGTGAGCCAGACAATGCGACGATCCTTCTCAGATCTATTTTTCTCAATCCAACCATTTTTATAGAGCCTATCTAAAATAGTGGTGGCAGCAGAGGGGGAAATGTCTAATGTATGAGCAATATCAGCTGCTTTGCAGGTGCTTTGTAGGGCAATGAGTTTAAGCAAAAAAAACTGACTTGGGGTTATCGAGTCTTTTAATAATCCTTTTATCTGACAACTATTGTTTTGTACGAACTCATGAAGCAGCATATCCATTAATATTATCTTTTCTCTCTTATTCAAGATAATGATGCTCCTTTTTCTTGTTTGTTATATTATAAGCCATATTAATAGTTATGTCCATTAATAGTTTATATCATTAACTAAAACCCATGAAAGATTGCAGCAGGATATGGGAAATCGATCCGTTTCTCTAATTTTCCAGTAAAATTAAAGGTTTTAGCAAATAAATATAGAAAGTAACTAACTTGAAAATTTAGCAAAATATTCAGGAGTTGAGTTTATGCGAAAGATTTCAATTTACTTTGTAAAGGGATTATTAGTTTTATTGCCGCTCCTGGGCACCTTTTATATTTTAGCCTTTACTTATGACAAAATTTCTGGGGTGGGCAGTGCAATTCTTTACCCCTTAGTGGGGCGGGATTTGCCTGGGATTGATTTTATCTTTGTGATTCTAATGGTAACCTTGCTGGGGATGGTGGCTAACTGGTGGATATCGAAAAAGATATTAGCTCTCATCGAGGGTTTTATTTGCAGTATGCCTGGGGTTAAGAATATTTATAATACCTTGAAGGATGCCTTAAAATCGCTGGTTGGTGACAAAAAGAAATTTGATACGGTTGCCCTGGTAAAACTGGGTGAAAATACCCATCGGTTAGGTTTTTTGACGATAAAGGAATCACCATTAAAAGATAAAGACGGCGGGGAACTGGTTGGAGTTTATTTTCCCCAAACCTTACAGGTGGCCGGAGATATGTACTGGGTTCCTAAAGAGAGTGTGCTTATTGTGGACATACCAGTGGACCAAGCCCTAAGGCTAATTATTTCTGGGGGAGCCACTGGCTCTGATCAGTTTATAAAAAGTAATCAATGGCAGGTAATACCCAAAAAAACGAAAAGAAAAACCGTGTGGAACATTTTTGACGAATAATCTTACCTTTTATGCGAGCAATATTTGAGGCCCCGGGGGTAAGAGTTGAATAAATGGGATTATACCCAGACAGTATATTTAGACTAGTCAGAAAACGGCAATGATTCAGCTAATGCGGCTGGGTCATTGTTTTTTGCTTAATATATTATAAACTGTTATATTTCGCGGTTTGACACTTATTAACCAATGAATTACAATACAATATAATATAAATTTATTTTAAATGTATATCGGAATAATTGTTATATCCAAAGTTATTCCGTCGTACTTGTGAAATTTATACCATAGTTCAACATAGAAAGGTGGGGGGGAAATGTCCTGGCAATCAACAATACTTAGTATGATCGGCGGTATGGGCCTGTTATTATACGGTATGTATGTTTTGAGTGAGGGGCTGCAAAAAATTGCCGGGAAAAAACTCCGGGAGGCCTTAACCACTCTAACTAAAAACAGAATCATTGCGATGGGGCTAGGAGCCATGGTTACGATTTTGTTCCAAAGTAGTACGGCAACCACCGTGATTCTGGTAAGCTTAACCAGTGCATCGATTATTAGTTTAAGGCAGACTTTAGCTGTGATTTTGGGTGCAGACATAGGCACCACCGTAACGGCACAATTAATAGCCCTTAAGGCCACAGAAATCTCCTTACCTATCGTAGGTATTGGTGCTACGATTGTTTTCTTTTCTAAGAATAACAAGAATAAACGCATTGGCCAGGTATTAATTGGTTTTGGCTTACTTTTTTTAGGTTTAAAAATCATGTCAGATACCATGTATCCCTTGAGAAATGACCCTGCCTTTGAGAACTTACTGTTACAGATGAGTGACAGGCCAGTCTTAGCATTAGCCTTGGCAGCGGTATTTACATTTTTGGTTCACAGCAGTGCAGCAACCATTGGTATTATTATGCTGCTGGCAATGCAGGGCATGATTACCTTAGTGCCTGCTATTTACATGCTATTTGGTGCCAACATAGGGACGGCATTTACGGCGATCCTATCCAGCCTGGGGTCTTCCAGGGAATCGAAGAGGGTTGCCACAGCCCACCTGTTATTTAAGGTGGTTGGGGTCTTGCTATTTCTTCCCTTTGTTACCCCATTGGCAGCTTTAATGTCAAATATAACGGCCAATGCAGGCTTTCAAGTTGCCAACGTTCATACCCTTTTTAATATTGCCATTGCTATATTATTTGTACCCTTTGTATCTCAATTTGTCCGATTTCTGGAGTACATTATTCCTGACAAAAAAGAAGCTGCGGATGATGTTATACCTAAATACTTGGATGAAAGCCTTATCAGCAGCCCTGAACTGGCCATTGGTATGGCGACCAAAGAGATTATGCACATATCCGATCACGTGACGGATATGATGAGGGAAGTATATCCGCTGCTAAAAAACTTTGATCAAGACCATGCTGAAAAATTACTTCAAAAGGAACATCATATTGATGTCTTATCCAAGGCCAGTAATAAATATCTAACCCTCTTACTTAGGCACCAACTATCGAAGGATGAGTTTAATAAAACAATGGGTCTAGTGCATATCGTCCGGGATTACGAACATATTGGCGATATCATCGAAAAGAATTTAATGTCCAAGGCAGAAAGCAAATCTGTTAATAACCTGGACTTCTCCGAAGAAGGGCATAAAGATATCCAGGCTATGCATAATAAGGTTTTTGAATTACTTCACCTGGTAAACACCTGCTTTGCCACCAATAGCTGTCTATTGGCAGAAAAGGCTAAAAGCTTTCAGGAAGATATTGCGGATTTGGAGTTTCGTCTCAGGATGAGTCATATTGCACGGATGCAAAAGGGAGCCGAGGAAACGGTGAACACCAGTTTTATCCATATGGATGTTATCAATGCCTATCTAAGAATCAGTGAGCACCTCAAGAACATTGCGATGGCCCTCACCGATGAAGTATCTTGTACCTGGCATGATGAGGCCCTAATACTTACGCCACCTTCGGAAATGTGGGCCGGAAGCAGTCAGCAAAATTCACCAAATAGGTAGATAATGGGTCTTGCCCTGTCAAGGGGGTGTCGATTGCTACGAAAAGTAGTTTGCGATACTCCCTTATTTATGTATTAAGCATTAAAAATTATTTCAAAGGGTAGTTGTTAAGTGATGAAAACAAAAGCGATACAATTGGGTGGGAAGAAAATACCTTACCTGCTTCGGGAGAGTAGCAGAGCAAAGAACATCAGCCTAAAAATTAGTATAGAAAAAGGGTTAGAGGTTGTGGTGCCGGTTAATTACCCCACCGGTCAGGTTGAGACACTACTAAGGGAAAAAGGGGAATGGATATTACAAAAACTAACCTTAATTTCCCAACGGGCACAACAGAAAAAAGAAAACAGCCTCGCAGAAAAACATGCTGTACGTTTTTTGGGGAAATCCTACCCTGTGGTTCTGGTTTTTCAACAGGGCTACCCAGAGGTGGAACTGGTGGAAGATAGGATAATTGTTATGCTTCCACGGGAATATCAAGATAGGGTGGCTCAGATTATTGAGTCTTGGCTAAGGTACCAGGCCAAAAAAATTATTATGCAGAGATTAGAGGTTGTAGCCAAGGTATTCGGAGTTCATTACAAGCAGGTATTTATTAAAGATCAGAAAACCCGCTGGGGAAGTTGTTCCAGCCAAGGCAACTTAAATTTTAATTACCGATTAGTCATGGCACCACTATCCGTTATTGATTACCTGGTGGCCCATGAAGCAGCTCACTTAATAGAGATGAATCATTCCAAAAAATTTTGGGCCTTGGTGGAGCGTATTTGTCCCAATTACAAGGTTCAGCGAAAATGGTTAAAGGAACATGGCACAGAATTAACCCTATAGTTTTACTTCGGCCAAGGGCTTATCCTTAGAGTCACAAAGGGTCAGGGTGGTTGCTTTGTATTGGTTTTGGTCCATTTTAAAGGTGGTTTTTAATAACCCAATGGTGTCGGCATGGGATATGCCAATGACCCTTTGGATGGTGATAATTTCTTTGATGCCGTCATCATTGTAGTCCACCAGGCTATAATCCGCGATGGGATCGATCCAAGTGGCAATGTTATTTAACATATCTTCCAGATTGCTATATTGTTTTTGGTCTAGCTCAATCACTGCTTTAAGACCAGTCTCTTTATCTTCAAACTTGACATAATAATCGCCCATGTACTTGACTTCAAACCTTGGCGAGCTAGGATTCATTTCGTTTTCGTTGCTAAAAATTTGTTGTAAATTATTTTCGGATGCTTTATACACATTCAAACCCATTGCCCCAGCACTGCCACTGGACTGACGGTAAAGGAGGACTTCATCCCTTTGGTCATTGTCAATGTCTGCTAATGCCAGTTTAGCAAAGGAGTATAGACCATCTTCATGAAAAAGCTTGACTTTTTCCACCCCGTCTACTACTAAGGACCAGGATTGGGGCATGCCCTCCGGGGTCTCTTCAACATACAAAATCATTTTTTCCGGAGTTTTATTGCCAAAGATATTTTTGTCTAGTGTTTGTAGCATATGGGTATTGGCTGTGACAATAAAAGAAGCTTCTTCCTTAGCTAACGGATTGACTGGCTTAACCTCCGTATTTTGGAAGGAACAGCCGGCCACCAAAAGAGTTTGGGAGATAATCAAAAGGATCAAGGCTATTTTTTTCATTTCATTCTCCTCAATCTAATTTATATAAGTGATTATATTGTCTAAGACGCAGCATAAAGCAAAACGTTACACTTGAAAATCATGGGTATGGAGGAAAAAGTAAAATTAATTGAAAATTACAATCCACCTAGTACATCTTTTAGGGATGTATTAAAATGTTACAGTACGCTGGCAAGCAGTCAAAGGGTAGTTGACAAAATTGCTTTTCAGGAAGGACGGAATATATGCAAAAGTCTGACGTAAGTATGACACAAATTTCTGGCAGGGAAGGCTTTGGCAGTACATTAGGTGTGATTGCTGCAACCTTAGGCTCTGCGGTGGGCCTGGGGAACATTTGGAAATTTCCTTATATCACCGGTGAAAACGGTGGTGCCGCATTTATTCTTATTTACCTCGGTTGTGTTTGTTTTATTGGTTTACCCGTTATGATTTCGGAATTTATTATTGGCCGCAGGGCCAACACCGCCTGTGTGGGAGCTTTTAAAAAACTAGCCCCGGCGACACCTTGGTTCTTTACGGGATTATCCGGAGTGATCTGTGCTTTCTTTATTATGTTTTATTACACTTCGGTGGCTGGGTGGGTTTTTGCCTATATTTTTAAAGCCTTGACCGGAAAAATTGTAACCAGTGATCCGAAAATAGCCGAACAGGTTTTTTCCAGTTTAGTTACCAGTGTATGGTCCCCCTTAATCTGGCAATGGATTGTGCTCTTTGTGACGGGGGCTATTATTTTAGCCGGCGTTAAAAACGGCATCGAGCGAATGGCTAAGACCTTGCTACCCATACTTTTTCTTTTGTTAGTTATCTGTGTCATACGGGCCCTAACACTTCCCGGTGCCGCAGCAGGTGTGTCTTTTTTGTTTAGCCCGGATTTTTCTAAAATTACCGGCGCCACCATTCTGGCAGCCATGGGCTTAGCTTTCTTTAAACTTTCTGTTGGTATAGGTGTTATGACCACCTATGGCAGCTATATCGGCAGAGAGGAAAATCTGATTGGCACTGGGGTTAAGGTTGTTATCGCGGATACGATGGTTTCTGTATTGGCTGGTTTGGCCATCTTCCCAGCGGTGTTTGCCTTTGGTTTTAACCCAGATATGGGTCCGTCCTTACTTTTTATAACGATACCGATGGTTTTTAACGCCATGCCCTTCGGGCAAGTATTTTTAACCATCTTCTTTATTTTAGCTGCTATCGCTGCCATGGGCGCGATGATTTCCCTTTTTAACTCTCCTGTGGCTTATCTCACAGAGGACAGAGGCTGGTCCAGAACCAAAGCAACCATATTTACAGGGCTGGTTATGGCTGCCGTAGGCAGCACGGCGACCCTGTCCAACAGTTTGTTGGCTGATGTTCAGCTATTTAACCTGAATCTATTTAATTTTTACAGTTATTTAACAGATAATCTAATGATGCCCTTAACCGGTTTGTTTTTTGCCATATTTGCGGGATGGAAGCTTAGTCGTTGGGAGATTTTTGATGAAGTTTCGAATGGCGGTAGTTTAAATAATAGATCAAGGATAAGTTTTTACTTTGCTGCTATCCGCTTCGTGGCACCCATAGCGATCATCATTATTATTCTAAATGGGTTAGGCTTTATTAAATTATAGAATTGTTAGAAAAACTTCACCTTCCCAGGGTGGGGTTTTTTATGCGCTGGAAAAAGAAACTAAGAAAACCCGCGGTGACTCTTTGGGTTCGTTGCAGCAGGATGCCAGCTACCCTTTCAACCGAGGCAAGGCCTTTTTGCTGGATTAGTTCAGGCAGGTAATGGGATGAGATCCGGGCATTTTCCTTTACCCAACCGCAGGCGTGGGGTGCAACATGGTAAATACCTTCTAATCTTACGACAAAATCATGATAGTTGTCTCTGGACCAATCCTCAAAAAATTTATGACCGCTTAGTACCAGACCGCAGGCGTGATGGGGTACACACAAGTCCTGTAAAATGTGGCAGGCGGCACCCAAATAAAAAATAGATTTTTCCCGGTGTCCTGATTGCCAATATTTGATGGAACGCTCAAAATAATAGCTGCATTCCGTTGGTGCATCAGGGCCGTGCCAGAGGCCAGTGGCTTTAGCATGGTTATAATAATGACTAATGTTTTTAAAGCCCTGGTCACTCCAGTGGGACCCTCGGTTCAGTGCTTCCAAATAGGACTGAAGGATGCGACCTTCACCTTGAAGGCCATCTTTTTTTAATATCTCAAGGGCCTGTTGATTGCAAAAGTCATGGGTATTACGCGGTCGGTCAGTTTTTATAATAACCTGAAAGGGCAAGGTTAAGGATAACATAACCTTGGCACAGTTCCAGGTGGCGTGGGTTAATGTCATAGACTGTCACCTAATAAATGAAATAGACGTTCCAAAACATTATTCCCTCCAAATAGGAAAAATATGAAATAGGTGGTTAAGTCGGAAAGAAAGGAGGGACCAAAGGCCAAAATTGGCTTAGTCTGACAAAAAAGTTTATTTTTTTGGAAGGAAATTGGTACCTTTTGGCGAATTTGTTAATAAAATAAGAAGAACGCCGAATTTCATTGAAAACGGGGGAACCATTTTTATGGGGTTAACTACCATTGGTAGCGGGCAAACTTTCTGTCCGAACCCGTCAGCTAACTCCGTAGGTGTAGAAAGTGGGGAAAACATCATTGTCGTTGCTTAAAAAGATGGCAGTGCTGGCTAGCTCTGTGTGTATGGCCATAGTGGTGTGGGTTGGTTTTGCCGATGCAGCTCAGGTGACTGTACAAAGTGGTGATACATTGTGGTCCATTGCCAATCGTTGCGGAACCTCGGTGGAGAACGTTAAACAACTGAATAACCTCGAAAGTGATAGTTTGCAAATTGGCCAGGTGCTAGATGTGCCTGATCAATCAGCCAACCAGGCCGTTAGACCCCGTACCGAAGATCCCGAAACTTCCAGGGGTGTAGTAGACCGTGCCGTAGCCGTTTTAGATTATGCTAAGCAATATGTTGGTGTTAAATACCGTTCCGGTGGAGAAAGTCCTGCGGGTTTTGATTGTTCAGGCTATGTACGTTATGTTTTTAAAAACTTTGGTTTTGATTTGGTTCATACCGCCGCCGGTCAATATCATGCAGGTGTTGCCATTAAAAAAGCCGAGTTGCGACCAGGGGATCTAGTATTCTTTAATACCGGTGGTGCTGGTATTAACCATTCTGGTATTTATATGGGGAACAGTCAATTTATTCACTCCTCTTCCTCCCGTGGTATACGTATTGATTCTCTTTCTGATAGCTACTGGTCTCCTAAATATCGTGGGGCCAATCGAATTTTAAAGTAATAAGTTAAAGCCCTGGAGTAAGCTCCGGGGCTTTTATATTTAGCCATTAGCATAGTAGCCGTTAGCAGTTAGCTGCCTTGAAAAATGGCTTAGTCATTCGACGGTGCCAGGCACTTGCCCGCTGTTAGGTTATCTTAGTTTGAAGGGTTTTGCTGCGGCCAAGAGCCAGGCACCTGGTTGTAAAATACTTTGGGAAGGGTCTTTAGCTCATGGCCCATAGACAGTAGAAGACACCCAGCAGGGTGCCTTCTTTTAGCTTAGTAGGTAAATTCTATGGCGTCCGATTCCTCAATCTCGAAACCTTCCACGATATCTTCTGCAAACCATACGGTATAATCTTCATCATCTTCCAAACGGTCATCATCGTCTAGGGTAAGTGTTAACTTACTACCGCTAATGCTGGCAGCATCAATATCAAGTTCCTTATTCCCGGCCATTACATGGATGCCGGAACCATTGGCAGAGAAGTCGTCACCTTTTTGGATGGTCTGGTTAAATTCAATAACGATGGTGGTAGCATTGGTTGCTTTTACCTTATTAACAGCCAGTTCGGCAGCCTCGGTGGTAAAGCACCATTCTCCCTTTTTAAGGCCGGTGAAGACATGATCCTTAGTATCAGTTTCTACAAGAATACCATCGTTAATCGTAATGCAATACTTGGTGTTACTGTCCAGTTTTTTGTTGTTAGCCAATTTAATCTGCAGTTTGTCATTGTTTTTGGTGAAGACAACGGCGTACTCAATATTAGCAGCGACCCATTTCCCGCCACTGTACTTATACATGTTCACTGCATCAACTAAATCCTCTAAATCATTACCCTTTGTATAGCCCATCGCTTCTTCAAACCGAACGGTAAATTCCTTGGTGTCAACATCAATCTTAGCATTGTGGCTAGGGGTTAGTTTTTGAATGTAGTCTTCTGTTTGTTTTTCTTTATCGGTGTTATCCTCTAAATCAGCGACGTCAATGAAACGGCTGATCATCACCGCAAATTCACCCCTGGAAATGGGCTTAAAGGGATTTAAATAGCCATCCGGCGTACCTTTCATAATACCTTTATTATACATGGAGGCAACATATATTAATTCATCCTTCTTTAGTTGGTTAGCATCCTTAGCAAAGGAAAGCATCTCCTTTAAAGAGATATTTTCATCTCCGGCGGCACGACTTAACCACATGGCTACCTCAATACGAGTGGCTGGCTTATTGCCAAGCCATTTGGTTAGTTCCCAATCAGCAAGAATTCCTGCATCATAGGCTTGCAGTGGAGCCACACCCATCCAACTGGGGAAAATATTTTGAATCAATTCGGCTTTGTCGCTGTCGGTCCCTTGATGGTCTACCACTCTCATAATAATGGCAATGGCTTCGTTTTTTGATACGGATTGTTGGGGTTTAAAACTTTTATCCTCATAACCTTTCATTATACCCGTTAACTGTAGTTTTTCAATTTCATACTTGGCCCAATGGTTTTTAATATCTTTAAAGTTGCTAGTATAGGTATATTGCACCATTTTCTTTTGTAAGCCTGGTGCCACCTTCTTATCTTTTTTATCGTTGTCAGCCCAGGCAGCCCCTGCTAATAATGTTGAACACATACAAACTGTAAGGATAGTAGCTGTAATTTTAGCAATTTTTTTCAAAATCATTCTCCTTTCAAAGATCTTTAACAGTACACCTACTATTGGGGCGCCTCCAATAACGGGTGTTATCTTTGTTTTGTATTACGTGGTAAAAAATTAATATCAAGGGGTACCCAGTTTGGATTATTCGCAGGTCATTGATTCTAACTTTGCCATTGCCCTTAGAGGGCTAACAGCTAATGGCGAACAGCACTTTAAGCGTGACAAATATACCTCCCCGCCGTCATAGTTTGTAAGAGTAGGATCTATTTTTTCTGGTAATTTTGTTGCCTATATGTTAAACTTTGACTGATTTGCAAATCTATCTGTTAGGAGGCAAGCATATGAAAAGAATTGCGTTTTTTTTAATGATTATCCTTTCCTTAATCTTTGCTGGTTGTGTTGATAATACAAAGGAACAGCAACCTCAAAAACAAACCGGGACCCAATCCCAAGACCCGGCAAAGGGAAAGGTAAAGATTACGTTGTATTTTGCTAATGAAAATGCCGATGCCTTAGTACCAGTGGAACGGGAAATTGATAAGCCCAATGACATGGTGATTGCTCTGGTTAATGAGCTTAATAAGCCAGAAAAATATGCAGCAGTTTTACCCCAGGGAACAGAGTTAATCGACTATAAAGCCGAAGGTGATACCCTGATTCTTAACTTTAACCAGGCCTTTGTCAATTTACAGGGGTCCACCGGGGAGCTTATTACTGTAAATTCACTGGTTAATACACTAACGGAGCTACCCCAATACAAAAGTGTGAAGCTTTTGGTTGAGCAAAAGCCCCTGGAAACTGGGCATGCCATTTATGACCAACCGTTACCAAGAAATGAAAGTGTGATCCAGAAATAAGGCCGTCCCATTGGAAATTTTTGAATTTGCAGCCCCATCAAAAAGGAGTGCGGCTAAACTACTTGCAAGTAGTTTAGCCGCACTCCTTTTTTGCATTGAAGAGCTAGTTATTTGTATTGGATTGTTCATACTCGAAGTGTAGTTTAATATCCTGTGTAAATTTACGACGACTCAGCTCTTTTAAGATATGATTTAAAAAGAATACCCCTAAGGATATAACCACACCAAAGAAATAGTTTTCCATGACCATCCCACCTTTGAAATTGATAACATAGAAACAAAAGGAAAGGAATAATTCTTTTTTGCTTCTATATTGTAAATAGAGGGGGTGTTTTTATGTTGTCTCCCAGTTTAGAAGATTACTTGGAAGAGATTTACCGTCTTAGTCAAAGTGGTCAATCCATACGGGTTACAGATATTGCTGCCTGCCTTACAGTCAGTTTGCCATCTGTCACCAGAGCCTTACAGAAACTAAATGAAAGCCAATACATTCATTATCGTCCCTATAAGGATATTGTCTTAACGAATAAAGGCAAGGAATTAGGACACTTTTTAGTAGAGAGAAATAGGATTATACGGGAGTTTTTACGTTTAATTGGTTCCCAGTGTGATGTGGCAGCTGAGGCGGAGGCAATGGAACACTATCTTTCTCTACCAACTGTAACGGCAATCATAAACTTTGTTAAATTCACGGAACAACATCCATCTTGGTTAGATGATTTTAGAAAATATAGCAAAGGGTAGTAATCCAACCGATTAAACCAGTCCCAAGAGTCTGGCAGATTGGGCAACGATAAAACATACTGCGCAGGCAATCGAGAGTGGAAGGATAGCCGCCAAGATGGTCCATTTAATGCTAGCTGATTCACGCCAGATGGTCCAAAGGGTCGTACTGCAGGGGAAATGCAATAGTGAAAACAACATCATACAAACCGCAGTGAGCCAGGTCCAACCGTGTTCAACCACAAATAATTGTTGCAATGCCTGGATACTGTTCAGTTCAAGCATGGTACCTGATGCCAGGTAACTCATGATTAAAATAGGCAATACAATTTCATTAGCCGGCAGGCCAAGAATGAAGGCTGTTAGGATAAAGCCGTCTAAACCGATAAGCTGACCAAAGGAATTAAAAAAGTTAGCAATATGGATCAGAATACTATGGTTACCCAGATCGATATTGGCCAACAGCCAAATAACAGCACCGGCCGGTGCCGCCATGCAAATGGCACGGCCCAGTACAAAAATTGTTCGATCAAAAATGGAACGGACAATAATTTTTGCCACCTGTGGTTTACGGTAGGGTGGAAGTTCCAAGGTAAAGGAAGAAGGTATTCCTTTTAATAGTGTTTTAGACAATAGCCAAGAAACAAACAAGGTCATGAGAATACCCAGCATTACCACCCCAACCACAATGAAGGTGGCACCAAAGGTAGTGCCTAGCCCCAAGACCAATAAACTGGCCAGGGCGATCAGGGTAGGAAAGCGTCCGTTACATGGCACAAAATTGTTCGTTAACATGGCAATCAATCGTTCGCGGGGAGATTCAATGATCCTGCAAGCAACAATACCAGCGGCGTTACAGCCGAAGCCCATACTCATGGTTAGGGCTTGCTTGCCGTGGGTACCAGCCTTTTTAAAAAAACGGTCAAGGTTAAAGGCTACCCTGGGTAGATAGCCCATATCTTCAAGCAGGGTAAAGCAGGGAAAGAAGATGGCCATTGGTGGCAGCATGACAGAGACAACCCAGGCCAAACTCCGGTAGACACCCTCAACAAAAAGGCCGTTAACCCATTCTGGTGCTTTCAGATAATGGCAAAAATCTGTTAACCGATCCTGAACCCAAAAAAGTCCTGTGGCCAATAACTCCGAGGGGTAATTTGCTCCGGTTATCGTAAGCCAGAAAATTGCACTTAATAATAGGAGCATGGAGGGGAAGCCCCAGACCCTAGAGGTTAAAATATCATCCAAAGTTCTATCCCAATCAATTCGGGGTTTTTCCTGTTGCCTGACAACGAGGTTGGTAATTTCCTCGGCTGCGTTATAAATACCAGCCACAATGGTATCATTAATGTTAATAGCCCCCTGGGGATTCAAATGCCTGGTCTGAGATAAAATATCATCTAATTTGCTGGAGCAATGCTGGTTCATGCCCAGGCTCACCCCCTGTTTTTGATCGGAAACCTTCCTCCTGGGGGAACATTTTCTTTAGCGCTTTAATGATTGCAGTGTCATTATCCAATAGTCGTAAGGCCAGCCAGCGGCTATTAAATTTTTCTCCAACTAACAGCCTAACTTGTGGTTCTATTTGTGCGATGGCCTTTTCCAGTGGTTCAGGGTACCGAACGATATAGGGATTGATTTTAATTGTTCCTTTGACCACATCTGTGATCGTGTTTGTTAATTGTTCCAAGCCCTCACCATCCCGGGCGGCAGTTGCCGCCACTGGCACACCTAAAATGTTGGCTAAGCCTTTGATGTCGACACTAATTTTCTTCTTTTTTGCTTCATCCATTAAATTTACACAGACCACGACCTTGGGGGTAATTTCAAGTACCTGTAACACCAGGTTTAAGTTTCTTTCGACACAGGTGGCGTCAATCACAACCACAGTGGCATCTGGTTTGTTGAAGCAGAGGTAGTCTCTGGCCACCTGTTCTTCTGCGGAGTTTGCAAGTAAGGAATAAGTACCGGGAAGGTCAATTAAATTATAGATCAAACCCTGGTTCATAAACTTACCCTCAGCCCTTATGACCGTTTTACCGGGCCAGTTACCTGTGTGTTGGTTTAGGCCGGTTAAAGCATTAAAAACAGTGCTTTTTCCGGTATTGGGGTTACCAGCCAGCGCAATTACATAATCAACTTTTGCCCGCCCCCGATGAAAGATTTCTCTTTTTGCCCTGGAACCACAGGACTGATTTGTCAAACCCATGTATTTAGTCCTCCTTGTAATTCACCATTATTTGAATGCTTTCTTCCTTTCTAAAGGCAATAACCGCACCTCTTATTTTATAAGCCTTAGGGTCTCCCGCAGGGCTTACCCGAAGGGTTTCGATCCTTGTGCCTGGCACCAGTCCCAGATCCAGCATTCTCCTTTTAGTGATACCCTCCGCCTCAATAGAATTTACGATTGCCCCTTTACCAACAGGCAATTGGTAAAGAGGAATAATTTGGCTTGTGCTAAGCGCTCCCTGAATTTCTTTCATCTAGACATCAACCTCCTAACTTAAATTACCCATAAACTTAGCCTTGGCTAACAATAGGATAAACAATTTAAGGCCGAAGAATTTACATTCTTGGATAACTCCCAATGTTGCCAGGGAACGGGACCCTACAAGCCCAAGGTCTACGGCTATTTTTTATGATAGTTAGTTAAAGCTAACTGTTATCGGTTACCTCATCTTATGTAGGAATGATTCACTAGGTCACCAGAAAGATTATAAAAAATAAAAAACCCCATCAGCGAAGGGGTTTTCTTTTATCTTTATTCGATTGTTTACCAAGGTAGATATAACCAATGATTGTCAACATGATAAAGATAAGACTAACCAACTGGGCGGCCCTCAGGGGACCAACCATTAAACTATCGGTCCGCAGGCCTTCAATAAAGAAACGGCCCAGGGAATATAGACCCAGATAGGTCATAAATAGCTGACCATAGGCATCGATCCTTTTCCGCCGCCACATAAGAAAGGCAAAAACTAGCAGGTTCCAAAGGGATTCATATAAAAAGGTAGGATGCCGGTAAGCTCCGTCAATGTACATGGCCCAGGGCAGGTTCGTGGGGTAGCCATAGGCCTCTTGGTTAAAATAGTTTCCCCAGCGTCCAATTGCCTGGCCCAAGGGGAAGCTGGGGGCAACTAGATCGCTTATTTGCCAAAAACGCAAGCCTCGTATTCGGGTAAAAAGGTATCCCGTAATAATTGCAGTGATCAACCCGCCGTGAATAGCCAAACCACCATGCCAAATTTTAAGTATTTCACTTAGATGCTGTCCATAGTAGCTCCACTCTAAAATCACGTAATACAGCCGGGCACCCAACCAGGAGAGGGGAGCACAGATTAAGACCATATCAATAATATCATCTTCTTTTACCCCTACCCGGCGAGCTTCACGGATGGCTAACCAAGTACCAAGCAGTACCGCTGCCATCATTAAAATGCCATACCAACGAATGGTAATGGGTCCCCAAGCAAAAAAGAAGGGGTCTACTTCGAAATGGGTCAAACTTTGTCATCCTTTCGAAAAAATCAAACTGACCTTATTATAACCTTGATCTGGCTTTTTGAAAAATTTTTCTCCATTAAAATATCCTAAAAACCACAAAGATTTGATTTTTCTTGTATTCTCGGTACTCTTATACTATAATTTTTCTGTTAGTCATTAAAGTATTAGCCATTCGTCATGGGCCGTGGGTCTTAGGGACTTAAACCATCAGCGATGTCATCCTGAGCGATAGCGAAGGATCTTTCCTATCCTTGGAAGGTTAGCCCCAAGATCCTTCGCTATCACTCAGGATGACGCTGGGTTTTCATTCTTTGATGGATCGTTAACGGCAAGGAAGTCTTTAGCCAATAGCTAACAGCAAAGGGCTAAAGGCTAAACGGAGGGACAAGCGTGCAAAAAGGTGTAATTATATTGGGACATGGCAGTAGATATCAAGAGGCAAATCGGGAAGTTTTTCAGATTACGGAGCAGGTTAAGACCGTAGAAACAGATGCTAAGGTAGAGACCGGTTTTCTCCAGTTTGCTGAACCAACCCTGCCCCAAATCGTGGAGGAAATGAATCA
Source organism: Desulfotomaculum sp. 1211_IL3151 (assembly GCF_036763075.1). Taxonomy (NCBI): domain Bacteria; kingdom Bacillati; phylum Bacillota; class Clostridia; order Eubacteriales; family Desulfotomaculaceae; genus Desulfotomaculum; species Desulfotomaculum sp. 1211_IL3151. The sequence goes on along the minus strand of NZ_JBAIYV010000051.1, from coordinate 165,486 downwards.
GCAGGGAGTTAAAGTGATCATTGTCGTCCCCTTGTTACTAACATGGGGAAGCCATATTCAACAAGACTTACCAATACTATTACAAGCACAAAAAAGGCTTTATCCCCATATTACCTTTCAGTTGGCACCGCACCTAGGGGTGGATCGAAGAATTGCAGAAATTATTTTGGATCGGGTTAACCAGGGCAAAGAAATAGGGATGGAAAATTAAGACGGATGGTAGGTCGGATGACCTATTTTTACATACTTTTGTTGATTTTTCGGAACTATAGGTACCCAAGCATCGTCAAAAAGATCGGGCATATTAGCCATTAGCGATTTAAAGACCAAATATTTTAGCTAAAAGGCTAAAAACTAAAAGCGATTGCATGTGATCATATATGTGATAATGTTAACATATGTCAACTTTATTACTTAGCTACACAGGTTAGACTACCCTGTAATGATGGGTAGGTGGCATGACAGGTGAGACCTACGGAGCTTTAGGGGAGATGATTTAGGCGTGGGTGATGTTATATATCCCGATGGGTCAAGAAGCAAGAATACTGTGATTTTACGTGGTTTTGCCGCAGCCCCGGGAACCTGTGGTGAGCTGGTACAAGGCACGATTAAAGGAGAATCTTACCTTATTACGTGTCCCATAGATTTCTGGAGTGAAGTTATAGTTGAGCTTAGCGAAAATGGTGACTATCATGGGTCACTGGACAAATCCTGTCGTGCACTGAAGATGACCTTAGAATACTTAGGAAAAAAGCATTCTTTGGTATCGATCAAAAGGAGTTCTATGCTGCCGGAGAGCAAAGGCATGGGCAGTAGTACTGCAGATATAGCCGCTGCTTGCTTGGCCACAGCCAGAGCCTTTGGACAGGAATTGGCACCAGAGATCATAGCCAAAATTGCCACAGCCATTGAACCAAGTGACGGTCAGATGTATCCTGGGATTACCCTCTGTAATCACTTTACCGGAGAAGCAAGAAAATATTTAGGTCAGGCCCCCCCACTTAAACTGGTCATTGCAGACCCTGGTGGCACAGTGGATACGATTCTCTTTAATAACCGTAAAGACCTGGCCAGTAAAAACTTTCAAAAGGAACCAATGGTAAGACAGGCGGTCGAACTGGTTACCCGAGGTCTGTTAACCGAGGATTGGGAAATGATGGGTCGGGGAGCTAGCATCAGTGCCCAAGCGAATCAGGTGGTAATGCCCAAACCTTATCTGGCCCAGTGGCGCAAATGGGCTTCAGAAATGAATGCCCTTGGTGTATTGGTGGCTCACAACGGGACAGTGATGGGTATGATTATGCGTCCAGACGGGGTGGTGGTGGAGGAAGCAGCCCAATATATTAAGGGAAAAAAACCAGACTGGAATGTTTGGCATACCTCAATGATTAGTGGTGGTTTAAAATAACGAAGGCTGAATGCTGATTTCAGGCACCTGGTTTTCATTAGAATTTGTCATCAAATGTTTATTTTCTAAGTGATGCTGTCAGGGGCTGATAAGCTAAAAGGAATTTACAAACTCCGGTTAACCGGAGTTTGTTTTTTATTTTAAAATAACGGAACTTATAGCGAAGGAAAGAGGAATTATCCAAGCAATGTTTAAATATTATCCACTATAAAACTTATTATGCTTTGGAGAAGGTGGTTAATTGAAGGCTACTTCACCCCAAAAAATATTTTTGGTCTCCTTTTTGTCTATGACCATTGCTATGGCCACATTAGCCTATGCCACCTATCAGGCCTGCTATAATATCTTGGTTAAGGATTTAGGCCTCAGGGCTCAATTTACAGCCCAGGTGGCAGCTAATCTTGTGGAAGTTGACCAGGAGCTAGTCCAAGAAATGCTGGGTCTGGATATCCTAAGTTCCCGCAACCATATTGAAGCCCTTGAATTTAAACGAAAAGTGGAGCCCCTTTTAAGATATAATGATATCAAGTATATATATGTTGAAACCAGGCTTACGGGTAATCAAATAAAATACTTCGTCAATCCCGACGAGGAAAAGATATTTAATGAGCCGCCTGGTACACCGATGGAGTATTTTTATGTTTTGACTAGCAGAGACGAGCGTGCCTACAGCAATCGGGATCGCTATGACGTTGGCAACGCTATTAGAGAAAAGGCCCATAATGGAAGGATTCCGACCTATGGTTTACCTGCCAGTGGCAAATGGGGCAGTGTGATCACCGGTTATCAACCGATATATGATTCGAAACATCGGTTTGTCGGCTTATTGGGAGTTGATATTGCCGGGGACTATTTTGACCAGTCAATTTGGTATGTAAAAAATATTATCATGGTCAGTTTTGGTATTATTGTGATGTTGGGCGGGGTGATTCTCTACCAAGCCTCCAAAACATTGAGTAAACCCATGTATATGGATCAATTAACCAAGTTGTTTAACCGAGAATATTTAAAAACACGGCTGGAAAGTGAGATTAGTCGGAGCCGTCGGAGCGGTAGACCCCTTAGTCTACTCATGTTGGATATAGATTATTTTAAAAGCGTTAATGATCGGTATGGCCACCAAAATGGTGATATTGTCCTAAAAAAAATATCGGAGGTTATTTTAATATCCATTAGGGAGGAAGATATTGCCTGCCGCTATGGTGGTGAAGAAATAGCGGTCATATTACCTGATATTGGACTGAGTGAAGCAACGATTGTGGCAGAAAGATTATGCAAAACCATTGAAACCACCTGTTTCTTTGTGGATCATCAGGAGGAACCCTTGCATACAACCACAAGTATCGGTGTAGCCCAGTGGTCAGAGCATGATACCATGGATAGTTTGATAAAGAAGGCCGATGATGCCCTATATCGGGCCAAGAAAAACGGGCGCAATCAATATCAGTGCTGTGGTGAACTAAAATAAAAAACTCCGGAATAACTTATCCCGGAGTTTTTTATTTTATTAGTAGTGGGTATCATAGGCATAAGAACATTGGCTAAAGAAATAAGTTGTGATAAAGTTTATGTGCAGAAAAAAATGGTAAACAATGATACCGGGGAGTGTTCTAAAGTGGTTGTAAAAGATAAGGAACAATTTAAAACCTCGATCCTGCAAGAACTGCCTGAGGATAAACCGATGCCCCTGTTGGATTTAGTTTTAAAGTTAAGATTAAAGCCCCAGGTTCTCCTTGCTGCGCTGCAGTCCTTGGTGGCAAACCATCACTTAAAAGTTGCCAGACTCAAAGTCAGTGGTGAAGAAGTAGAATCCGTGTGGTTAGCAAGAAATGAAGTGCCAGCCCAGGAATTGTCCGCCGCAGGGGAGGGAGATTGGAGCTACAGTCCTCAATTGGTGGCTGTTCGCCAGCGAAAATTAGCGGCCCTTTTAGGCGACGATACCAGGGGAAGAATATTACGTCTTTTAAGAGACGGAAAACCAAGAAACCTGACGCAAATCAAGCTAGAAATCGGAGATGAAGAACTACCCTCACTCCGCAATATGGACCAGGTTGTGGAACTGACCGATGGTACATTTACCCTCAGGGATACAACCCAGGGACAGGCTGAGTTGGAAAGGCGATACCGGGAACTAAAACTGCTTAAGGAAAAACACACTTTTCAAGAAAAAAAGCTCAAGGAAATCTTTGCTGAGGGCAATGCCTTGACCCGGGAAGAACTGGTAGAGGCCCTGGGCGGTGAGCTGCTGCCAAAGGTAAAGTTTCCCGTTATAAGATTGTTAAGCGGGCTTTATGCAGCCGCAGACAGCCCCGCAGCCTGGGCCGATACCGCTAATTATGTCACGAGAACGGGGCCTCTGACCCTGGATGATTTCGCTAGGAAGTTTCGCATTCATGGTACCCTGGCAGCTTCTCTACGTGCTGGCCGGGAAATTTCCCCTTTCCTTATATTGCCTAACAACCAGATAACCACAGTGGCAACACCCGAGGGAGAGGCTGAACTGGCCCGTCGGGAGATGGGGAAGGGTTTAAAAGAAAAACTACAGGGGATTTATGTACAGCAACCCTTCTTTACTCTAGGGCAGGTTTTAGAGCATCCTGAGCAAAGAGAAATCGTTACGAATATGATCCAAGCCGACGGGGCCTACCGGATTCATATCAATGGCGTGGGGCTGTGGACCTCTCCCTATCCCCATGAGCCTAAAACGATTGTGCAGGAATTAAAAAAATTAACGGGTATCCATTTGGAAAGCAACGAAGGGCAAGCTATCTTACCCCTGACTTGGCTTGCAGCCCGATCCATGACAGTGCCGGAAGCCGCGGACCGTTTAAGGCTGGGGGAAGAAGATATTTTAAACCTTTGTGAATTGGAGGAACTGGGTTCCTTCCGTCTGGGCAATAGTACCCGTCTTTGGCGGGATGAAGTTAAAGCAATAAAGTACCGTCCAGATTTACATAAAGTTGTTAAAAGGGCCACCAAATTAACCACCCTGGAGGCAGCCGATCTGCTGGATACCACACCGGAGCGGATTCGCAGGCTGGTACGGGAGGGCTACATTAATCCCGTGGGAGAGATTGAAGCAGAAAATGGCCGCATGGGTATTCTTGTTCGCCGGGGAGATATTCAAGCCATCAAAGAAAATTTTGCTGGCATTGAACATGAATGGTCCCTGGCTGCTAAACAACAAAGGCGGGAAGCTGCTCCGTCCACGACCCTTCGTAAAGAGAAACCACCGGCAGGTAAAAAAAGGCCCCGCAGGGCGGTAAATGCACCACCTCCGCTGGGACCGGTTTCACTGGACCCTTTCCAGGAGCAAGCGGTTCAGGCAGCCCTGGCTGGGCGTAATGTCCTGGTGGCTGCTCCCACCGGGACAGGTAAGACCGTGATTGCCGAGCGGCTCATTGAAGCAGTGATGGCCAGGGGAAAGTCAGCCGTTTATACATCACCTTTAAAGGCCTTAAGCAACCAAAAATTTGTTGATTTTCGTAATGTTTTTGGTCAGGATCAGGTGGGCTTAGTGACCGGGGATATAGCCATCAATGCCTATGCACCACTTTTAATCATGACTACAGAAATCTTTCGCAATCGTTGTTTTTCCGAACCGGAGGGTTTGTCCCATGTGGCCTGTGTGGTCTTTGATGAAATTCATTATTTAGACGACCCAGACAGGGGAACAGCTTGGGAGGAAAGTATCATCTTTGCTCCGCCCCATGTGAAGTTTCTAGGCCTATCGGCGACGGTACCAAATCTACATGAGATTTCAGATTGGATGAGTGAAGTACGGGATGAACCAGTGGAAGTGGTGGTGGAAACCAACCGAGCTGTACCACTGGCCATAAATTGGCTTAATTCAGAGGGGATTATCCTTGATGAAGATGAAGCCAGGGAATATATTGAGGAAGCGGTTCGCAAGCGGACCCAAGAGCGTAAAGCGGAACGGGCTGCCCGGGAATTGGCCAGGGAGCTAGCCAGGGAAGAAAACAATGACCAAGAAAACGGGAGGTGGAGGAAACGTGGAGCGGGCCGAAGCAGAAAATCCTTCCATCGCCATTGAGGCAGTGCAGGATAACCTGCCAGCGTTATATTTTGTTTTTGGTCGGGCACGTACCGAGGAATTAGCCTCAGAATTGGGGCGGGAATGGGACTTTTTATTCCCCGATGAAAAAAATCAGGTTTTGAAAGCAATTACAGATACGGAAAAGGATCACCCGGAAATATTTCAAAGGGGACACCGGAGAATCCTTCGTAAGCTGCTTCAGCAGGGGATTGGCTATCATCATGCAGGGCTGGCACCCGTTTTAAAAAACCTGGTGGAAAGGCTCTATGAGAATAGACTCCTTTGGGTGCTGTTTTGTACTGAAACCTTTGCTGCCGGTGTCAATTTCCCTGCTGCCACCACACTATTCCATTCCTGTCGCAAGTGGGACGGCAAAGAGTTTAGGACACTAATGAATAGGGAGTTTTTCCAAATGGCGGGCCGTGCCGGCCGCCGGGGTTTTGATCGTGTGGGGCATGTGTACATCCGCATTGACGACAAATTTCCAGACCAGACTGGTTTCTTTGATGAGACGGAGGTTGAATCGGTATATGGCCGCTTAACCATTTCCCCCAATACGGTATTGAGCTTGCTAAAATGGAAGACCGATGAGGAAATTGACCAGTTTTTAACCCAAAACTTTTCTGCTTATCAAGAAAGGCGATCGGAGCGGGAAATTAAAGCTTTGCTAAGTGATATTGACCATCAAGTGGGGCAAGCCAAGGGGTATTTTTGTGAATTCCGTGAGGATGCCACCTGTCCGTTACAACGCCGTAAAATGCTTCGGGAACAGAAAAGGTTAAGCTCGTCAAAATATAAAAATCGTCCCGGCTCCCAGGAAAGGCTCTATGAAATTAAACAAATCATGGGCAATCAAAAGGCCCAGCGTTGTCTGCATGAAATCTGCATGGATGCCAGAGACCAATTGGAAGCCTTAGGTTATCAGCGGGCTGGCTTAGTGGGTCAGATGAATGCCATTAAACAACAATCGAAGAAATATATCAACGAATATCATTCAGTTAAAAGCATTTTGGAAAGTTTAGGCTATATCAAGGAACGGGAGTTCTACCCCCGGGGCAATTTTGCCCTGGAAATGCATGTACAGGAGATTTTAGTAACGGAATTGGCCTTTTCCGGCTTGCTGGAAGACTTGCCCCTGGAGGTAGTGGCAGGGATATTGGCAGGGATCGATTATATCCCTGGTCGTCGTGAATTTGTACCAGCCCCGCCCTACGATCCAATGCCTGTTCAGGAAATTGTAGATGAACTGCTAGATGCTGGCGTACCACCCCAGTTTGCAGTTTGGTCCAGCACACCAGGCTTTGTTGCCCATGCCTGGTATACCGGGCAGGGTCTGGATTTCTTACTAGAAAATACCAGCTTACAGGAAGGTGATATTGTTTCCATCATTCGCCGCCTCATTGATTTACTTCGTCAAATTGATGATGCCAGTCATAGTAATCCATCCCTGCGGGAGCGAATCAAGGAAATGCGCCGGGCCATCGACAGAGACGAGGTGGCAGTAGTTTTCTAAAATCCCCTTCAAAATCCCCCTCTTCAGAGGGGGATTTTTTTAAATAACAAAACCAAATTACACCACCTGTCAGCTATTTGACGTATAGGACAGGATATTAATTTTAATTACTGGTTATTTTGTCATCCCAAGGCATGACCAAGATTATCATAGCTTGTCATAAAATATCCCTAAACGTTACTATTAAAATACCGCTTTGAAAAGTGGCAATATAAAAAAGTGAAAGGGGATATTCATGAAAAAGGCAATAAAATTGTTTTCTAGCTTAATGGTAGGTGCGTTTGCTTTTGTTCTTGCAGTTTCCGCTCCTGGCACCGGTTCCGCTGAAGCCTATGTGAGTTATAACAATACCACTAGCAGTAGCCCAAATTATAAAGTCTATAATACAACCAACTATCAATCTTATAATTACAACAATACCAAGCCTGCTACGAACACCCAAACAACTTACAACAAACCAACTTATAACCAACCGACCTATAATCAGCCTTCTGCCAACAACACAGGATCCGGCAATCAATCATCTGGTGTTGTGGTTTCCTCTGATGAGCAAGCCATGTTAAGCCTGATCAACAAAGAGCGTGCGGCTGCTGGCTTAAAGCCACTGTCCATGGATGCTGCGTTGACCAAAATTGCTCGGACCAAAGCTAAAGATATGGTTGATAACAACTATTTTTCCCATACCTCACCCACTTACGGTTCTCCCTTTGATATGATGAAAAAGAATGGTGTGGTTTATCACTATGCCGGGGAAAATTTAGCTGGGGCATCGAATGTAAATACCGCCCACGCTAATTTAATGAATTCCCCCAGCCACAAGGCCAATATCTTAAAACCCGAATATACCAAGGTGGGAATTGGTGTAGTAAGCGGCAGCAAGTATGGCAAGATCTATGTTCAAGAATTTAACGGTTAAAAATTTTTAGCCATCCGTTTTTTGGGGGTCAGAGAAGGTTCGCTAATTAAATAAGTAAAGAGGCCACCGGCAGGCATATGGGTGGCCTCTTTACTTAATTTAATTGCCCAAAGGGGTTCCTACATAAGATTTTGCTCTTTATTCGTAATCTTTAAAAGATAGGCTGCTGCCACCATTTTTGCATTTATCACATCCGGGCTTTGCTTGGGGAGGATTTCCATTTGATCCTGTAGGGTACAACCTTCTCTGGAGCAGTGAAATAACTCTTCACTAATCACCTGCATGCTCTCCTGTTTTTCTGCATAGCTGATAGCGGAGGACAAGACATCTTTCAGCACATTGGACTGGGTTTCTTTGCTTAGATCCTCTGACACTCCTACCTTTAAACCTCGGCAAATGTCAATAAGGGCAACTAAAATATATTGTTCTGGTGTAGGAAACGGTGTGTTGGTGTCACTCATTTTATCCACTCCCAAATATTTTTCTTCAGTTTACCATATTTCTTCTTTAGATGGATAGCTTGGCCTTAATATACTTTTCCTTTGCTGCCGCAGGAGGGGAATATTTACAGTAAATTATATACTTATTTGCTGACTCTAAGGGAAAAATAAAAAGAAACAAATAAAGGGGGTTTTTAAAAATGACACTGCCCCAGGGTATGCGTTCGATCCTTGCCTATTTTCCTTCCAGTACCAAAGCAGAAACAGCTATCCAGGAATTAAAACAAATGGGTATTGATGAGGTATCCTTAGACCGAATTTCCCGCTACGGAGTTAGTACTGATGCAGCAATCAATAACGGGTTAAATGCAGAAACACTAACTGGTTTAACCATTTTTTCTGCGAATACCAGTAATCTGGAGAACAACGATTCTAGAGTATTAATGGGGGCGGATCCCTCAAATTCTGGGATGGCCGCTGATAATTACGGTGTTGCCGGCGGTAAGTCCTTTTTAGTAACCGTGGTGACAACCGACGAGCTGGGTGACCGGGCGTTCCAAGTACTAAAAGAACACGGCGGCTCACTTTAAATCCTTTTCGGCAAGGGAGGTGTTGTGCATGGAAAGGCAAGTTAAAGACCTGGTTGAGGCAATGGCACCCAGAGGGGGTTCAGCCAACCGTTCCTTTACAGATGCCCAAATAGAAACCTTTCAGTCTGGCTATGTTGATAACTATGATGAAGCATTAGAAGTGCTAGAGAAAAAGGATTTTACCCTTTTGAGGAGTAATAACAAGGATAAGTATAAGTGGAAGCAGGGATAACCATTATCCGTCAGCCATCAGCCATCAGCCGTTAGCTGGTCGCTGCTGGCTGTTAGCATTTGGCCTTGGGCCATGAACCATGGGACTTGGGTTTGTAGGGGCAGACCTCTGGTCGCCCGTTCCCTCGTTACTCAACGATTGTTCATCCCCTGCTGGTGGTTTCACCATATAATCGTTAAGGTTAGTGTAAAAATCACCTTGGATTGGTTACAATAAGAGGTAAGAAATGTTTATTTCTGGGGGGACGATGTTGAAGAAGGTAGTTAGCGTTAGTCTGGGATCATCGAAGCGAAATCATCTAGCTCAGGTGGAACTATTAGGTGAACAATTTGAAATCAGCCGGGTAGGTACCGACGGCGATATGTATAAAGCTAAATCCATTCTGCGGGAGTTGGATGGCAAGGTAGATGCAATAGGCCTGGGAGGTATTGATGTTTACCTATATGCCGGCAAGACCCGCTATGTTTTACAGGACGGGTTACGTTTGCTGGAAACAGTAAAAAAAACACCCGTTGTGGATGGCAGTGGCTTAAAAAATACCCTTGAACGCCAAGCCGTTATTTTTATAAAAGAGCAGGGCTTGATCAAACAAAATACACGGGTATTAATGGTTAGCGCAATGGATCGTTTTGGCATGGCCGAGGCATTTTCCCAAAGTGGCTGTCAACTAACCATTGGTGACTTAATATTTGCCCTGGGTATTCCTATACCTATTTATAATTTAGATAAATTACATAGCATGGCGGAAAAATTAATGCCCATCATTTCCCGGCTGCCCTTTAAGCTTTTTTACCCCACTGGCCAACGACAGGAAAAACAACATAACAGTACCAAATACTCTAAATACTATGATAAGGCCCAAATAATAGCAGGGGATTATCATTTTATTTATAAATACTTGCCTGAGCGGCTAAAGGGACAAGTTATTTTGACGAATACAACTACACAGCAAGATGTGGAAGAATTGATGGAACGAGGAGCCGGAGCACTGGTAACCACTACGCCAAGTATTCAAGGACGTACCTTTGGTACCAACGTCATGGAAGCGGTTTTCCTGGCACTTTTAAACAAAACCTGGGAAGAAGTCACAGTGGATGATTATACTCGGCTGCTAAAGGAACTAGACTGGCAACCCACGGTTACTTGGTTGAAAAAGGAGTCAAAAACAAGCCATCTGCCATCCGCTTCGATAAGGCCTTGAGCCATGCTTCTTGAGAGATCATCCGACCAGATCACGGTGAATAGCTAAGAGCTAAAGGAATATCCCCTAGCTCAAAAGCGGAAGGCCGATGACTAAAAGGCCCAAGGCTCATGGCCCAGGGCCATTATAAAAGAAACCAGGGGTATTTTTATAATCCCAGGGATCGATACATATTGCTGTCTACACAATTATCCATTGGGAGGTTGTGGGCTTTACGATACTTTTTAATGGCAGCTTCTAAACCATAGCCAAAGATACCATCAACCTGCATTTCGTAATAACCCAGCCTTTTTAAGGTGCGTTGGACCTCAAATACATCCGAACCTCTGGCACCACGCACCAATCGCCCATGTCCCTGCCCTGGAACACCAAAGGGGCTGCCAATCACATAGACAGGCGTACCCTGGGGAATCCAGGGATAAAGCTGTTCCACACTGGAATTGTGCATGCGAATGCAGCCGTGGCTGGCATAGCTGCCAATGGAAAATGGTTTATTGGTACCATGAATGCCAAAACTTCCCCAGGGAACATTTAGGCCCAACCAACGGGTACCAAAGCCAGTTCCCCAATGGGTAGATTTATGGACCACCTGCCAACTACCAACTGGTGAGGGAGTCTTGGGTTTGCCACAGGCGATATTAAACTGCTTATGGGGTTTGCCGTCAGAGAGCACGGTCAATTTGCGGGTAGTGGTATCTACAATAATTGCAATTTTACCACTGGGTGGCGGAGTTTCTTCCGCTTTGGTCACCGGTTGTTCCAGGGATAGAGCCAAACCATGCCAAGTAGCCCAATTTACTATGCCATCAGCTTTTAAATCGTTGCTTTGTTGGAATTTTCGCAGGGCACTTTGGGTTTGGGCGTCATAAATGCCATTCGTTGGCCCTTGGTAATAGTTTAAGGATTGAAGCTCTTGCTGGAGAGTTTTTACATCTTCTCCTTGCATCGGAGGGTTGGCTGGCATCAGTATTCGGTCAATATCTTCATTAACAGGGCAAAAATTTGGGTTTGTTGCATTTTCAGTGGCAGAACACATACCGGGATGAATAAATACGAGTGCAATAAATAATCCAATGGAAAAAATAAATTTAATCATAGCACCCTCCATGACAAATGTTTCGATAAACTAAATCTTTACCTAATTTCCGATCCTTATACCATCTTTCATGGTTTAAGTAAGGCACAGTTTTAGCTAATCCTACCTAAAATTACCGGAAGAGTTTGTTACAAAAACAAGAGGTTTTTCGTCAAATAGATAGAAATTATTATGCTATATAATTTTCCATAAATAGAAAAGGCTATAAAGTTAGTCTGTAATTTTCCTAGAAGGAAGGTAGATATGACTATTCATTTAAAATCATGCCGTTTTTATCGTTATGCCATTCTGGTGGGGCTGGGTTTAAGCCTACTCTTCAATCCCTTTGGGGCAGTGCAAGCGGCTGATGCAGCCCAGATGGCTATCGTCAATGGGGACAAAATCAATTTAAGGAGCGGCCCGGGAGCGAACACTGCTTTGGTAGGACAGTCGGATAAAGGAGCCCAATTACCCATATTAGCCAAAAATGGGGATTGGTATAAGGTACAGTTTAATGGCAAGGAGGCCTGGGTTGCAGGTTGGTTAGTCAATGTAAAAACAACCCCCACTACCAGTACACCTGGTAATAACACGGCAACGCCTCAGACAAATACAAAGGTTGCAGTAGTGAATGGGGATTCCCTAAATGTTCGGAACGGCCCCAGTACGACAAACAATGTAGTAGGCAATGTAAAAAAAGGGGAAAAATTAACGATCCTGGAGCAGAAAGGTGACTGGTACAAGGTACAGGGAACCAATATTACCGGTTGGGTAGCCAGTTGGTTAGTCACGGTTCAGAATAAACCGGATACTCCTCCCCCTGTGACAACACCCCCGGCCACGAGCAAGCCCACCACGGATAACCAAGTAGCAGTCATTAATACGGACAATTTAAACTTGCGTAGTGGGCCAGGAACCGATCACGGGGTGGCTGGACAGGTCAGCAGAGGTATTCGGTTGCCTATAATTAGCCGTTCTGGTCAGTGGGTACAGGTAAAACAAACCGATGGCTCCACGGCCTGGGTAGCAGGTTGGTTGGTGTCTGTGGTTGATCAGCCGGAACCTCCCCAGCCTAAACCAACTAGTTCAGGTGGTTATGCCTGGTTACCAAGCTTCCTCCCGGATGACCCGGATGACAATGAGAAAACCAATGAAAATACCCCGCCAGAGGACAAGCAGCACATACCAGGGGCAAAATTACTCGATGTTCAAGTGGTTGAAGAAGGAGACCACACCTATATCAATATTGTTAGTGATAAAGATATTAATCATAATACCTTTACACTATCAAATCCCTTTCGTTTTGTAGTAAATCTAAATGATGTTTCCTTAAATGATAAGCCATCAACCATCTCGGCCGAAACAGGGCTGGTGAGCCAAATCCGAACGGGTTATAATGAAGATCCCTATTACTCACGTTTGGTGATTGACTTAAAGGAGCAGGCCAGAGTGAAGGTCAGCCTAGCCAATGATAAAAAGTCCCTGACTCTGGATATCAGTAAAATTTCTTACAGTGATGGTATGGCAGGTAAAACTGTCTTCCTGGATGCTGGTCATGGTGGCAAAGACAACGGTGCCTCCGGTCAAAACGGTTTAAGGGAAAAAGATGTAAACCTTGATATTACCCTGAAGGTGGCGGACCTCTTAAAAAGGCAAGGAGCCAATGTTATTTTTAGCCGTGCCGATGATCAATTTATTGATCTGTATGAGAGGACCCGTATGGCCAATGAACAGAGTGCCGATATTTTTGTCAGTATCCACAGCAATGCCAACACGAACCGTAGCATTGCTGGAACCTCTACCTATTACTACGCTCCTTCCACCATACCAAATCTCTATCAACAAAAGGACGATCGTTATCGATTGGCCCAGGATGTTCAAAGGGAACTGGTGGCGACCCTGGGACGTCGTGATATTGGTGTATTGCAGTCCAATTTTGCGGTACTGCGTACCAGCATGATGCCCAGTATCCTGGTTGAAACAGCCTTTGTTTCCAATGCAGAGGAGGAGGCTTTGTTAGGGTCAGAGGAATTTAGAGAAAGGGCAGCAACTGCCATTGTTAATGGAATCAGTGCCTATTTTGATGGCAAATAGAAGCTGAAAGCGGACCCGGTGAATCAAACTCACCGGGTTCCTTTTTTGTTTAGGATGGAACACAGGGGGACGGTTCTTTTGTGTTGTTCTGTAGAACAACACAAAAGAACCGTCCCCCTGTGTTCCTGTTGCTCAGAATGACACCAATTTAAAGTTCATTATTCGATGCAATATAAAAATTAGTAGAAATTAATCGTTAAATAGGGAGGAAGAATTTCTAAAATGGGAGAAACTATTAGAAAAACTTGGCTCCCGCCATACCCTAAAAGGCATAACCTAAGGGTACAGGGCAAGTAGGCGGAAGCCTTAGCTTTTCTTATGCATGTCGGAAAGTTCATGAATTTTCGATGTGCGGAAAATCTGTTTTTTATAAAAGCTACTGTTAATTTAGGAGGTCTGCAGTTTTGGTTGAGGGGAAAAAACAATTAACTTTAGTGCTAGGCGTAATTGGGGCAGACGTTCACGCAGTGGGAAACCGAATACTTGAATATGCTTTCACGGAAGCGGGCTTTAAAGTAGTGAATATTGGTGTCATGGCTTCCCAAGAAGAATTTATCAATGCGGCAGTGGAAACCAATGCGAGTGCAATTCTTGTTTCTTCACTCTATGGTCATGGGGAAATTGATTGTCGGGGACTGAGAGAAAAAACCATTGAAGCAGGAATTGGCAATATCAAGTTGTATGTGGGTGGCAACCTGGTGGTGGGCAAACAGGATTGGCAAGAGGTGGAGAAGAAGTTTCTCGACATGGGCTTTAACAGGGCTTATCCACCGGGCACCATGCCCCAGGAAGCCATTGATGATTTAGCTAAGGATTTTGGTTTAACATGCTAAGGGGGTACAGGTATGGAACTGGCCCTATTAATTGACTTTGGCAGTACCTATACCAAGGTTACAGCGGTTAATGTAGAAACTGCCGAGGTTATGGTTACAGCCAAAGGACTTACCACGGTGGAGACGAATATTCTGGAAGGTCTCAATAAAGCCCTTGGGGAAATAAAACCTCATTTTGGCGGTGAACTGCCCGAATTTCAGCACCGCTTGGCCTGCAGCAGTGCCGCTGGCGGCCTGCGCATGGTGGCCATAGGGCTGGTCAAGGAATTGACGGTGGAAGCTGCAAGGCAGGCAGCATTAGGTGCAGGTGCCAGGATACTGGGGGTCTATGCCCATCAATTAACCATGATGGAGATTGCAGAAATAGATAATCATCGGCCAGATATTATTCTGCTGGCCGGTGGTACCGATGGCGGTAATAAAGAAGTCCTCCTGCACAACGCGAATATGCTGGCCAAATTGAAAAGCGTCGCTACTATCGTTGTTGCCGGCAATAAATCCGCTGCGGATGAGGTGCAGGATAGATTACTGGCGGCAGGTAAAGATGTCAAAATCACAGCCAATGTTTTGCCTGAATTAAATAAGCTTAATGTTGAACCAGCCCGGGAGGCCATTCGGGTTACCTTCTTAGAAAAGATTGTTGAAGCAAAGGGCCTGCGCAGGGCGGAAAGCTATGTTCAGGGCGTGCTCATGCCTACCCCGGCGGCGGTTTTACATGCGGCAAAACTTCTGGCCACTGGTACCGAAGAAGAAGCTGGCCTGGGGGAATTATTGATTGTTGATATTGGAGGTGCCACCACAGATATTCATTCGGTGGCTGATGGTCACCCAAGTCGTTCCGGTGTTACCTATAAGGGCTTACCGGAACCCTTTGCCAAACGAACGGTGGAAGGAGATTTGGGTATGCGTGTCAGTGCCAGTTCCCTACTGGAGTCCGTAGGGACCCGTAGACTAGCCGCTGCAGCAGGTTTGCCTGAGGAAAAAGTCCTGGCCTATATCCAGCATGTACACAACCGTGTGGAGCAATTGCCAGACAATGAAGAACAATGGAAAATTGATACCACCATGGCCAGGTTAGCCACGGATCTAGCCATGTCCAGGCATGTGGGGACGTTGGAACAAGCCTGGACACCGATGGGGGCTATGTATATACAACATGGCAAAGATTTAACAGAGATACCTTTTCTAATTGGTACCGGCGGTGTCATCGTACAACACCCCAACCCCAAGGAAATCTTGGCGGGTGCCCTTTTTAAGCAAGATGAACCGATGGTGCTGCGACCCAAGCAGCCGAAATTAATGTTGGATAAAGAATATATCCTGGCCGCCGTAGGTCTCCTGGCCGAAGTAAAACCCACCGCAGCCCTAAGGCTGGCGAAAAAGTATCTAAAGCTTGTGATATAGGTCTTTGGGGTCGGCTATTAGCTAAAAGAAAAAAATCAAAGGCCAGGCCTTGCTATATAGAAAAGTCTATCGAAAACCGAAAGCCAAATGTCAAAAGCTACAAGCTAAAGACGAAAGGCTATAAGGAGTGTGAGATTCTTGCAATTAACCAATAAAAAGCTGGATTGGGATCAATTTTTGGAAATTCGTAAGGAGATACTCAACAGTTGGCCCACAGGACAAGAGGTTGATTTGGAAGAGGCCATCGCATATCAAGCCCAGATTCCTGCCAATCGACGGTTTGCGGAGAAATTGGCAGCGGCTAAAAAGGAAGGTGTTACCTTAGCCCAACCCAGGGCCGGTGTTGCCCTGGTGAGTGAACATATTGAGCTTTTGCGCTTTCTGGAAACAGAAGGGGAGGCAGACTTGCTGCCCACCACCATTGATAGTTATACCAGGCAGAACCGCTATAACGAAGCCCAGGCTGGGATTGACGAAAGTCGTGTGGTGGGGCGTTCGATGTTAAATGGTTTTCCGGCGGTTAACCACGGTGTTGTGGCCTGCCGTCAGGTGGTGGAAGCTTTAAAGTCCCCGGTACAGGTTCGTCATGGCACTCCCGATGCTCGGCTATTAACAGAAATTTCTTTGGCAGGGGGTTTTACAGCCTATGAAGGAGGCGGTATCTCCTACAATATTCCCTATGCCAAGGAAGTTCCCTTGGAGCGGTCTATTCGAGATTGGCAATATGCCGATCGATTGGTGGGATATTATGAAGAGAGGGGCATTTCGATCAATCGTGAGCCCTTCGGTCCCTTGACAGGCACACTTGTGCCGCC
This sequence comes from Desulfotomaculum sp. 1211_IL3151, assembly GCF_036763075.1. Classification (NCBI taxonomy): domain Bacteria; kingdom Bacillati; phylum Bacillota; class Clostridia; order Eubacteriales; family Desulfotomaculaceae; genus Desulfotomaculum; species Desulfotomaculum sp. 1211_IL3151. The sequence continues at coordinate 148,908 of NZ_JBAIYV010000051.1, read as the reverse complement.
AAGTATTTCCCACAGTATTGCCATTATTGAGGCACTGCTGGCTGCAGAACAGGGTGTTAAGAGTTTAACGCTGGGCTATGGTCAGTGCGGCAACCTCATTCAAGATGTGGCGGCCATTCGCTCCCTGGAGGAATTGGCCGAAGAATACCTCTCTCGTTTTGGCTACTTAGATACGGTAATCACAACGGTTTTCCACCAATGGATGGGCGGTTTCCCCCAGGACGAGAGCAAAGCCTTTGGTGTAATTAGCTGGGGTGCAGCCACTGCGGCCCTGGCCAAGGCCACGAAGGTTATTGTTAAGACACCCCACGAAGCAATGGGCATTCCTACCAAGGAAGCCAATGCGGCCGGTATTAAAGCCACAAAGCAGGTATTAAATATGTTAAAGGATCAACCCCTGATGAAATCCCAGGAGCTAAAGGATGAAAAGGAGTTAATCAAAGCCGAGACCAGGGCTATCCTGGAAAAACTCTTGGATTTTGGCCAGGGAGATATTGCGGTTGGTACTGTCCGTGGTTTTCAAGCAGGGCTCATTGATGTGCCCTTTGCCCCGAGCCGTTTCAATGCCGGTAAGCTGCTTCCGGCCAGGGATAGCCTTGGGGCCGTTCGCTTGTTAGACTTTGGCAATCTACCCTTTGGTGAAGATATCAAGGATATGCACCGGGAAAAAATAGCTGCCAGAGGAAAATCCGAAGGCAGGGAACCCAGCTTCCAAATGGTCATTGATGATATCTATGCCATTGGTAAGGGTATGCTGGTGGGTAAGGCAAGATAAGATAGCAAATGATTATGGAGGCACAAAGCGATGAAAATAACCGGGGCTGTTGTTTCGCCGGGCTTAACAGGTTTTTACTTTGATGACCAGAAGGCCATCAAGCTGGGACGGGAACACGATGGGTTTGCCTACCTGGGTGAACCGGTTACCACAGGTTTTTCGAAGGTTCGTCAACGGGGAGAAGCCATTTCTGTGCTGCTGCTGCTGGAAAATGGTGCTGTGGCCTATGGTGATTGTGCAGCGGTACAATACTCTGGGGCCGGCGGCAGGGACCCCTTGTTTTTAGCCAGTGATTTTATCCCTGTGCTGGAGCAGGAAATTTTTCCCAAGCTCATTGGGCGGGAGGTTACAGGCTTTCGGGCCTTGGCCGAGGAGTTTGATCAGTTAACCCGCCCCGATGGCAGCCGTTATCATACGGCCCTGCGTTATGGCGTAACCCAGGCTTTACTGGATGCTGCGGCCAAAGCAGCCCGGTGCACCATGGCGGAGGTGGTGGGCAGGGAATACAATTGCCAATTAACAGACAACCAGGTGCCTATTTTTTGTCAAACCGGTGATGAACGTTATGACAATGCAGATAAAATTATTATCAAAAGAGCGGACGTATTGCCCCATGGCTTAATTAATAACGTAGAGGAAAAGTTAGGGCAGCATGGAGAGAAGCTGCTGGAGTATGTGACCTGGCTAAGGGAGCGTTGCCAGCAGCTGGCCGATGATAACTACACGCCCATTTTGCATATCGACGTTTATGGTACCGTTGGCCAGGCCTTTCAGGAAAACCTCCCTCGCATGGCGGATTACTTGGCCCAGTTGGAATTGGCTGCATCACCCTTGAAACTGCGCATTGAAGGTCCGCTGGATCAGGGCAGTAAACCGGCGCAAATCCAAGCATTGGCAGAGTTGCGGCGATTGTTAGAGCAGCGGCAGATTAATGTGGAGATTGTGGCAGATGAATGGTGCAATACCCTGGAGGATATCCGGGAGTTTGTGGATGCCAAAGCAGGGCATATGGTGCAGATTAAAACACCGGATCTAGGTGGTATTAATAATACCATTGAAGCCATCTTATACGCTAAAGAGCGGGGCATTGGAGCCTACCTGGGTGGTACTTGCAATGAGACCGATCGTTCAGCACAGGTTTGCGTTCATATTGGTATCGCTACCCAGCCGGATCAAATGCTGGCCAAGCCGGGCATGGGTGTGGATGAGGGTTTCATGATTATCTACAATGAAATGAACCGCACGCTGGCTCTGCTCCGGGCTAAGGGGGTAATTTAGTCTGTGCGGAAGATAGGAATGACCACCACCATTCCGGCGGAGGTGGTTTATGCCGCTGGTCTTATACCAGTGGATCTCAACAACATTTTTATTGGCCATGAAAATCCACAGTCATTGGTGGAAGAAGCAGAGGTGGCGGGCTATCCGCGTAACCTCTGTTCCTGGATCAAAGGACTTTATTCCACCACCATGCAGAGTGACGACATTCAAACCATTGTCGCCGTCACTCAGGGAGATTGCAGCAATACACACGCTCTTATGGAAACCTTGGAAATGGCCGGAGTCAATGTAATACCCTTTGCTTTTCCCTTTGACCGGGATTATGATTTGTTAAAATTGCAAATGGAAAAACTAATGGCTGCCCTGGGAACCACTTGGGATAAGGTTTACCAGGCTAAGAAAAGAATGGATGCAGCCAGAAGCAAAGTACATGAACTTGATCGCTTAACCTGGCAGGGTGATCGTGTTAGGGGCTGGGATAACCATTTGTTCCAGGTCTGCTGTAGTGATCTGGAAGGAGACCCCGAGGGTTTTGGACGCCGGGTGGATCAGTATCTAGCAGAACTGCCAAACAAGCCTCCCATCAAAGCCAAGGTAAGGCTGGCCTATATCGGGGTGCCGCCCATTATGGATGATTTGTATGACTATGTGGAGGAGCGGGGAGCCAGAGTGGTCTTTAATGAGGTGCAGCGGCAGTTTGCCATGCCCTTTGACACCGATGATATTGTGGAGCAGTATCGATTATACAGCTACCCCTATGGAATATTCTATCGCTTAGAAGATATTAGCAGGGAATTGGAGAAACGGCAGGTAGATGGGGTCATTCACTATGCCCAAAGTTTTTGCTACCGCCAGATTGAAGATTTAATTATTCGGAAGAAATTAAAATACCCCATTCTTACCATGGAGGGGGATAAACCCAATAAACTGGATGCCCGCACCCGGATGCGGCTGGATGCCTTTTTGGATATGCTGAGGTGATATCTTGATTTGTGGTATTGATTTAGGTAGTAGAAATGTAAAAATAGCCCTTATGGAACAAGAAGGCAGCTTTTCCTTTCATCGGTTTGACACCGTTTCTTTTTACCGTGAACATGGTAAAAGTGTCAACGGGGAATTACAGGTGGATTTCGAGGCCCTGGGCTTAGGCGTGCCAAAGAAAATCGTGGCCACAGGCTATGGTCGGCAGACGATTAATCTGAAGGGTGCAGAGATCGTGCCAGAGATTAAGGCCCACGTGCTAGGTGCCATCTACCAAACCGGACTCCAGGAATTTACCCTGCTCGATTTAGGCGGCCAGGATAGCAAGGTGGTTCTGGTTGCCCGGGGTAAAATGATGGATTTTCAAACCAACGATAAATGTGCCGCCAGTACCGGCCGCTACCTGGAAAACATGGCGGCGGTACTAGACATTAAGATGGAGGAACTAGCCAGCTATGATGAAAACCCAGTGGACCTAAGCTCAACCTGTGCCATCTTTGGGGAAACGGAGTTAATCGGCAAAGTAGTGGAAGGGCACCCCATTGCTCACCTGGGGGCAGGGGTAAACTACACCATTTTTAAAAGAATTAGGCCAATGTTAACCAAGCTGCTCACCAACACCATCGTCTTCACTGGCGGTGTTGCCCATAATCAGGCTCTGGTTAAAATAATAGAAAGAGAAATGAAAGTACCCGTCCTAGTACCCAAATACCCCCAATACAACGGAGCCATTGGCTGTATAGCCTTTGCTCTTGGGTAGTCCTTAGAACAAAAAACTGCGAGGTGTCACCAATTTGAAACTCACCGTTCTTGGCTGCTGGGCACCTTACCCCAGGGTTAGTGGTGCCTGCTCCGGTTATCTGGTACAAGATATGGGGCAGAATCTGCTAATTGATGCTGGTAATGGTGTGCTGAGCAAAATGCTGCAGCATATTAATATTGAGGATCTGGATGCTGTGGTGCTAAGCCACCTGCACCCGGACCATATGATGGATATCTATTGCCTGAGACATGCCATTGAGTCTGCCAACCGGGAAGGGCGTATGAACAGGATTGTGCCCCTGTTCATGCCCACTGGCCCGGCGGAGGATTTTAACAGGATCATGGGCTTTACCAAGGCCTTTCAGGTGCAGATAATTGACGAAATGCCTGAGCCCAGGGAAACAATCCTCGCTGGTTTAAAGATAACCTTTGTACCAGGCAAACACAATCTGCCAGTGTACAGTTTAGCGGTTAAGGGAACGAGGAGACTTGTTTTCTCCGGGGATACCGCCTATAATGAGGATTTAATTAAACTAACAACCGGAGCAGACTTACTTCTCTGTGAGGCCAGCGGCCTCGATAAAGATGCAGACTACCTCAAAGATAATCATCTGACTGCCCGTCAAGCTGGCCAAACAGCCGCCGCAGCTAATGCCAAGCGGTTAATGATTACCCACTTTTACCCTGAATATGTCCTTTCCGAATTGCAAAGGCAGGCTGAGGAGGGATTCGGGCAAACTACGGAATTGGCCAGGGAAGGAGCTACCATCGAGATTTAAAGGGGGAGAAGCATTGCCAGTGTCCATTATTCATGAGTACTTAATGCATGCGGTCTATTTTGCACCCAGGGGACGCTACCGATTGCTGGCCCTGGGCGGCAGCTTGTCTCACCGCTACCTCAGCCCGGGGGATCTCTTAATTGGTTTTGTGGGAGATGCCGGAGCGGGCAAATCACTTCTTATAAGAGGGATGTTTCCTGGGCTAGAACTTACCAATGATGATGATGGAATCAATGTACGCCCATTGCCCCTGCTGGATGATTTTGAGAGAAAACATTTTCGTAGTCGAACTTATCACTTGGATGTACGGTTTGAAATGGCCTTTACCCAGCCTTGGACCATTGTAGAGGCTATAAAAGAGGCCATTAAACATGACAGGCGTGTTATTATCGAGCATTTTGATCTGATCTATCCGATGCTGAAAAGGAATGCACAAATATTGATTGGTATCGGCGAGGAAGTGATTGTCACCAGACCCAACATTTTTGGACCGGAGCCCCAGGAAATTGTAGATATCGTCTATGAATCACTGATCTATAGAAAAATGGCCCATACCGCTGAGGATATTACCGGGTTGGTATTGGAGCATGAATTTGGCATTAAATGCCCCAAGTCCCACAACGATATTAAGCACGGTTTTGTTATAGAATTTGGCGAGAAACCAACTCTGGATCTTGATGCATTGGAAAACAGAGTAAAAGCAATTATTGATAAGGATTTTTGTATTTACTACCACGATGAAACAAATATTAAAGTAGGGGAAAACCTGATCTTTCCTTGTACAGGTCCACGGTTGCATGTGAAAAAAACCAGTGAAATTATTAATTTCCGTCTGGTGAAGGAATTTATCTGGGACCCCATGGATGAACTTTATGGCCTGGTAGGTTTAGTTGGCTCTGTGGATGAAGGGAATAGCCCCGCGGCACCACCAGACCAGTTCCAGCTTATCCGAAGGGCCCGGGGGCGATCCAAAGCGGTTACATAAGGAGGCAAATACAGTTGGAGAGAGTTGACGGAAGAAAGCAGAATCAAATACGCCCGGTGAATATGACACCCAATTATAACAAGTATGCGGAGGGATCCGTTTTAATCGAGGTGGGGGATACCCGAGTTATTTGCACTGCCACTGTAGAAGAGAGGGTGCCGCCTTTTTTAAAGGGGCAGGGTAAAGGCTGGGTTACTGCCGAATATTCCATGATTCCCCGGGCGACCGGCAGCCGCACAGTAAGAGAAGCTGCCAGAGGCAAATTGGGTGGTCGGACCATGGAAATACAACGATTAATTGGCCGCGCCCTTCGCTCGGTGGTGGATCTCGAGGCTCTGGGTGAGAGGACCCTTACGCTGGATTGTGATGTTATCCAGGCCGATGGGGGTACTCGTACTGCATCCATTACCGGGGCCTATGTGGCCATGATTTTTGCCTTGAACAAATTAGTGGAACAAGGTATGCTAAAGAAAATACCAGTGCGAGATTTTATCGCTGCCACCAGTGTAGGAATCGTTAGTGGTAAACCAATCATTGATTTATGCTATGCAGAGGATTCTGCCGCAGAAGTCGATATGAATGTGGTCATGACAGGAGCAGGTCGTTTTATTGAAATACAAGGTACCGGTGAGGAAGCAACCTTTTCCAGGGACGAAATGAATAAGTTGTTGGATTTAGCCACGGCTGGCATTCAAGAATTAAATAATGTGCAGCGCCAGGTACTGGGTGATATCTCTGCCAAGATAGGGTAGGTGTCAGGTTTTGAAATTGGTCTTAGCAACCAACAATCAAGGAAAAGTTAAAGAATTAGATGAAATGTTAAAACCCCTTGGTTTTCACGTCATTCCCATCGGCGAATATCCTGGGTTTAAAGAGGTGGAGGAAGACGGGGAGACCTTTGCCGATAATGCTATAAAAAAGGCGAAAGCTGCGGCTGAATTCACAGGAGAGCTAGCCCTGGCAGATGATTCTGGCTTAGAAGTGGATGCATTGAATGGTGCACCTGGGGTACATTCTGCCCGTTTTGCCGGGGAACCTAAGGACGATGCTGCAAATAACGCCAAATTATTACGGATGTTGGATAATATCCCCCCAGAGAAACGCACGGCCAGGTTCCGCTGCGCCATTGCCATTGTTGAACCTAACGGCACAACCCAGACAACGGATGGTACCTGTGAGGGGTTAATTCTAAGGGAATTAAAGGGTGAAGGTGGTTTTGGCTACGACCCCCTCTTTTATGTGCCGGAATATAAACAGACCTTTGCGGAATTAAATTTAGAAAACAAAAACTCCATCAGTCACCGGGGGAAAGCCCTCATAAAAGCGATGGAACTTTTGAAAAGCCTTTATATTTAATCAGGAGGGCTAAGTTTTGCGAATTTTGGTTGTATCGGATACCCATGGACAACTGGATGTTATTTATAACATCACCCAATATATTGGTGACGTGGACCTAATCCTGCACGCCGGTGACCATTACCGGGATTGTGATAAGCTGGCCTATACCCTGGAAATACCCGCCAGAGGTGTGCGGGGCAACTGTGATTACGCAGGAGATGGTCCACTGGAGGATATTTTAATTGTAGATGGCCTGAAAATTTTTATAACCCACGGTCACCGTCATGGCGTAAAATATGGCACCGACACCATAATCAAAAGGGCCAAGGAATTAGGGGCAAAGGTGGCCATTTATGGGCATACCCATGTTTCCGATTTCCGAGTGGTCGATGACATTGTTATTATGAACCCAGGAAGTCCAGTACAGCCAAGGGGACGCAAAAGGCCCTCGGTTGGACTCATCGATATACAGGATGAAGAAATTGATATAGAGATTTTCTTTATCGACTACTTTTTCCCATAAAAATAAACTGTTTTGGAGCACAGGGGGACGGTTCTTTTGTGTTGGTCTAGAACAACACAAAAGAACCGTCCCCCTGTGCTCCTGTGCCCTCCGTTTTATTTGTCGGTGGGTCGAAAAAGAAATATTGACAATCGCTGTGGATTTGATATAATAATATTCGTTCCGGTGAACAAGCAAATGCAATTAAGTAATGCGGGTGTAGCTCAATGGTAGAGCGTCGGCCTTCCAAGCCGATTACGTGGGTTCGATTCCCATCACCCGCTCCATAAGATGACTTTTTTGGAGCTTAACCATAATTTGTCCGTTTTGGACAAGTTATGGTTTGGTTTTTTTTTAGAACATTTAAAGGCTCTTAGCTTGTCGCAACGATTGATAACTCTGTATGATCGGTCTTTATGACTAGGAAAGCGTAGTAAGCAGACGATTGACAGAGAAAAAGAAACCCTTTAGCGAATAAAATATTAAATTACCACCCGACTCCCTCAGACGGTAGTTTAGTAACTTTTCTCTGGTTTTGTTAATAATCTGAAATTTGTTAGAATAATTATTAGTTAGCGAGAAAACTTCGCTTTAAATTTTATAAAGGAGAGTGATCCCATTACCATGGGTGACGACACGTCATTCAGTATGCTTTTGGCATTACAGGTCCTGTTGGCATTGTTTTTAGTCTTTCTCAACGGTGTTTTTGTGGCTGCAGAGTTTTCCTTTGTGAAAGTTAGGCACACTCGACTGGCCCAACTGGTGGCTGAAGGAAATCGTCAGGCCAAGAGCGCCCAAATCTGTGTCAACAACATCGATGCTTACCTATCGGTTTGCCAACTGGGAATTACCCTGTCAAGCTTGGGTCTAGGGTGGCTGGGAGAGCCGTTGGTAGCCAAATTTTTAGAGCCGGTACTGCATTTCATAGGAGTAACCTCCGTTGCAGCGGTCCACACCATTTCCTTCATCATTGCCTTTGCTTTGGTGACCTTTATGCATGTGGTTTTTGGGGAGTTGGTACCAAAATCACTGGCCATTCAAAAGGCGGAGAGTGTAACACTATGGTTAGCTGGGCCGATGCGTCTATTTTATGTCATCTTCTACCCCGGCATTGTGATTTTTAATGGCACTGCCAACTGGATCCTTCGCCGAATGGGGGTGCAACCAGCCAGTGAGCATGAAGAAAGTCACAGTGAAGAAGAATTGCAGATGTTGGTCTCCGAAAGTTACAAAGGTGGGCATTTGGATAAAAATGAATGGCGCTTACTCCAGAATGTTTTTGAATTCGAAAATAGAGTGGCCAGGGAAGTAATCGTCCCCCGTCCAGAGGTTGTCTTCTTGGATTGCAAAAAAAATCTGGAGGAAAACCTGGCCTTAGCTCGTCAAACCGAGCATACACGCTATCCTTTGATGGATGGGGATAGCGACCATGTGGTTGGCCTAGTGCATATTAAAGATTTATTTAGGTTGGCACCAGGAACGAGCATCGACAAAGTAAAACGGCCTATTATGATGGTACCCGAAGGCGTTTCGCTGGATCGGTTGCTTAGAGAATTTCAACAAAATCATCAACAAATGGCCCTCGTAGTGGATGAGTATGGCGGCACCAGTGGAATCATTACAATGGAAAACGTGCTTGAAGAACTGGTGGGCGATATCCAGGACGAATTTGATCAAGAACAACCACAGGTTGCCCCTATTGAAGAGGGTACGTTTATGGTGAATGGCCGTATATTACTAGAAGAAGCCACGGAATTATTCAAGTTACCCGTGGATGAAGAGGAAGAATATGATACCTTGGGTGGCTTTGTCTTTGGCAGATTGGGTAAGCGGCCGAAGGTAGGTGATGTGGTGGAATTGCCCGAACACAAACTAGAAGTTGTGGAGATGCAAGGCCTGCGCATTCACCGCATACGCTTAAATATTTTAAATAGCAATTTGCGGGAAGATAGCAATGTTGCTTCATAGATACCAAAGGAGAGCCTGTTCTTGATGAATAGGCCCTCCCTTTTTGATTACTTTTTCACCACCAAGGTCAATGCATATTTTTAATATAGCTTACAAGGCACCTAAAAAGGGGCTTTTACACAAAATGCACTATAACGCAGAACTGTACACTTTCGTGGTAATTTTGTATAATAGATGTTGAAGTGAAGATCCAATTTATCAAGGAACAATTTAAGAAACGGAAGCAACCATTCATTCCCCTCAGCCACTTATCACTAATTAGGTCAGCAGCATGGCCAGTCGGCAAAGGTTTTCTGCAAAATACAGCCCTTATGCAGTCCTTAATGATATACTTTAGTGAGGCAGAGCCTTTTAAATTGAAGGAGCGTGTGAGGGTACCTATGTTTAAAATTTTGGATCATTTGGAGTAGGCACAGCGAAGGCCGCCTGGTATTAGGCCATGAGATGTGTAGGGTTCTTATTTTGCAGAATGAGGGGGAGCTAGTGATATTCAAGAAGTATAAGGAAAGGTTTTTCAAGCTCATTAGTATTCGTGACTGCCCATATAAACTGGCAAAAAGCATTTCTTTGGGTTTTTTCTTAGCCCTGCTGCCCTTGCCGGGTTTGAATTTGGCAGTAGGTGTAATTCTAGCGAAGTTGTTTAGACTCAACGTGGTGGCCACAACGATACCAGCTGTACTTTTAACCTATGTTTCTCCCTTTTTATACTATTTTAATTACAAAACAGGTGCTTTGTTTATCCACTCCGGCGAAAAACCACCGCAGGAGTTTGTCTATGACCTTTCCTTTTGGGAGAAGATTGCTAATTTCTTTGCCCAGGCAGGCCCAGCCTATTTGCTAGGCAGTGCCATTAATGCTACGCTGGCGGCATTTTTATCATATTTCATTTTCCTTTACTTTTATAAAAAAGCTTTTCCCCTTTTTGTCAAGAAAATTGGTTTATGGAAGGTTAGAAGGCATATAAAAGAGAAGGACGCTTCTATGTTCAGAATAAGCAATTGGAAGAATCTTAAGTAATGGGTTGGTATGAGTACATGAGAAGTGCCTGGGGTTTAGAACCTCGGGCATTTTGACCTTATATGCTGTACGGAAAAACCACCCATTTGACGGTATGTTTATCATACGATATAGTTAAACCCATGAAACGATGAGGACTAATTTGCACCGAGAGATTATATTACAACACTAAAGGGGTTTGCCATGAGAATTTGGTTTTCAATTATTTTAATTATATACTCTGTCTCGAACTTTCTAATTGGGAGACAACTTTATGATTTATTGAAAATAAATAAATTGGTTTATTGGCCAATCTTTATTTTAATAGCCCTTTCCCCCTGTTGGGACGTTTCAGTGCCATAAGCGTCTTTGAAAAGATAGGCAATTATTGGATGGTCTTTTTCTATTTTGCTACCTTTGTGGCAGTACTTGGTCTTTTTATTAAACATAAACCCTTTATCCTTGGCTGCTACTTATTAATCTTTTTGGCTATTTTCTATGGATCTTTTCAGGCTAAAAATATAAAGGCCGAGCACTATGATATTACGATACCCAAGCAGGCAAATGACCTACGAATCGTCTTGCTATCGGATATCCATATTGATAAACAAAAGAGCCAAGGCTTTGTGGCTAAAATGGTTGAAGATATTAATGCTTTAAACCCGGATATAGTAGTTTTAGCGGGGGATATTTTCGATGACAGGGATATTAACTCTCTAAAAAGGGAGCAAGAGACCTTAAAGGGGATCCATGCAAAATATGGGGTATACGGAGTTTTGGGTAATCATGAATACTACACTGGTAATCTAGATGAAAGTTTGGCTATCTTTAAAGATGCCAATATAACGATACTGAGGGATGAGGTTGTTGAGGCGGCAGGAATTTATATCGTTGGTCGTGAGGATGTTTCCAGAAAAAGAAAGAATTTGCAAGACATTTTACAGCATGTAAATAAGGAGAAACCCATCATATTGCTGGATCACCAACCGGTGGCCTTCGATGAAGCAAGGGAAAATGGAGTTGATTTGCAACTCTCTGGCCATACTCACAGGGGGCAATTTTTTCCAAACCAACTCATTACGAAGAGGGTTTATGCCGTGGATTATGGTTACCTGGCGATGGATACGTTGCAAGTTATCGTTTCGTCTGGCTATGGTACCTGGGGACCGCCTGTACGCATCGGTACCCAGTCAGAAATTGTAGACATTAAAATCGCCTTTAGGAAAAACGCAAGTCTCTAAAAGAATGATGCAATCTAAATATAGCCTGGCAGATTAAAAATCGGCCGGGCTATATTTATAAAAAACCCAGGTCAGCATACCCAGTGTTATATGGGACAGAAAGCTAGTGTTGTTTTCCCTTAGGGGTATGGTTACAAATTGATTTCCGTTACAATAATGTTGGGGATGTATTGGTTAACGGGGGAGTCGGTACAAATGGGAGATTTTAAATTTAACTCGAAGTTTATTGAAATAGAAGGCAATAACATTCATTATTTGGATGAAGGGAATGGTGAGGTACTGCTAATGCTGCACGGTAATCCCACTTGGTGTTACCTGTACAGGCATTTCATACCCGAATTAAGCTTGGATTACCGTTGCATAGCGCCGGATTTTCTGGGATTTGGCTGGTCCGATAAGCCTGTGGGGGCAGATTATAGCCTGCAGGCCCAATTAAAACGGTTAACCATTTTTATCGAGAGGCTGGAACTGGCGGAGATTACCCTGATAATCCATGATATTGGCGGAATTATTGGCCTTTCTTGGGCGGCAGAACACAAACACTTGGTTAAACGTCTCGTCATATTAAATACCAGTGGTTCGGTACCAGCTGTTTGGTATGACAATCGATATTTACCCCCTTGGTCTTATCTGGTACTTTGGCCTTTACGAATACCTGGGGTAGGGGAACTGCTGGTACAGGGCTTTAATATCCTCCAGAGGATGGTCATGCCCTTAGCCTTTGCCGACCAGCGAGTATTTACCCGGGAGGCCCGACGGGGTTTTCGATTACCCTATCGGTGTAAAGCGGACCGTGTGGCACAACTTAGCACAGTAAGGCAAATACCGATTCTTAAATCGGACCCGGTATATCACATGCTCCTTAAAACCGGCCAAAGGCTAAAAGGCTGGCAGGTACCCACCCAGATTATCTGGGGTATGAAGGACCCCGCCTTTTCGCCAAAGCTGATTAAAGACCTGGAACGCTTATTGCCAAACCATCGGCCAACTCTGCGGCTGCCAGGTGCAGGGCATTTTCTAATGGAGGAACAGCCCACAGCCATTCTTGAAAAAATAAAAGAATTTTTAACGGACTAAAGAAAATACATTAAGAGAGCAAAGTAGCCCAGGGCACTGGCGACGGCTGTAATCGTAACACCTTTATGCCTTATTTGAGGCAGAATCCGGAATAGGCAATACAATGTCCATAGTAGCCCGAAAAGCATAAGAAAGGTCTGAAGAAAGCTGCAGGCATTGGTAGTAAAAAGTTGCTGTTTGCCAATACCATATACTAACTGCAGGGAAATTACCTTCAATTCATCGAATTTAGACCCTAACTGGTAGGAGATATTAGCTGCGGCAATTAATGGTGTAAAACCCAGGGACAATCGCAGGTAAGGAGTAAAATATTTGCTTGATAAGTGCTTTTTTACATAAGCAACGACAATCACCAGTAATAAGGTAAATAACAACCAGTAAAAAAGGTTAAACAACAGTTTCCATTGGAAAGGATAATGAGCTTTGATACTTTCCATGGTTAATGGTGGGATCAGCATAAAGGCGAAGAAAATCACCAAAACCGCAAAACCCCCGTGGACATTGGAAAGCATAAAAATTTCCCGACCCGGTGGCCTTAGACTAAATTTAATGGAATCGTTAGGACAGTTGGTTACACATTTGAAACAGAGCTTGCAGTTAATATTGCTGTCAATATACATGGCATGCAGCAGCATGGGGCAGCCTGAACGACTGTTGCCTTTATAGCAATTAAAAGACATGCATTGGTTTTGACAAATGTCTGTTTTAGTTCGCAGTTCGACCACTGAAAGGGTAGAACTTACAGCAAAAATCGCCCCTAGGGGGCACATGTAACGGCACCATACGTGACCCTTAAATAATAAACCACAGGTGATGGCGGCTAAAGAGATGGCTATGAGTAACAAGCTAGTTAGGTAGGTGGAGTCTTTAATGACGAAATATTCTTCATACCATAAGATTAAACTGAATAAGAAACCAATCGTGATGTAATAGTAACGGGTTAAAAAAGCAGGGAAGTGTTTTTCAAAACATTTTAGATGCTGTGCTATTGAAGCCAACTGAGAAAAGGGGCATATTGAACAGGCTGTCCTGGCTAGCACAAGGCAAGCAATAATAATGGCTGGCCCCATAACCTTCCAGGTTAAAAGGCTAATGAAGGGATTATCATTTCCTCCGATATAACTAAATAAAAGGATACTAAGAAAAATTATGGTTACCAGCAGTTGTGCCCTTTGGGGCCATTTTTGTTGTTGGATAAGTTCCTTGAAAAATTGCCAATTGAGGAGGTTATAGCCGGTGAGGCTGCGGGTGACCTCCCCTAGAATGATGCTATCTGCTTCGATGACCTTGCCCTCGGTCAATATTACTGCGCGGTCGATGATTTCTTCTAGTTCCTGAATATTGGATTGTTGGTAATCGTGGGAGAGCAGCTTTTCAACGGCATCTGGGGCCAACTCCATTATTTCTTTATTGTGCTTTGTACATTTAAGTTCTACAAAATGCTTTAGTAATTCAGGGATGTCTTTTTTTCTATTACGCAGAGGCTCTAGGTATAGACCATTCCGAAATAGTGGATAACAGGTAACGCCAGGAAATCTTTTTTCTATATATTGACTAGGGTTGTTAAGCAGGGAGGCCATAATAATTCTGACTTCCCTGGAGCGGTTGACATATTCCAGCAATCTGAGCAAGGCCCCCCTGGGCAACAGCTCAATGTCATTGAGGTAAAGGGTGCCACGCTGGGCCAGGTCAAGGTAGCTAAATTGATCGAGTGGGGTACTGGTTTTGGACAAAGGACCCAGTAGCTTGTTACCTTCCTCATCCTGTGACAGTTCCTCACAATCCACAACAATAAAGGGTAATTCCTTTCTTTTACTTTGTCTATGGATCAAATTTGCGATTAAAAGTTTGCCTGTACCCTTTTCCCCGGTTAACAGTAAGGGTTCACTGTGTTTAGCTAAATCGTCCATTTTATGCCGCAGTACCTTGGAAAATTTACTTTGCCCGACCAAACGGTTTAAGTAACTCCTAGATTCCAGCATAAAGGTAGCCAAGGCCAGTTGTTTATCTTTGGCTGCTGTATTTTCAAGATTTACCTTTTGAAGTTGACTGGATAGGGTTTTAATAATTCGGTTGCTAAGATTAGGTAGTAAATGAATAAGTCTCTGGAAGGCATTATCATCGAAGATAATAACCTGACTTTTTCGAACTGCACTTATGTTTACAGGGGATGGCTCCCCGGTAAGTAAACAAATATCACCATAATAGTCCCCGGATAAAAGCCGATCCAGGATTACTTTTTCACCGTTTTCATCCGTCGTATAAACCTCTAATTCGCCGGAACTAACGATGAAAAAATTCCTTAATACTTCCAACTGATAAATAATGGGATCTTGGACCCGTAGGGTCTTTAATGTGCAATCTTTACTAATAGCATGTAAATGCTCAGAGGGAATCCCTTTGAACAGGTTAAGGTCATGCAAGGTTTTATAAATCAAATCCTCAGGGGTTTGCCATGCCATATTATCACCCAATTATTCTTATCTATAACTAGTTGGTAGTAGCATAATATATTTTGACAATTCGGACAATACGATTTTGTGGAATTTTTAATCATTAGGCACTGGCAGAGGTCTCGCAATGTTCCTTTGCCGCAGATGTATAGTGGGGGAGATAAATTATACAATGTGTGCCGATTCCTTCTGTACTTAGCACTTGAATCTTACCCCTATGGGCTTCTATAATGGATTGGCAAATAAACATACCAAGTCCTGTGCCATTGGTTTTTGTGGTGAAGAAAGGCACGAAAATATTTTCTATTGTTTCTTCTGACATACCGGAACCGGTATCGGATACGGTTATACAAAATTGTTCGTTTTCATAAGCAACCGTTATAAACAAATACCCCCCGTTTGACATTGCCTCAATTGCATTTTGGCAGATGTTTAATAATACTTGTTTTATT
The DNA here is from genome assembly GCF_036763075.1 of Desulfotomaculum sp. 1211_IL3151. NCBI lineage: Bacteria > Bacillati > Bacillota > Clostridia > Eubacteriales > Desulfotomaculaceae > Desulfotomaculum > Desulfotomaculum sp. 1211_IL3151. Next base: position 133,321 of record NZ_JBAIYV010000051.1, on the reverse strand, counting down.
TGTTTCCCATCAATAAAACAGCTTGCTGGTATCTTTAAGCTTTGGCATTCAATTTGGATGTTCTTTAGAAGGGCCTGGGGCTTAACCAAGGTTGCGATGCCCTTAACCAATGTACTTAATGAATGGTGTTCAAGTAGAGGATGACTTGGTCGGGATAATCGAAGGAAGTCATTAATTACTGAATTGGCAGAATCGACTTCTCCAATGATGATATGGGCATATTGGTTTAAAATGTTGTCGTAAGAGGATTTTTCCTCTAAAATTTGGGCAAACCCTCTTACGGCAGTGAGGGGGTTTTTTACCTCATGGGCCATACTCGCAGCCATTTGACCAATAACTGCTTGTCTATCCTTAATTATTAATGCGTCTTGGGTTTGTTTTAATTCTTGCAGGGATTTCCTTAGGTTTTCTTCCGATTTCTTATGCTCAATAATTTCATTGCGTAATTGCTCATTGACCTTATTTAATTCTAAAGTCCTTTCTGCCACCTTTTTTTCTAATTCATTGTGGGCTTTAAGCAAAGCGTTTTTTGCCACCCTTAAAGATTCCTCAGAGTTGCGGATGGAAAGGAATAAGGGAGCAATTTTTGCAGTGCCGAATAGCAGTAATAAAGAAACGATTAAAGCGATTATTTCGGCATAGAGGTGAGAGGGATATAATGGAAATTGGTTGGTTAGAACAGAGATTAAAGTAACCGAACGCCGAATAATTTGAACGAATATAGACATGGAAATTAAAAGCCAGGCTGTACGTGATTTTGTGACTTTAATTAGCCTAAAGGAAAAATAGCAGGCAAATAAAAGGCATAATATGGATGTGCATATTATAAAAATTAAAAGGTTAAACACAATTGAGCACCTCTAAGCAATGAAGAGTTTGCCAAATAATAATAAAGTAAGTTGGAACGATCTGGGGAGTAATAACTAAACCTATTTTTATAGTTTTTTTATTATATTACAAGAGAATATTTCCAACAAAATCTATTTATTATCGACATCAGCGTAAAAGGGACGTTTCATTTGGCGCTAAGCGATAGCCCAAACGAAACGTCCCTTGCCATTAATTCGCTTGATTTAATTTAGTTTTTATAAATATTTCTTTCTGGCAAAGATCAGTGCGATGATTAGTGAGAGGGTTAAGCAAAAAAGCATAACGGTGATAAAGGCATAGGGAGCATCCTGCAAGGGCAGGTCTACGTTCATGCCGTAAAAGCTGGCGATCATGGTGGGAACAGCTAGGATAATTGTAATGGAAGTTAAAAATTTCATGACAATGTTAACATTGTTGGAAATCACAGATGCAAAGGCATCCATCATACCGCTTAAGACATTACTATAAATATGGGCCATCTCAATAGCTTGTTTGTTTTCTATGATGGCATCTTCCAAAATCTCTTGATCATCCTCATACATTTTTAAGTAGTTGTTCCTTAACATCTTCTCCATAACCGCTTCATTGGCTTTTAAAGAAGCCGTAAAATACACTAAGCTTTTACTAAGACTTAAAAGGGAATAAAGTCCCTCATTACGCATGGACTGATGGAGTTCTTCCTCAATCCGATTGGTTTTTTGGTTAATCTGTCGCAAATATTTTAAGTAATAGGTAGCAATAACATAAAGTATTTGCAAGACAAACCGAGTTTTCTTAAAGGTGTAGAGATCCTTGACTCTTTTTTGGGCAAACTCTTCGATGATTTTATTTTCTCTTAATGTAATGGTAACAAAATAATTATTCGTTACAATAATGGTAAGGGGAATGGTATCATATAAGAGGGAATTGTTTTGTTGCCGTACCTCCACCGGGATATCTACGATGATCCAGATATAGTGATCTTCCCGCTCAATTCTGGGTGTTTCTGCTTCATCCAGAGCGTCCGAGATGAATTCATGTTCTATGTTTAACAGTGTGAGAACCTGGGCAATTTCTTCCTCCTGCGGATTTACCAGACTAATCCAGGTGCCAGCTTCGATGGCTTTCGTTTCTTCCAATGTACCATCCGGTCTAGACATATATGTTTTTAGCATGTAAATATCCCCCGATAAGATTTTACCTCCCCTATTATGCCCGGGGAAACCTTTTTGAATAAAAATTGTACTTTTTATATAAAGGAGAGAAAAAATGTTTTGTCAATTGGATCAAGTAAAACAAATTTTGGATACCGCAGCCGCTGTGAAAAATGTGCTGGGTGAGGAACAGACGGGTGAAGGGGTTTTCGCCCGTAAGGCATGCTCCATGCTGTATGGGTTACTCTTAATGAAGGATTATGATGTGTTTATTCAAGGCGGTACGATTCATTTGCAAGATCAAGAGTATCCTCACCAATGGATTGAAATGTATTTGGATGGGGTACCCTTCATTTTAGATATCTGCTTAGGAACGGTGGCAGGCTTAATTAAGGACAATCAGGAAGATATTTATTTTCTGCCAGAGGAAGATGCGGTCATGGAATATGGTTATCAGGTGCACCAGGAATATCCCTGGCTAAAAGGGGACTGTCAGCCGGAAACTTGGCAAAGGGTCATAGAACGATTAAAACTGCCAACCACCGTCGAGCAGTTGTTGGAGGAAATTGAGGAAAACAGTATCTAAAGAAAAGGAGTGTTTACCACAGGTAGGCACTCTTTTTATGCCGCGGCAGAAGGAAATACCTGACAAGGGGGCGTTTTCCTTTTTCTAAAAAATCTGATAATATAGTTATAGGAATAAAATGCCTATAGAGGTATATATTTTCCAAAATTAAATAAAATTGGGGGGTAATTTTGTTGGTTAATCCCCTTTTAATAGCAACTACCCTAGCCTCCCTCGTATTAGTTTTCGTGTACATCTACCTTTACATACAGGAGCGAGAAGAGTTTATCAAACTGTGGACGATCAGTTGGTGCATGTATCTTCTAAGAATCGCCATTGAATTTTTTGTGATTTATTCATCTGCTGCTATACTATTGTCGGCAATATATCAACTGGCCACCCTTTTCAGTGGCTTATTTCTATTACTGGGTGCCTATCGCTTTACCGGAAAAAAATTTAATAACTGCTGGTTGCATGTTAGCTTTCTATGTGTTTTTTTGATTTCTGTGGGTCTGCTAACCGGTCAAAGTCAATTTGCCATTTCCCTTCCCACCATGCTGTTAACCGGCTCGATGTTTATCTGGACCGGCTGGTTATTAAGTCAGTTTGATGAGTTAAAGGGTCTGGAGATAAAAGTAATTGTTACGACCTTTATATTACTTGGATTTCATCACTGGGATTTCCCCTTTCTTTACCCGCTGTCGTGGTTTACTAATTGGGGTTATTTGATTGGGTCAGGATTAAGGTTATTAATCTCTGTGGCATTGCTAATGCTGATTTATCAAAGGATCAAGAATCAGTTGACAGCAAATGAAAAACGTTTCCGGTTAGTGGCCCAGGCCGCAACTGCCGCAATCATTTCAGTTAACCCGGAGGGTAAAATAATTTTTTGGAATAAGTCTGCCGCTTGTCTCTTTGGTTATCAAAAGGAAGAAATAATAGGAGAAGCGTTGGATGTTCTCCTGCCGGAACAAGATTTTCCGGCATACCAAAAAATACTATCCCATGTTGTTTGGCAAAATGAGGCTGCTCCCGATGGGAAAAAAACCGTGGAGATGGTTGGCGTGCATAAAGACGGCAGAAGAATCCCACTGGAAATTTCTTTGTCTGCTTGGCAACAAGGAGGGGTCGTTTTTCTCACAGTTATTATACATGACATAACCGATCGCAAGCAGGCGGAACAAGCCCTCAAAAGGTACCAATTCCTCTTTGATAACGCCAATGACAATATTCTGGTGGTAAAACACGGTGATGGCAAAATAATCGACGCCAACCCTACGGCCCTTAAAACCTATGGTTACACCAAGCAGGAAATCATCGCAAAATCAATATTTGAACTGCGAGTGGAATCAAGGGATGTTGTTGTGGGACAGTTAAAAGAGGCTCAACAGCAGGGAGTGGTCTTTGAGGCCATGCATCGGCGCAAAGACGGGTCTACATTAACAGTGGAGGTAAGTTCACACGGAGTGGTAATCAACGGTGAAACTTTTTTATTTAGTATTATTCGTGATATTACAGAACGTAAGCAAGCGGAGGAAATTTTAAAAAAATACCAGACCATGTTTGAAAATGCCCGGGACAATATAATTTTTGCCCAGGTACCGGGTGGGCAGATCTTAGATGCTAATCGTGCCGCTGTTGAAAACTATGGCTATACCAGGGAAGAACTGCTGGCTAAAACACTCCATCAACTGAGGGCAGATAACGATGCAGCAACGGCAGATAAACACATTGAACAGGCTGACAAAAAGGGCATAAGATTTGCAACCATGCACCGCCGCAAGGATGGCAGTGTCTTTCCGGCAGAAATAAATTCACGGGGTGTTACAATTGGCCGCCAGCGTAATCTTGTTGTAATTATCAGGGACATCACGAAGCATAAGCTTGCGGAAGAGGCCTTAGCCAGGGAAAAGGAAAGGTTAGCAGTGACGCTGAGGTCAATCGGCGAAGGGGTTATTACCACCAATATCGAAGGTAGAATCGTTTTAATAAATAAGGTTGCGGAGAAACTTACCGGTTGGCCGCAAAGGGAAGCCATTGGGAGGCCGCTGGGACAAGTTTATCGAATAATTGACGAAAGAACCAGGGAGGTATGCCCGGACCCAGTGGAAAAGGTATTGCTGATGAGCAATTCAACCAACTCGGATAGCCACATTCTGATGGCCAGGGATGGCGCGGAAAGGGTAATAACGGACTGCGGCACACCGATAACTGACCGGAATAGCGAAATGATAGGGGTAGTGCTGGTTTTTCATGATATTACAGAAGAACGTAAAATGAGAGAAGAGCTGCTCAAGGCCAATAAGCTGGAGTCCCTGGGTATACTGGCAGGTGGCATTGCCCACGACTTTAATAATATTCTAACCTCTATCATTGGCAATGTATCCCTGCTCAAAGCCTATGGCAAATCGAACAGTGAAATAAGCCAAATACTATATGAATTTGAACAGGCCACCTGGCGGGCTAAGGGGTTAACCCAACAGTTATTAACCTTTGCCAAGGGTGGTGCGCCCATCAAAAAAAGTGCTTCGATCAAAGAAATAGTCAAGGAGACCGCAGACTTTGTCCTTAGAGGTGCCAAGGTTTCCTGCATCTATGCAATGCCTGACAACCTTTGGCCGGTGGAAGTAGATGAGGGGCAAATAAGCCAAGTAATTAACAATCTGGTGATTAATGCCATGCAGGCCATGACTAAGGGTGGTACCATTCGTATAAGTTGTGAAAATGTGCAGCATTTTAAAAAGCCGCCGGGGATACTGGAATGTGGAGATTATATTAAAATTGCCATCCAAGATCAAGGGTATGGCATACCCAGGCAAGACTACGAGAAACTATTTGATCCCTATTTTACAACCAAACCAAATGGAACGGGGTTGGGTCTAGCGATCAGCTACTCGATTATAAACCAGCACAACGGTTTAATGGAAGTTACATCTGAAATAGCCAGGGGCACTACCTTTACCATTTATTTACCTGCTTCAACTAGCCAAGTAGAAAGAAAAAATGACGCCATGGGTTTCCCTGTGCCTAGCGGCAAAATTCTGATCATGGACGACGAAAAATTAGTGCTGAGCGTGGCTGGTAAAATGCTTAAATACTTAGGTTACCAGGTGGATTATGCACATCACGGGGTGGAAGCCATCGAAAAATACAAAGCTGCCAAAGAAAATGGCAGTCCCTTTGTCGCTGTTATTATGGATTTAACCATACCGGGGGCGATGGGTGGCTTAGAGACGTTAAACCACCTGCTTCATTTTGACCCCGAAATTAATGCCATTGTTTCCAGTGGCTATTCCACAGACCCGATTATGTCGAATTATAAAAAATATGGCTTTAAGGCGGTTGTTACCAAACCTTACAGAATCGAGGAAATGGCAGAAGCTTTGCAAGGTGTTTTGTTAGATGATACCAAGGGGGTTACACATCATGCAGAGTAAATTTGAGGAAATAAAAACGAATATACACAAATTGAATAATTTACTTACTGTGATACAGGGAAATGCTGAGTTGATCAAGCTGGATCAGCAAAATCAGGAGGATGCGGCAGAAATATTAGATGCCTGTAAACAAATGGAAGAAGTGCTTAGGACCATCCGTCAAACTATCTCAAGGGCGGTGGATGTAAATGGAACTTAATATTTTGATTGTGGATGATGAAAAGCTCATACAAAACCTGTTTAAGAAAATACTTAAACAGAGTCCCTACCAAGTTGTTCTGGCGGGTGATATCAAAGCTGCCCTGGGGGAATTAGCAAAAAAACAGTTTAACCTGGCCCTGATCGATTTAATGTTACCGGATGGATCAGGACTGGAACTGTTAGAAAAAATTAAAAAAAGCCAACCAAATTGCAAATGTATCATTATGACTGGCTATGGCACACTGAATACGGCGGTTCATTCAATTCAACTGGGTGCCTATGATTATCTGGAAAAACCCTTTGGCTCAGTTGATGAACTTAGACAAATTGTCTCTGACGCAGTGGTCTTTGACCTGGACAAAGATGAGCAAATTCATCTCATTGAAGATTTGGCCTACCAAACTGGCCTTGTGGTTGGCCAAGGGCATGAGATGAGGCAATTAATCAAGACCGCCTATAAACTGGCCAGTAAGAACGTTAGTGTCTTAATTACCGGAGAAACTGGCACAGGGAAGGAGTTATTGGCCAGATTTATCCACAATGTAAGCGGCAGGAAGGATCAGGTATTTATACCAATCAATTGTGGGGCCTTTAGTGAAAACCTTTTGGAAAGTGAATTATTTGGCCACGAAAAGGGTGCTTTCACTGGTTCCAGTAGTACCAAAAAAGGCATCTTTGAGTTAGCTCATCGCGGTACTCTGCTTCTTGACGAACTGGCGGAAGCAAGCCCCGGCATTCAGGTTAAACTGCTCAGGGTTTTAGAAACGGGTGATTTTATGCGGGTGGGGGGTGAGGATTTAATTCATTGTGATGTAAGAATTATTGCAGCAACTAACGGGAATATTGAAGGGCTGGTAAGAAACAATCATTTTCGGGAGGACCTTTACTACCGTTTAAATGTGGCGCGCTTGGAATTACCTCCCCTGAGAAAAAGAACCGAAGACATACCTTATCTGGTTAGACATTTTTACAAGAAAATTACAGGCAATCATTATAAAAATATTTCTTTAAGCCATTTGGCTTTAGAGGTTTTTCAATCCTACCATTGGCCAGGTAACCTAAGGGAATTGTATAACATCATTCAACAAGTGCTTTTCACGGAGGTAAGTAATAAAATTGATTTAAAGCATTTGCCGAAGGAAATGCTCGGAAGTTATAATAAGCAGACTGACTCCCTTGGCAGGGTTGAAGAATCACCCCATATCCCCCCAAATAGTGGTGAGTTTATACCCAAGACCCTGGCAGAGGTTGAAAAAGAATATATCGAAAAGACCATGAGGCATTTTAACGGAAACATATCCCTTGCCGCAGAAGCCCTCGGGTTAAGTAGAGCGACATTATATCGCAAAATAAAACAATAATTGATAAAAAGTGTATTAGTATGCGATGGAAGGCCCTTAAAAAAGGAGCCTTCTTTTTTCTTTTTGATTAAAAAGTCTTGATTAACCTCAATCAAAGGTGCTGGTGAATATTGGCATAAAATATGCATATAAGTTTTGTGGGGTGAGGGCATGACAAAGTATAAAAAGATAGAGGAAACAATTATTATGCAACAACTACCTCAAATTCATGATTCCTTGACAGTTATTATTGGGAATTTACAATTACTGGCCGAGGGAAAAGATAATGAGGAAGGGAGACTGTATCGGGAGTTAATTAAAGAAGGGTATAAGATTAACCAAGCAATTGCAGTCCTTTTTCCACCGGGCGTAATATCCAAACGTTAGGCTGGCTCCATTGGTTGATTTAAAACAATCATAGCAAGGATTAATAGCATGACGGTTAATCTAAAAGAGTGCTCTCTAGGTTTAAGGTATAAAAACCGTAATATTTGATTCATGGTTAAAGAATTTTTTCAACCATCGTGTTTGGCAGAGGGGGTAAAAAACTATGGCAAAGATACTGATTGTAGACGATGCTATGTTTATGAGGAAGGCACTAAGAAATATGCTTGAAAGAAATGGTTTTGAGGTAGTTGACGAGGCTGAAAATGGCGCAATGGGAGTTGAAAAATACAAGAAATGCAGACCAGATCTGGTAACGATGGATATAACCATGCCTGAAATGACCGGCATTGATGCGCTTAAAGCCATTAAGGCCTATGATCCCCAGGCGAAGGTAATAATGGTGTCGGCAATGGGGCAGGAATCCTTTGTTAAGGAGGCTGTCCTGAGCGGTGCCAAAAGTTTTATCGTTAAACCATTTAAGGAAGAATTTATAATTAAGGCTTTTAATAAAATTCTTGCTACTTAAGCTGCCAAAGGGGCGATTGTCTTGACTGATAATTATGGAAACGAACCAATGGTGGAGCTGTTTGTTTTTGAGACCACAAAACTTTTAGAACAGCTTGAGCAATTAATACTAAGTACGGAAAAGTATAGCTGTTTCAGCCCAACAGCTGTTAATGATATCTTTAGAATTATGCATACAGTCAAAGGCTCAGCCTCCATGATGTTTTATGAAAACATCTCTTTAATTGCCCATTCAATGGAGGATCTTTTCTTTTTTATTCGTGAAAATAACCCCCAAAATATAGATTGCAGCAGTTTATATGATCTAATTTTTGAGGGTGCCGACTTTATTAAATTAGAAATTCAAAAGATAAAAAACAACGATAGTCCCGATGGGGACCCAACGACTATTTTGTCTGGGATTAAGGAACTACTTGGTGACTTGAAAGGGCAAAATGATGCTGAAAATTTTTATGCACAAAAATCTAACGAAGATCGGCAAAATGACATAGCCCAGAGCAAAGAAATAGATGCAAAGAAGAATAACCACTACCAAGCAGTGATTTTCTTTGAAAAGGGTTGTGAGATGGAACACATGAGGGCCTATGCTGTGATTCATAGTCTGAATGATATCGCCCAAGAAATGTGTTATACCCCTGAGGATACGGATAGTGACAGCAGTGCTGAAATAATAGGACGGGATGGCTTTAAGATCCTATTCAAAACAGAGTTGTCCCATGAAGATATTTACGATTTCTTGATGCAAACACCTTTTTTAAAAAGCCTTGAATTGGCAGCACTTGATCAGGTGGAGGAAATTTCTCATCCCAAAATATTGCAAAACCCAGCCCCTGTCGTAACCCATCAGCAAAGCATTATCAGTGTTCAAGTTGACAAATTGGACAAACTGATGGACTTAGTTGGCGAGCTTGTTATATCCGAAGCAATGGTAACCCAGCATCCGGAATTAAAAAATATAAGATTGCATCATTTTCAAAAGGCTGCTAGGCAACTTGGTAAAATAACCAGCGAGATTCAAGATATGGTTATGTCCATCCGAATGGTTCCCATCGCTGCTACTTTCCACAAGATGCATCGGATCCTAAGGGATATGTGTAAAAAACTTGATAAAGAGGTAGAACTGAAGATAATTGGTCAAGAAACGGAAGTGGATAAAAACATCATTGAGCACATTTCGGATCCCCTGATCCATCTGGTAAGGAATGCCATAGACCATGGCATAGAAACCCCTGCTGAAAGACAGGCCAAGGGTAAGCCCCCGAAGGCAACTGTAACCTTGGAGGCCAAAAACGCAGGCAGTGATGTTGTGATAACCGTGAAGGACGACGGCAAGGGTTTAAATAAGGAAAAGATCTTGCAAAGGGCCTTGGCAAATGGACTGGTTAACAAAAGCCTAAATGAAATGTCTGATCAAGAAATATATCATCTAATATTTCGGCCTGGTTTTTCAACCAAGGAAAATGTCACGGAGTTTTCCGGCCGAGGAGTTGGTATGGACGTGGTCATCAAAAACATTGAGTCAGTGGGCGGTTCTGTGGCCATAGCGAGTAAAAACGAACAAGGATCAACCATCACCCTAAAACTTCCACTCACACTAGCAATTATAGAGGGTATAAATATCAAGGTTGCCAACTCCCGTTTTACCATACCCACCACAAGTATCAAAGAATCCTTCCGACCAACAGAGAACGACCTGCTGCAAGACCCTGATGGCAATGAAATGATCATGGTGCGGGGGCAGTGCTACCCGATTTTAAGACTGCACCAGTTGTATAAGATAAAGACCGAGGCCACCAACATTACAGAAGGTATCATGATCATGGTTGAAAATGACTCCCATGGCTGCTGTATCTTTGCCGATGAACTTCTGGGAGAGCAGCAGGTGGTAGTGAAGGCACTGCCCGCCTATATTAAAAGAATAAAAAAGATTAAGGGTTTGGCAGGCTGTACCCTTTTAGGGGATGGCAGTGTGAGTTTGATCTTGGATATAGGGGGCTTGGTTAAAACAAATCAATTGATGGTAGGTGGAAAAAGTGTCTAACAATCTAGCGATGCTTGTGGAGGAGCAAGGGGAGGATACGCAAAGGGATAAATTCCTTACTTTCACAATTGGCAATGAGTATTTTGGTATAGAAATAAAATATGTCAAGGAAATCATTGGCATTCAGGTTATCACGGAGGTACCCGAATTGCCCCAATATATCCGCGGCATTATTAATCTTAGGGGCAATATTATCCCGGTGATGGATGTGCGGCTAAGGTTTAAAAAGCCCTTTAGAGAGTATAATGACCGGACTTGTGTAATTGTTGTAGCTATTTGGGATGTGTCAGTGGGGCTCATCGTGGATAGTGTGTCAGAGGTGCTTGCTATTCCAGAGAGCGAGATTGTACCTCCCCCTGATGCCAGCACGGGATTCAGCAATAAATATATCAAGGGCATTGGTAAGGTGGGAAATGGGGTAAAACTAATTTTAAATTGCGATAAATTACTGGGGCAAGATGAGGTAGAGTTATTCGCTCATACCAATTAGTTCGTCTAAAAGCGAAGAAATTTGCTGGGGGGTAAGCCTATATGAAGTGGTACTATAACTTAAAAATTTCCGTCAAGCTGCTGATCGGGTTTATTATCGTTGCTCTGATGGCTGGCATAGTGGGGATGGTGGGAGTAACCAATATTCGTTCGGTAAATACCAACTATATCGATCTATATAATAATTATGGGGTACCCCTAAGCTATGCAGGTGACGCTGGCATGGATTTTATTCGTGTACGGGCCAGCCTCAGGGATATAGTCTTGGATAGGGGGAGTCATAATAGACAGCAGTATGTAGATCAAATAAGGGAATATAATCAAAAAATTGACGTTAATTTAGCAAAGTATGAAAAAACAATCCAAACGGATGACGCCCGCAAAGAATTTGAAAATACGAGAAAGTTATTTGAAAAATTCGAACCGATGCAGGAAAGGATAATTAGCCTGGCCTTAGCCAACCAAGAAGAGCAAGCCTTGGTATATATGAGGGGAGAACCAGGTCAGGTTGCCCAGGAAATTGATCAGTCAATTACTATTTTGCACAGCTCAAAGATAACGGTAGGTAAACAAAGGGCTGATGAATTAAGTGCACTAACCAGTAAAACTGTCGCAACGACGATTATTGTGTTGGTTCTTGCCATTGTTCTGGCCATAGCTTTAGGGATATTTATTTCTCGGCTAATCAGCAAGCCCATTAAAAAAATGGTTGAGGCGGCGGACAAGCTGGCAGTGGGAGACATTCATGTTAAGGTGGAGGCTAGAACCAAGGATGAAATAGGAACCCTAATGCAGTCCTTTGGCAAAATGGTGGAAAATATTCGTGAACAAGCCTTAGTGGCAGAAAAAATTGCTGCGGGTGATTTAACCGTACAGGTAAAACCAAAATCAGAGAATGATATTTTAAATAAAAGGTTTGCTGAAATGCTTGACACCATACGGAATTTGGTCAGTCAAATTAATGATGCTTATCAAAAACAAAGGCTTGGTGAACTGGATGCTTTGATTTCAATTGAGCAATTTAATGGGGCTTTTAAGGAAGTGGCAGAGGGCGTTAATGAAGGGTATAAATTGCATATAGGCAATATATTAAAAATACTGGACATCCTATCTTCCTATGCCGAAGGGGATTTTTCAAAGGTACTCGAGAGACTGCCAGGAAAACAAGCACTGGCCAATGAAAAAATGGATCTGCTTAGAAATAATTTAATGAGCCTGATTGAAGAAATGGTAAAACTATCGGAAACGGCGATAGAAGGTCAGCTTAGCAGCAGGGGTGATTTAACAAAATTTTATGGGGATTATCGTAAGATAGTAGAAGGTGTCAATAAGACCTTGGATGAGGTGATAAAACCGATTACCGAGACCGCTGCTATTTTGGAGCAAATGGCCCAGGGTAATTTTCAAGTTAGTGTTACAGGTAATTACAAAGGTGATTATACCGTTATTAAGGATGCAGTTAATAATTTAATAAATTCATTCAACGAAGTACTGGGCAATATTAATTCATCTGCCGAACAGGTCGCGGCCGGTGCCGGGCAGGTATCCGAATCCAGCATGGCCCTCTCCCAGGGTGCCGCTGAACAGGCCAGTTCCGTCGAACAGCTTACTGCATCCCTGGAGGAGATTTCCAGCCAGACCAATCAAAATGCTGAAAATGCCAACCAGGCGAATCAACTGGCTGATACTGCACGACTCAATGCCATGCAGGGGAATGAACAAATGCAGCAGATGCAAAAGGCCATGGTCGAAATTAACGATGCCTCTGGCAATATCTCGAAGATTATTAAAGTCATTGACGAAATTGCTTTCCAAACCAATATTCTTGCCCTTAATGCTGCGGTGGAGGCTGCCAGGGCAGGACAACATGGCAAAGGCTTTGCTGTGGTGGCTGAAGAAGTGCGGAATCTGGCAGCCAGAAGTGCCAATGCCGCCAAGGAAACCACGGAGATGATTGAGGGTTCCATCAAAAAAGTAGAGGATGGCACGAGGATTGCCAATGCAACTGCCACTGCCTTAAACAATATTGTTGGGGATATTTCCAAAGTAGCGAATCTGGTGAACGATATCGCGGTGGCCTCCGGTGAACAGGCAACGGGTATTTCCCAGGTAAATCAGGGAGTTATCCAGGTGTCCCAGGTAGTGCAAACGAACTCGGCCACCTCTGAAGAAAGTGCCGCTGCCAGTGAGGAATTATCCAGTCAGGCTCAGGTATTAAAGGAAATGGTTAGCCGGTTTAAATTAAGAAAAAGCAGTTCTTCCTGGAACAAATTAGAAGAATTAAGTCCGGAGGTATTAAGGCTTCTGGAGAGTCTCCAGGAAAAGAAGGTTGCTGCCGCCAGTGAAAGCAATGAGCCAAAGTTAAAGATTGCTTTAAGCGACAGTGAATTTGGTAAGTATTAAAATTTAAATTGGAGAGGGCCACTGGCTCTCTCCAACATCAGGGTGGGGTAGGCGTTGGTACCGATTACCGACAAGGAATTTCAGATATTTTCTTCTTATATAAAAAGCAATTATGGAATTAGTTTAAAAGATGAAAAACGAACCCTTTTAACAGGCAGGCTGCATCAGGTGCTGGCCCAGCATAAACTTAACAACTTTACCGAGTACTTTGACTATGTGGTATCGGATCAGACCGGGGCTGCTGCACTTACCTTAGTTGATAAAATTACCACCAACCATACTTTTTTTATGAGGGAAATTGACCACTTTAACTATTTTAAAAACACCGTACTTCCCTACCTAGCCAGTCATGTTGGGGAAAGGGACTTAAGAATATGGAGTGCGGGATGCTCCAGTGGTGAGGAACCTTATACCCTGGCCATGATTATGGGGGACTTTTTTGTCAATAAGAAATTGTGGTGGGATACGAAAATCCTAGCCACGGATATTTCTAGCAAGGTGCTTAATACAGCCATAAAAGGTGAATATGCCAATGCACGATTAACATTACTGCCGGATCACTGGAAGAAAAATTACTTTAGGCAAGTTAACAGCGAAAAAAGTGCTTTGATCAAAAAAATTAAGGATGAAGTTATCTATAGAAAGTTTAATTTAATGGAATCCTTTCCCTTTAAAAAGAAATTCCATGTGATTTTCTGTCGTAATGTGATGATTTACTTTGATCATAAAACCAAAAATGAACTGGTAAAAAAATTTTATGATTTCACAGAAAAGGGTGGCTATCTCTTTATCGGACAATCAGAAGCCTTAAACCGCCAGGAGATTAAGTATAAGTATGTAATGCCTGCTGTCTACCGAAAGGAATAGCTGCTATGAACATGAACAAAAGGGTCAAAGTGTTGGTTGTAGATGACAGTCTGATATTCAGGGAGGTATTGGCCCAAAGAATCTCCTCTGACCCTCTGCTCCAGGTTGTGGCCACGGCGGGTGACCCCTTTGAGGCCCGGGATAAGATTATCGAGCACAGGCCCGATGTGATGACCTGTGATATTGAAATGCCCCGCATGAACGGCATTGAGTTTATCCAAAGACTTCTCCCCCAATATCCCTTACCAGTGGTGGTGGTGAGCAGTATCAGCAATGCAGTTTTTAGGGCCTTAAATGCTGGGGCAGTGGATTTCGTAACCAAACCAGATGTAAAATCAGCGGGAAGTGTCAAGGCATTTTTAGAGGAGGTAATTTTAAAAATTAAAATCGCCTCCCAGGCTAAGGTGAAATCAGGGAACGAAAATACCTTAACGGCTCAGGTTTCCCAAACTAGTTCGGATAGCAAAGGAAAAATCATTGCTATAGGGGCATCTACCGGGGGCATAGAAGCGATATTTAACTTACTGCAAGGGCTTTCTAAAAATGGTCCCGGCATTGTGGTTGTACAGCACATACCCCCGGTTTTTTCTAAGATGTTTGCGGAAAGGCTAAATCAAACCACGCCTTTTGAAGTGAAAGAAGCCCAGACCGATGACTATGTTGAAAAGGGACGTGTCCTTATTGCCCCGGGAGACAAGCATATGAGGATAAAAAAGGTGGGGCTAAGCTATCGCGTAGAATGTTTCTCCGAAGATAAAGTGAACGGGCACTGCCCCTCTGTGGATGTGTTATTTTCCTCTGTGGCTAAGGAGGCTGGTAGTAACGCCATTGGTGTCATCCTAACGGGTATGGGTTATGACGGTGCCAAAGGGCTTTTGGCCATGAGGCGGCGGGGGGCCAGAACCATAGGACAGGATGAAAAAACAGCGGTTGTCTATGGTATGCCAAAGGTGGCTTATGATGTGGGTGCAGTGGAAAAACAAGCGGCTATTAATGAGATCCCCTTTGTAATTTCTAGGATGCTATAGCCCACCCGCTTAAGGAGGCGTATTGCCCCTTGGATAGGGCATATTACGGAGTTAATGAGGTGAAGTCAGTGAAAATGATTAAAAAGCTGATAACCCAATGTGAAGAAGGGGACGTTTTGGCAGAGGATATCTATGGCCCCTACGGTATTCCACTGGTGATAAAAAACACGGAAATGAACCTTTATCTAATTAATAGGCTAATGAGGAATGGTATTTATAACTTATGGGTCTATGCCTATGATGAAGAACATTCACAAGCCTATCAGAGATTTGATAAAAATTATAAGAAGACCATTTTACTTGTCAAGGGATTAATTAATGACCTTGCGGTAGGAAAGAGACTGGAATTTGATCAAGTTTTGCAAGCCACCGAACAAATTGTATTTAGTACCAAAGACAATAAGCTCATTTTACAATACCTAAGTGATCTTCGTAAAACCGATGAATATACCTTCACCCATTGTATAACTACTGCCTTTTATTCCATGTTAATTGGCAAATGGCTAAATCTGGGGGAAGATGAGATTTGGAAAATAATTCAGGCGGGACTCTTACATGATATCGGTAAAACCCAAATACCTTTGGAAATTCTTAATAAAAAAGAAAAGCTGACGCCGGAGGAATTTGAAATAGTAAAGAATCATGCCATTCTTGGTTATGAATTGGTTAAGGAAATCAATGAAATTGATCCAGATGTTAAAAGGGCGGTATTGTTACACCACGAGAGAATAGATGCCTCGGGATATCCATTCCAGTATGGTGCGGATCGTATTGGTTTATACGCTAAAATTGTTGGTGTAGCAGATGTTTATGATGCAATGACATCCGATCGGGTCTATAAAAAAAGAGCGACCCCCTTTGAAGCCTTTGAAATGTTTAAACAAATCGGTGTGAGTATTTTTGATACCAAAATACTCAAGGTTTTCTTGAGTAATTTAGCAATTTACTACACTGGAACAAAGATTATTTTAAATACGGGTGAGATTGGTGAAATTGTCTATATTCCACCCCAGGACATATTAAACCCAGTTATTCGAGTGGCCTCGAAAATTTACGACAGCTCGAAAGATACCGTAAAGGTATTAAGTCTGATATAAAAAAAGGCTTCAATCCTTTTCCATAACAAAGGAGTTTGCTTTGCGAAACTCCTTTTTCTAACGGCCGATGAATTTGGTTTTGTAGTCCCAAAGAACGATAAAGTTAAGTATCAGAACCTGAGGTACCCTGGCTAAGAACCAAACAATGTGAGGGTGGGTTGCGGGATAGTTATCTACCAGAAGAATGGTAACACTGGGTATGGTAATTAGTAATACAATTGAGGTCAAAGTCGTTGTAATAATCACCCTGCAATTAAATACCCGGGTGAAGGCAAAAACGAGAAAAATATTAATCAATAAATTGATAAAAATTGCCTCTAGAAAATCAATAACAAAGCTGCTTTGCACCCAATCTTTGACTACTATTTTTGCCACTACGATAGTTAAGAGAAGTTTTGTGGTATATTTAATATCTGAAAAGTAGAATACAAACAAAAATACCGAGAGGGATTGCAGCACCATAAAGGTATAGCGTAGAGACCAAGGTATTTCTGCAAAGAAGATATCAGTCAAAACCGACCCCCCTAAATAGTAACGACAAAGGTAGTACCGTTTTCCCTGTCACTTTCCACCGTGATGCTGCCGTGATACTTATCAACCAGTTCCTTGACATTGTATAGTCCAATGCCGGATCCCAAATTCCCTTTGGTGGTGTAACCGTAATCAAAGATCCTTTCGGTGTCTTCAATATAACTGCCGGTATTAAAAACCTCAATCACTAAATGATCATTCGAATAATTGAAGGAAATTTCTACAATTTTTTCAACAGAAGCATTAAGTTTTTTCAATTCAAAAAAGGCGTTGTCAATTAAATTAGATATAATACGAACTAAATCCGTTTGCTTAAGGGAGATATTTGATAAGTCCGTTTCAAAATCAAAAACAAGTTTAATGTTACTACGATAGGCTTCATCCTTTTTCATATAAAGAAGAACGGCTACCTCTGGTATTTGTATTTGGCTAATAACACGAATATCTGAAACTTCCTGGTTAATGTTTTTAATATATTCCTCGGCCTTATTGGTTTTATTTAATTGAATATAGCCCAAAATGACTTGTAAGTGATTTAAGAAATCGTGTCGATGACAACGCAGCAAGTGGATTGTATTTTGGGCCAATTCATTCTGGAGTTTTTCCTTTGCATATTCTTGTTCCAGACAACTAGCTTTAAAATAGTGTAAAAGGGAGTATATAAATATAGTTGTTGTAGAGATGGTAACAATTAAAGTCATCAGTTCAAGGTTTTTATAATGGGGTATTCTAAAACCAAGATAACGTTCTAAAATAGAATGATCCTTTAAATATAAAACCCAGACAAAAGCAAGTATATAGCCTAACTGAATAACAACCAAGGTAAGGGCCAGATCCCTAAATTTCTGCTGCCTAGTCATAAATTGCCCCTTTGTTGTAATTAACAATAGACAATGCTTCGACAAAAAACCCCAAATTTCCTTTCTCTATACTATGTATATTGTACACTTGTCCTTTAGGCAAGTATAAAAGAGAAAACCCGGGAAATTATCCCGGGTTTTCCTGTGGGGAACGCCACCGCTCTAAAAAACACACAACCTCTTTAAAAACATCCGAATACTTACCAATCGAATTACTTTTCCGAACGACATACGATCCGAACGACATACGAAATGAGGGAACTACAACCGGACTTAACAGACAATACTTGGAAACCACAGCTTACTTCAACAGCTTACTTCAACAGCTTACTTCACAGGAACCTTGTGAAACTGAGAAACCGTGCCAATTCCACTGCTAAACCTTAAGCGCTCCCCGTAATTTGATTATATTGAAAATTGATACACTTGTAAAGAAGGATAGAAAGGATTCTATAAGGTAATATTTTCTAATCCTCATATTGCAATAAACGTCGTTCACCTTTTAAAGCACGGATACCAGTAACATCTTGGCTTACCTCTATTGTGCCTAGATAGGTACCCTGCTCGTCTCGCAGGGCAAAATAACGAATGTGGATAAACTTTCCACCCAACTCCAGCCAAAATTCTGCGGTGCTGTGTTTACCGCTTTTAAAGTCGGATAGAATTTTTTCCACCATATGAACATTATCCGGTGGATGGCAATTTTGTACTTTACGGCCAATGATGGACTTAGTCCGAACAAAGATTCTTTCCCGCCCCTGGGAAAAATATTTTACGGTGTCATCCTTGTCCACAAAGGTAATATCAATGGGGACATTGGTAAGGATGGTATTCAGTTCTTTAAGGGTCAAGAAACCTGTGTCCACAGGCATGGCATCACCGGAGTGCTGCTGGGAGATAGGCTTGGCTGCACCAGCCTTTGGCTGCCAAAAATCACCATGTGGTTTGGAAAAGACCACACCAAATTCCTCATCCTGCTGTTTTATTTCTACCCATTCTTCCTCAGTCAAAGTATTTAGCAGCATGGGACTAAGGATATTTTCTTCCTTAAAGATCATTTCCGATATTTTATTCTTCATGGTTTCATAGGCTGTTTTAATGGCTTCGGCATCCCCTTCCCGAAGTCTTGTCAAAACCACTTTCACCAGATCCCGAATTTCGTCATCCACCGACCACATGACCGAAGGTGGTCCGGTAATATTGTGTCTCTCCAGATAGGGGAAGATGATGTTTTCTTTTTTAGAATAATGCTTATCTAAATTTTCCCGTAAAAAGGACAGGCGTTCTTTGAGGGCCTCCATTTGATTGTCCTGAAAATATAAATCAGATTCTTGCAGAATTTTGTTAATTTCCTCATTTTCATGCTTTAAGGTGTATAAGGGATGACCGGGAATCAGTTCTGGTTTTTCATTTTGTTCCAGGGCATCACGGAATACCGCTGCATGTACATCACAGAGTTTGGTAATTTCCTCGGGATTCATCCCTTCCCCAATCAGGGCTTGTTCCATATTGGCGATTTCGGTGGCATCAATGTCTTTAATTAAGTTCTGAAAATCAGCCTTGACCTTATCAAAATCCTTTCCTTGATGAAGATCCTTAATAATTGTTTTTAACATTTCTTGCTTAGCTTCTTTGCTTCCAAGGTATTCGCTCATGGGTGACCTCCTTACAAAATATCTATAGTAAGTGATGCCCATTTTGAGCAAATTTATTTATTCTTGTAAGGTAGAAAAAATAAACTCCCAGCCCAAGGGAGTTTATTTTTGAGTGCATTTACATTTTTCGCAGGAGGGGCAAAGGGGGGTGAAGCACTCCTTACAGACACCCCTTTGGTCCGGTTTAGCCGGACTGCCACACATGACACAACAAATTGGTTCATTGGGAATCAGCTCAGCCAATCGAATGGAAAGTACCATACCATTATTAAATCTTGCGGAAACCAGCTTGCTCGTAACACAACCACCGAGAGAGATGCAGGTTCGCTGGGAAGGTACGTGGAAAAGTGGTTGTTGAAAGGTTGGAAATTTATCCATTTAAACACCTCCGATAACATCATATGCGAAAGGCGGTGCGATGTTTCAAGAGAGCTAAACCTAAAAGCTTGGCATTTGCTGAGTTTTTCTTATAAAATAATATAGATGTTATAACTTTTCTAAATTAGCTAGGTGGGATATTTTGGAACAATTAAAGCAAAACCTTCTCAGAGAAAAAATTAAAAACTATCAGAAGGCACTTGTGGCCTTTTCCGGTGGGATAGACAGCACCCTGCTGCTTAAAATAGCCTCGGAAGAAATACCAACAGGTGTTCTAGCTGTGACAGCAGTTTCGGATACATTTACTGAAGAGGAACTACAACGTACAAGGGAGTTAACCAAGGAGTTTGGTGTAGAACATTTGATCATTCAAAGTAATGAAATGGCAGATGCCCGGTTTGTTGATAACTCCCCCGAAAGGTGCTATTATTGTAAACATTTACGCTTTCGTACATTAAAGGAAATTGCCCGTTCCAGAGGAATTGAAAATGTCCTGGATGGATCGAATGTGGATGATCTGGCCGATTATCGACCGGGTCAGCGAGCGATTAAAGAACTTGGGGTAAAGAGTCCCCTGCAGGAGGTTGGCTTAACCAAGGCAGAGATAAGGGAACTGGCCCGTAAAAAGGGGATCGCCACCTGGCAGGCCCCGGCAATTGCCTGTCTGGCATCGAGGATTCACTATGGGGAAACCATAACCAAAGAAAAGCTTTACACCATCAAAGAGGGGGAGGCCTTTTTAAGGGATTTGGGGTTTTTCCCCTGTCGACTACGACTGCATGGAAATTTGGCCAGAATTGAAGTGCCAAGTGATAGACTTTTAGATCTGATGACTTTGTCAGAGCAGGTCACCACTTACTTAAAAAAATTAGGTTTGACCTATGTAACCTTAGATATGATGGGTTTACGCTCGGGCAGCATGAATGAAGCGATCAAGGGAGAGTGAATGATGGATCAATATGAAATAAGGCAGCTGCTTAGCCAGGTGAAGGAGGGCACCCTAACCATTGACGATGCACTGGCAGGACTAAAGAACCTTCCCTACGAAGATTTGGGTTTTGTCAAAATAGATCACCATAGGAGCCTGCGTAGGGGTTTTGCGGAAGTAGTCTATTGTGCCGGTAAAACGGTGGAGCAGGTACAAAAAATTATGGAGGCCTTGGCGGACCGCTCCACAAGCAATATATTGGGTACGAGGGCTTCCCAGGAGATGTACCGGGCTGTCCAAAGGGTAGTTCCTGATGCTAAATATGATAGCACAGCCAGGTTAATTACTGTTACCAGAGGGGAACAAAAAAGAATTGGTAATGTGCTGGTGGCCTGTGCAGGCACATCCGACTTGCCTGTGGCGGAGGAAGCAGCTATTACTGCGGATTTAATGGGGGCAAGGGTTGAGCGCTTGTATGATGCCGGGGTTGCGGGCATTCATAGGCTGTTGATGAATCGGGGAAAATTAGATGCTGCCAGGGTGATTGTGGCGGTTGCAGGTATGGAGGGGGCCTTGGCCAGTGTTATAGGCGGCTTGGTGGACAAGCCGGTTATTGCCGTACCCACCAGTGTGGGGTATGGTGCTAGCTTTAACGGCCTGGCAGCCCTGCTGGCCATGTTAAATAGCTGCTCCTCAGGAGTAACTGTGGTTAATATTGATAATGGTTTTGGTGCCGCTTATGCTGCCGCTATGATAAATCGGATGGGGGAGTAGAAATTGTCGATTATTTACTTTGACTGCTTTTCAGGTATCAGTGGAGATATGATCATTGGTGCATTGCTGGATGCTGGTTTACCCTTTCGGGAGTTGGAAGAGGAACTGGCTAAATTAAACCTGGCTAATTTCCAAATCAAATCGGAGAAAGTAATAAAAAAGGGGATTACTGCTACTAAATTTTCTGTGGTTACGGATGAACAGCAGCCGCACAGACATATTGGTGATATTCACAAGATTATTCAAGAAAGCAGCCTGGAGGAACCGATCCAAGGTACCGTGATGAAAATATTTAACCGCTTAGCCGAAGCGGAGGGTAAGATTCACGGCGTAAGCCCAGAGAAGATTCATTTTCATGAAGTTGGGGCAGTGGATGCCATTGTCGATATTGTAGGGGCTGTGGTTAGTTTACATAAGATGAATATTACGAAAATAACGGCTTCCCCTCTCAATGTTGGGGGTGGCTGGACTCACTGTATGCATGGGCTTATCCCAGTCCCTGCTCCGGCAACCCTGGAACTATTAAAGGGTATTCCCATTTATAATGGCGGCGTGAACAGAGAATTAGTTACCCCCACCGGGGCCGCTATTATTTCTGCCCTATGTCAGGACTTCACGGACCTGCCGGCCATGATTCCTGGACAAATAGGCTATGGTGCAGGTACCGCGGAACTGCGGATACCCAATGCCCTGCGTGTTATTGTGGGGGAAGAGAAACACCGGCATGAGCACGGGCACCAGCACCACAAACATACCCATAATTAGACGCTAGCCTTCGATTAGGGAGAGGAAGAACGTTGCTAAGCCTGCATGCCGCTTTGGAACTTGGGCCAAAGGAAACAATTTGTCTGGTGGGCGGCGGTGGTAAAACCACTGCCATGTATAGATTAAGCGGGGAATTGGCTGACCGGGGGAACAAAGTCATTGTTACCACCACCACCAAAATATGGCCCCCAGAAAACGGACAAAGAAAATCATTGATTTTAAGCAAGGATTGTCAAAACTTATTTCAAGCATTAGAATGTGCCTGGGACACGAATTCCCAAGTTTGCCTTGGTAAGTTTATTGATCATAATGGTAAACTTGTGGGTCTTGATGGAGAATGTGTGGATTTAATTAGTTGTCAGGGCAGGGCCAATTTTATCCTTTGTGAGGCGGACGGTTCAAAGGGTAAGCCGATCAAGGCACCCGCTGACCATGAGCCAGTCATTCCAAGGGAATGCACCCTTGGCCTGGGGATTGTGGGTTGGGATGCACGCCACAAACCCCTGCGGGAAGAGTTTGTGCACAGGGCGGAGCTTTTTTCAGAGTTAACCGCTTTCCCCTTAAATAAGAACCTGACCGCCACAGCCATAGCCAGTAGCCTGCTGCATCCCAGGGGGATTTTTAAAGGGTTGCCTGCCAGCGCCAGAAGGGTTTGCCTGATCAATAAGGTTGATCATCAGGAAGATCTGCCAGAGGCAAGAAGACTGGCTAAATTATTGCTTGGAAAAAACATTGACAAGGTTTTACTGTGCTCCTTACGGAGTACCCAGCCTGTTTGGGAGGTGCTGGGGTAGACACACAACACAGGGAACAACACACGACAACGCGCGGGGACGGTTCGAGATCACTGAAAAAGTATCATTTTTCAAGAATCCACTCAATATATTGTGACTAAAACCCATGTTGAATCACAACATATTGTATAGGGTGAATTTTTAGAAGCACTTTTTCATTGGTTTCGGACGGTTCTTTTGTGTCCCCGTGGACACAGGGACACAAAAGAACCGTCCCCGTGTGTTGTGAGACATGGAATAGGGGTGGGTTTTTATTCTAGTACTATATTTTGATTGTATCTCTGGTTTAACCGAAGATATGATTCTTGCTGCTTTACTTCATGCTCAAAAAAATGAGATAAGTTTGGCAAAAAAATTGTCTGGCCTGGGTTTGCCCCCTTGTGAAATTCATTGCCGTAGGGGAGGCGAAGTTTTTCCTGCCAACCGGGTTTCGCTGCAATCGCCACATTCGGGGGAACAAACTTTTTTTCAGTTGTTGGATATAATTGAGGAGACAGGCTTAAGTGACGATTTCAAGGAACGGGTAATCCATATTTTTACCAACTTAGCAGAGGCCCAAGCTAGGGTGTTAGAGCTGCCTCTGAAGAATGTCAGAATAGAGGATGCGTTAACGAAGGTTATCAAAACCATTGCTATTTTGCTTTGCATCCAAGGGCTAGCACCAAGGAAAATCCTGATCTCACCGATCCGTTTTGCAACAAAGTTCGTTAACCAAAATGCCCCTTGCACCATCCCCTCGCCCGAGACAATGGAATTATTAAAGGGCCTTGCCATTTGTACAGGAAGCAATCGTACTGGTTTTGTCACACCACTGGGTGCGGCCATTGCCAGGACCCTGGTTACTGATATGGCAGAGGAGCCGGCAATGATTTTAGATTCCCTGGGCTATGGTGGTGATGACCAAGCAGATAATTTGTTAAGGGTGATGGTTGGCACCGTTTCCTCCTTAATGCAAGATCACCTCGCCCTATTAGAGACCAATATAGATGATATGAATCCTGAATTGCATCCCTTCGTGTTAGACAAGCTCTTAGCCGAAGGTGCTCTAGATGTTTTTTACACACCCATTATCATGAAAAAAGGCCGCCCGGCAGTTAAATTAACGGTTATCTGCCGCCCCCAGGATGTTGATGCCCTAACGGGGGTTATTTTACAGGAGACCTCATCCCTAGGGGTAAGGATTGCTTATCAAAACAGAAAAAAGCTGTTCCGGGAAATTAGAAAAGTAAATACACCTTACGGCCCGGTCAAAATTAAGCTAGCCCGCCTGGGCCCAGGTCAGCCAGTATTAAACCTCAAACCCGAGTATGAAGACTGCCGGGCCTTAGCCAACCGTTTGCATATTCCGGTTAAAGAAGTGTACCAGGCAGCCCTGCAAGAAGGGCGGGAGAGGTGGATTCGTTGTTAGCTGCCAGCCGTTAGCAACAATCTTTGTGAAAAAAGGTTGAGTCAAGATCCTTCGCTATCGTTCAGGATGACATAGCTAATAGCTAAGGAGCTAGCCCTACCGCGAAAAATGGTATAAAATAAGAAAGTAACTCATTGACAAAATTGACGCTCCACAGTGGTGGGGTGTTTTTGGTTTACGCTGGCAGAAAGTTCAAGGAAGGGGGAAATAAGCTTGTCTGCTTGCTGCTGTGGCAATAAACACGCCAAGGAAGATCCGAAACAAATGGCCCTGCGGGAGGCCATTGCTCGTTATCAGGGTGTTGCTGGTGCTTTAATCCCCCTATTGCAGGAGGCCCAGGAAATTTTCGGCTATTTGCCGGGAGAGGTGATGGAGGAGATTGCCAGGGGGTTAGGCCTTCCTTTTAGTAAGGTTTTTGGTGTAGCTACCTTTTATGCTCAATTTCACCTAAAGCCCCGGGGCAGGAATGTTATCCGGGTTTGTACTGGTACTGCCTGTCATGTTCGGGGAGCCAGTCCTTTGCTGGAGAGTATCAGGCAGGCACTGGGCCTAAAGGACGAAGGAACCACCGAAGATTTGCGCTATACCCTGGAAACAGTGGCTTGTTTGGGAGCCTGTGGTTTAGCTCCGGCCATGATGGTCAATGAAGATACCCATGGCCGTCTTACCCCAGCCAAAGCTCTGGAAGTTTTAAAACAGTATCAATAGGACGGAGGATTGCCATGAAAAAAATTGTTTGTGTGTGTGCGGGTGGCTGTACTTCCTCCGGTTCCCTGAGGGTACTGGAAGGGCTGCGGGCCGAGGTACAACAAAGGGGTTTACAGGATCAAATAGTGGTCAAGCCAGTAGGCTGCCATGGTTTCTGCGAACAAGGGCCGGTGGTTAGCATCGAACCGACCAAAACTTTCTATACCAGGGTTTCCGAGGGAGATGTGTCGGAGATTATCACTTCCCTGCAAGAAGGTTCTCTGGTGGAACGTCTTCTTTATGTTAATCCTAGCAATCAACAGCAAATCAACACCTATGACCAGGTGCCCTTCTACGCCCGCCAACAAAAGATTGTCTTAGCAAAATGTGGTCAGATTAATCCGGAGCATATTGAAGACTACTTGGCCCAGGGCGGGTATCAAGCTTTAGAAAATGTAATCCGGCAGATGACACCCCAGCAGGTGGTTGATGAAGTAAAGAAGTCAGGTCTCAGGGGCCGCGGTGGTGCAGGCTTCCCAACTGGAAGGAAGTGGGAATCTGCTCTAAAGGCTAAAATAACGGATAAAAGATACGTTATTTGCAATGCCGACGAAGGAGACCCGGGTGCCTTTATGGATCGCAGTTTGTTGGAGGGTAATCCCCACGAGGTACTAGAGGGCATGGCCATATGTGGCTATGCCACCGGTTCCGACGAAGGCTATATCTATGTGCGGGCAGAGTACCCAATGGCCATCAAGCGATTAAAGCTGGCCATCGAACAGGCCGAGAGGGCTGGACTTTTAGGTAATCATATTTTTCAATCTAATTTTAGCTTTCATATAAAAATTAAAGCCGGTGCTGGGGCCTTTGTGTGCGGTGAAGGAACGGCACTGATGACCTCCATTGAGGGAAATAGGGGAATGCCCAGGTTTAAGGCGGACCGTTCCACGGAAAAGGGATTATGGCAAAAACCCACCGTAATCAACAACGTTGAAACCTTTGCCAATGTTCCCACCATTATCACCAAGGGTGCTGCCTGGTATGCTTCCATGGGCACGGAAAAAAGCAAGGGGACCAAAATATTTTCATTAACGGGTAAGGTTATCAACACTGGTTTGGTGGAAGTACCCATGGGTACCACTCTGCGCCAGATCATTTTTGATATAGGTGGGGGCATCTCAAATCAGCGAGCCTTTAAAGCAGTCCAATCAGGGGGGCCTTCCGGGGGATGTATTCCTGAGGCACACTTGGATCTGCCGGTGGATTATGATTCCTTAGACCAGATAGGGTCTATGATGGGTTCCGGTGGATTGGTGGTATTGGACGATACCACCTGTATGGTGGATGTAGCTCGGTTTTTTTTAAATTTTACGCAAAAGGAATCCTGTGGTAAATGCACTCCCTGCCGGGAGGGAACCCTGCGTATGTTAGAAATACTGACCCGGATTTGTGAAGGGCAGGGTCAGCCCAAGGATTTGGAAAACCTAGAACGTCTGGCTAAAATTATCTGCAATACATCCCTCTGTGGTTTGGGACAAAGTGCACCATATCCGGTACTAAGTACCCTGCGCTATTTTCGGCAGGAATATGAAGCCCACATTTATCACAAACGCTGCCCCGCCGGTGCTTGTGCCAAGCTGCTGGTATACTCGATTGTTGCCGAGGCCTGTAAGGGCTGTGGCAGTTGTGCCAGGGCCTGTCCCACCGGGGCCATCCGCGGCAACAAAAAAGAACCCCATGTCATTGATGGAACCCGCTGCATAAAATGCGGCAATTGCCTGCAAAAATGTAAGTTTGGTGCTGTACGAAAACGTTAACCGCGGCAAAAGGAGAGTGATATTTTGTCTGAGATATATCTAACCATCAATGGCCAGTCAATTGCTGTTCCTGTGGGCAGTACCATTTTAGAGGCTGCCGAGCAACTGGGCATTTTTATCCCCACCTTTTGCCATGATCCGGAATTAACCAGGGCGGCCTCCTGCCGTATTTGTGTGGTGGAAATGGTTGATACCGGCAAGTTACAAGTAGCCTGTGCCACTGCTGTCAAAGAGGGCATGGTTATCGACACCGAATCAGCGGCGGTGTTGGAGGCCAGAAGGACCATTTTGGAATTATTGCTGGCCAATCACCCCCAGGATTGTCTCACCTGTGGCAAGGCCGGGGATTGCCGGCTGCAAGATTACGCCTTTCGCTATGGTGTGGCAAGACCTGGTTTTAGCGGTCAAAGCCATGACTATGAAATAGAACAGGACAACCCATTTATTGTTCGGGATATGAATAAATGCATTCTATGTGGCAAATGTGTACGTATGTGCAGTGAAGTACAGGGACAACATGCCTTGGATTTTACCTATCGAGGTATTCAAACCAAAATTGCCACGGCCCTGGACTTGCCCTTGGCCCAATCAAACTGTGTATTTTGCGGTAACTGTGTGGCTGTTTGCCCGGTGGGGGCACTACAGGAAAGGGGTTTAAGAAAAAAGGCCAGGACCTGGGAAGTAAATAAAATAAAAACAGTTTGTCCCTACTGTGGCACTGGCTGCAGCCTGGAACTAAATGTCAAGGGGGGACAAGTGGTTGGGGTAACCTCCTGCGAGGGAGAAGTTAACGGCAGGTCCTTGTGTGTCAAGGGAAGGTTTGGCCATGGCTTTATCCACCATCCAGATCGTTTAACCTCACCCTTAATTAAAAGAAATGGTCACTTTGTTGAGGCCAGTTGGGATGAAGCCATTAACCTGGTGGCGGAAAGTCTGTCTGCCATTAGGCAAACCCACGGTGCCGCTGCCCTGGGAGTATTAAGTTCCGCCCGGTGTACGAATGAAGAAAACTATCTGCTGCAAAAACTGACCCGTGGGGTCCTTGGCACCAACAATATCGATCATTGTGCCCGTCTCTGACACGCTCCCACTGTCGCCGGTCTGGCGGCATCCTTGGGCAGCGGTGCCATGACCAACAGTATTAAAGAAATTGCCGGGGCTGATTTTATTTTAGCCATTGGTACCAACACCACAGAGTCCCACCCAATCATTGGCTTGCAGGTCAAAAAGGCACTACGGCAGGGTGCCACCCTGGTGGTGCTGGACCCACGTCAAACCGAAGTGGCCCAATTGGCCCACCATCATCTGAGATTAAAGTCAGGTACCGATGTGGCCTTGCTTAACGGCTTAGCCCAGATAATTATTGCAGAGGGACTCTGGCATAAGGACTTTGTTGAGCAGCGCACCGAAGATTTAGAGGCACTTAAACAAATTGTAGAAAAATACACCCCGGCCCATGTGGCCGAAATCACGGGTATATCCGTTGAGATCCTCCAGGCAGTGGCCAGGGGCTATGCCCAGGCCCAAAGGGCCACCATTTTATATACCATGGGTCTTACCCAACACACCACTGGTACCCATAATGTCTTGGCAGTGGCCAACCTGGCCTTGTTGTGCGGTCAGCTTGGCAAAGAACACAGCGGCGTCAATCCCCTGCGGGGACAAAATAATGTTCAGGGTTCCTGCGACATGGGAGCACTGCCCAATGTGCTGACCGGATATCAAAATGTAAGCGATCATCAAGTCAGAGAAAGTTTTGCCATGGCCTGGGGTGTTTCAGATTTACCTGCTGCCCCGGGACTCACAGTGGGTGAAATGTTCGAAGCAGCCAGTGCCGGCAGCATCAAGGGTATGTATATTATGGGGGAGAATCCCCTCTTGTCCGATGCCAATGCCAATCAAGTTAAAGTAGACTTGCAAAACTTAGATTTTTTGGTGGTGCAGGATATTTTTCTGACAGAGACAGCTAAGTTGGCCGATGTGGTGCTGCCGGCTGCCAGCTTTGCCGAAAAGGATGGAACCTTTACCAATACCGAACGTAGGGTGCAGCGGGTGCGTCAGGCCATTGCACCGGTGGGCCAAGCCAAGGCCGATTGGCAAATCATCAGTATGCTGGCGAATGCCTTCGGTTATCCCATGCAATATGGTTCCCCCGCAGAGGTCATGGCGGAAATTGCCAGTGTGACACCTTCCTACGGTGGTATTTCCTATGAACGATTAGAACAACAAGGTTTGCAGTGGCCCTGCCCCACCGCAGAGCATCCTGGTACACCGATACTGCATCAGCAAAGCTTCCCCCGGGGGCGTGGTAAATTTCACCCGGTGGTTTATGTACCAGCGGCGGAAATACCCGATGCAGAGTACCCACTGGTGCTAAGCACGGGCAGAAGACTCTATCAATACCACACAGGCACAATGACCCTGCGGACTGGTACCCTGGAAAAGCATTATCCAGACGAATATTTGGAAGTGAATCCCCGGGATGCAGCTCCCTTGGGCCTGGTTGACGGGGATAAAGTTAAGGTTGTCTCGCGCCGTGGCAAGGTGGAACTGGCAGTAAGAATAACAGAAGTAACGCCACCCGGTTTAGTCTTTACTTCCTTCCATTACCCCCAGGTGCCGATAAACCAACTTACTAACGCTGCCCATGACCCCATTGCCAAAATACCGCAGCTAAAAATCTGTGCCGTTCGCATAGAAAAAATAATCACTTAAAAACTTAAAAATAAAAATGCGACAGGGAGAACCGTCTCCGCTGTGGTGATAATTGAAGATATAAGAAAAGAGACAGAGAGAACCGACTCCCTGTCTCTTTTCTTATAGGAATAATGCTTGAACAATAATAAAGCTTAGCGCAGCCAAAAGCATTGTGATTGGTAAAGTAATAATCCAGGCAGAAACCATTGTTACTGCGGTACCCCACTTAACAGAGGATAAACGCTTGGCTGAACCAACACCCATAATGGACGAGCTAATGACATGGGTGGTGGAAACGGGTAATCGAATAATGGTGGCACCAATAATAATAAGGGCAGAGGATAA
Source organism: Desulfotomaculum sp. 1211_IL3151 (assembly GCF_036763075.1). Lineage (NCBI taxonomy): Bacteria > Bacillati > Bacillota > Clostridia > Eubacteriales > Desulfotomaculaceae > Desulfotomaculum > Desulfotomaculum sp. 1211_IL3151. The sequence continues at coordinate 103,299 of NZ_JBAIYV010000051.1, read as the reverse complement.
ATCTGCAGCAAAACCACTGGCCGGCTCTAATTTAATGATCTTAGAACCAACGGTTTTAATAATACGCCAACCGCCCACGGAGGTACCCAGGGCCATGGCAACCGCGGCAGAGACTTTCACCCAGAGGGCTACATCCAAGGTATCCTGATACCCCCCTGCAACCAAAGCAAAGGTGATAATACCCATTGTTTTTTGGGCATCGTTGGTGCCGTGGCTGAAAGCTTGAAAGGATGCGGTAAATATCTGTAAAAAGCGAAATTTCGAATTCATTTTATGGGGTGAAAAATTGGCAAATATTATGCGAATAATAGACATAATAATATAGCCAATGGTAAAGGCAATTAAGGGGGATAAAATAAGAGCTTCGATAATGGTTAAGAAACCTTTAAGGTTTACAGCACTAAAGCCAGCCGAGGCAATAACAGCACCAGCTAAAGAACCAATCAAGGCGTGAGAAGAACTGCTGGGAATACCATAATACCAGGTTAGTAGGTTCCAAATAATGGCTGCCACCAGGGCGGCGGCCACTACGTAAACCCCGTTATCCAGACTAGCCGGGTTAGCTACACTGCCACCCACCGTTTTAGCAACGCCAGTAAAAGTAAGGGCACCCAATAAATTCATAACTGCAGCTAAGACGATAGCTACCCTTGGTCTGATAGCCTTGGTGGAAATAGAGGTGGCAATGGCATTTGCAGTGTCGTGAAATCCGTTAATAAAATCAAAGCTTAAGGCCAAAATAACAACGGCAATAATGACAAAATGTAGTTCCATATTACGCCTTCCTTATTAGGAATTTCGCATGAGAACGCTCTCAAGAATATTTGCCACGTCTTCACAGGCATCGGTAACCTCTTCTAACATCTCATAAATCTGCTTGTACTTAACAAATTCGATGGCATCGGTACAGGAGGAAACTAATTCCCGTAAACTATTATTGAATAGGTCATCCGCTTCGTTTTCCAGTTCATTAATGCGTACAGCATGAGGCCGAATATCAAGAAACTTTTTGGAAGTCAGTTTTTCGATGGCTCCTTCAACTTCCTTGCACTGTTCGACAATAATTTCCGTATTTCGCTTAATGAAAATGTTAATATCACGGATGTCATAGATATCCATACGAATCAAGGTAGCCTCGATACCATCCAGTATATCGTCCATTTTAACGGCCAGATTCAAAATATCTTCCCGTTCCAGAGGTGTTATAAAAGTTTTGTTTAATTCCTTATAGATGCTATGGGTGTAGCGATCACCTTTTTTTTCCAAGTCTTGAATATCCGTCAAAGCTTTTCTCTCAGTGCCGGGTTTGTGTATTTCGGAGCTGAATTCTTCAGCAGCCTCGGTAATGTTTTTTGAAATAGCGATGAAGGTTTCAAAGAAAATATCCTTCTTCTTAAATAACATACAGTCCCCCCCAAGGAAATATTTTTTATCCTTGTCCATGAAAGAGTATACCACATACAGTTTGTTAATGTTAAAAAATTAAAAAGACTTAAAGAAAAATTAACAATCAAGTGAAAAAATGTGCATGTACCAAAAACATAAGAAGGTTTTTATAAAAGGGACACGCACACGGTTAAAAAATATAACTATATTCTCCTCATAAAACCCTCCTCTATTCGACATAATTCTTATTTCCATGAATTTACTTGAAAATCCTTCGCCAGAACTTTCTAACTACTTTTTTTATGTGAACAAGCACATTTTAATCGTTTCCCACGTAGCATAAAGTAGATAAGTATTTTTGTTACGGAGGGATGCTAAGTGACCGCAGGTATCATTACCTTAATAGCCCTTTCGGTTTTAAATGGCATTGCAATTTTGGTTTCCTATATTTCATCCGGCAGTTTGCCAGATCCCTTATCCCCCGAGGAAGAGAGGGAATGGTTATTAAGATTAGCCAAAGGGGATAAATTGGCTAAAACGGTATTAATAGAACGGAACCTAAGATTAGTTGCTAAGATTGCCAATAAGTTAAAAGACAATGGTGTGGAAAAACAAGACCTCTTTCAAATTGGTGTAATTGGTTTAATTAAGGGAGTAGATACCTTTGACATGACCAAAGCCAGAAAGTTTTCAACCTATGCCGGGGTTTGTATTCAAAATGAGATGCTGATGGTGCTGCGCAAACAAAAGACCATGAGAAATACCATCTCCATTTCAGAACCTCTGGATTATGATAAAGATGGGGGACTTTTGGAATTGCAAGATACCCTGATGAACGAAGATACCCCGGTGGATGAGGTGGTAGAAACCAGTTTGGAAGTGGAAAGACTGGAAAAGGCCCTGCAAAAACTATCTCCCAGGGAACAGGCAGTCATAAAATTAAGATACGGCCTAGATGGCGGTCAGGAATATACCCAACGGGAGGTAGGCCAGCAGCTAGCCATTTCACGTTCCTTCATCTCCCGCATTGAAAGCAGCTCCATTCATAAGCTGTACAAAGAAATGTCTCATTCCTAGCCATCAGCCGTCAGCTATTAGCTGTATCTAACATTGAAAGGCGGCAAAGCCCATGGCCCACGGCTATTTTCAGGGTAAGATAGCTAACCGGGTAACAGCTAAAGGCTAAAAGCAAAGTCCCCCGGAGTTTTCCGGGGGACTTGCGGTTATGGATTAAAATGTTGCTACAACGGCACCTTTGTAGGTGTCTTCGATAAATTTCTTAACTTCTGGGCTCTTTAAAGCTTCGGTCAGTTTTTTGATTTCTTCACGGTTTTCGTCCCCTTTGCGGATGGCTAAAATGTTGCCATAGGTGTCAGCGGCTTCAGATTGAGCATCTTCGGCCACCATGGCATCGGTGGGAACAAAGTTGGCTTGGACGGCAAAGTTACCGTTAATTACTGCACCAGCTAGATCATCGACGGAACGGGGGAGTTGAGCAGCTTCTAATTCAATAACTTCTACTTTCTTCTCTACGATATCCCGTACTGTGGCACTGATGCCAACGCCTTCCTTAAGTTTCAGCAGACCAGCCTCTTCTAAAACAGCCAGGGCTCTACCACCGTTGGTGGGGTCGTTGGGAATACCAATTTTGTCGCCTTCTTTAAATTCGCTGACGGCGGTAATTTTCTTGGAGAAAAGACCCATTGGTTCAAAGTGAATTTTGGCAGTATAGCTTAATTCCATACTCTTTTGGTTGTTGAATTCTTCAAGGTAAGGTAGGTGCTGGAAGTAGTTAGCATCCAGCAGCTTGTCATTAAGGGCCAGGTTGGGTTGTACATAATCGTTAAATTCCACGATTTCCAGTTGGATGCCATCCTTCTCTAAAATAGGTTTCACTATTTTTAATATTTCAGCATGGGGTACCGGGGTAGCGCCAACCTTTAATACCTTCGCTTCTTTATCATCATTAGCAGCTTGTGGTTGTTCCTTTTCGCCGCCGCAGCCAACCAGCAGCAGGCTGAGAGATAGCAGGCAAGTTAACAGTAACGCAAACTTCTTTTTCACGGAAACTCCTCCTTAGTTTTTGTTAAATTTTTCGGCAAGTATATTGCCAAGGGTTTGCATGATTTGAACCATAATAACTAGAATGACCACGGTGGTTACCATTACTACTGAATCAAACCGCATGTAGCCGTAACGTATGGCCAGATCCCCTAGGCCACCTCCTCCCACGACACCGGCCATGGCAGAGTAACCAACCACGGCAATGGCCGTAATAGTCGTACCTAAAATAATACCAGGCAGGGCCTCAGGAAGCAGTACCTTGCGAATAATTTGCCAGGTGCTGGCCCCCATTGCCAGAGAAGCCTCGACCACCCCCCAGTTTACTTCCTTTAAAGAAGTTTCCACCATTCTAGCCACAAAGGGAGCGGCGGCAACGGTGAGGGGTACAATGGCCGCGGTGGTTCCGATGGTGGTGCCCACCACAAATTTGGTAAAGGGACCCAGGGCCAGTAATAAAATAATGAAGGGATAGGAGCGAAAGATGTTCACGATGGATCCTAAAACCCTATTAAGTGTCAAATTTTCTTTTATGTGACCCTTGTCGGTAATAACTAAAATCACACCAAGGGGGATGCCTAGAACGGAGGCAAAGACCACAGATACAATTGTCATATATAAGGTATCCCAGGTAGCTTTAATGATTTCAGGTGATAAATTAGACAGGTGGGAGAGAACTTCATTAGACATCCTTTAACACCTCAATTCTTAAACCCTGTTTCTGCAAATATGTCACTGCCTTTTGGCAACTTATATGGGAACCCATACACTCAATAATTAACATACCAAAGGCTGTATCTTGAATTTGATCAATATTACCGTAAAGGATGTTAACATCTACATCAAATTGTTTGACCAGAGTTGAAATCACTGGTTCATCGGTGGTATCACCAATGAAAGAAACTCGTATGATTTGCCCTTCACCCTTTTCTAGTAGGCGTTCCTTAACTTTGTCTGGTACATCGGTATTAATGATAGTTTGGACAAAACGTCGGGTGGTTGGGTGTTGGGGCTGGGTGAAGACATCAATGACCAAGCCGGCTTCAATGATTTTCCCTTTTTCAATGACCGCCACGGAATCGCAAATTTCTGAAATAACCTTCATTTCATGGGTAATCATCAGAATTGTTAGATCCAGTTTGCGGTTAATATCCTTTAACAGCTCTAGAATTGAGCTGGTTGTAGCAGGGTCCAGGGCCGAGGTAGCTTCATCACACAGCAGTACAATGGGGTCATTGGCTAGGGCCCGGGCGATGCCCACCCGTTGTTTCTGCCCACCGGATAGTTGGCTGGGGTAGGCATTGGCTTTATCCGTTAGGCCTACCAACTCCAATAATTTGGTAACCTTTTCTTGGCTTGTTTCTTTGTCCACACCGCTTATCTCTAAAGGGAAGGAGACATTTTCATGGACTGTTCGTGAGGATAATAGATTAAAGTGTTGGAAGATCATACCAATCTTTTGGCGACTGGCCCTTAGTCCTGCTTCACTTAATTTGGTCATTTCCTGACCATTTACTTTAATACTGCCGGAAGTAGGCTTTTCCAACATATTAACGCAGCGTATCAGGGTACTTTTACCGGCACCACTGAAACCAATGATACCGTAAATTTCGCCCTTGCGAACTCTCAAACTTACACTGTCCAGGGCCTTAACATCTCCGGCACTGGAATGATAAATCTTGGTTAGGTCTTTAATTTCTATCAATGATATCAACCTTCCTTGATTGCTGAGTTTAGTGTGCCCGTTTCTAAATAAATGAGGCCCCTTCTGGGCAGACCAGAAGAGGCCATAATATACCTATGCCCCCTCCTTATCTTTCAGAAGAATGTTCTTCTGCAGGAATTAGCACCTTTCTCAAGAAATTTCTAAGAAGGTTGCCGGGCGTCTCAGGGCCAGTCCCTCAGCCTCTCTGGATAAGAAGAATATATTATTAAATTGACTAATGATGATTTTATGCTATGTCTTTAAATTTGTCAATGATTATTTATAGGCAACTTGGAAAAACTTTTACACCTCAGAAAAAATTACCGTCCACAAACTTGCATGATTCTTCTTATAAAGAAGGAAAATAATAATGATTAAATTTAAAGGAGGGGTTGCTATGAGCCGCAGACTAAAGTCCCGGGATAATGGAAAACATAAGCAAGTTCCCAAGTATTCGACGGACCGTAAAACGGTGAAACCACCTCCGGATAATAGTGTTGGGGTTACCTATGTATAAATAAAAACGGCCGTTTTCCGGCCGTTTTTATTTATTTTGAAAAAATCAAGTGAAAGGAAGAACTTGTTTCTTTCGGGAACTTTTCCTGGGGTCTTTGAATATTTTGTCATACCTTTAAATAAGGAAGTGAGAGAGATGCTTTCCCCCGATATGGACCCTAAGGAATTAAAAGGTTTAATACCCCTGTTTACCAAAGAAGATATGGAAGAACTATTAAAAGAGATAGAAGATATCATCCGTTACGAGCAAGACATAAAAAGGCTGATGCGTTTGTTTGACAATCGAAAAATAGTGGAGGATGCCATTGATCATTTATAAAATCCTGTGATTACTGTGGATAACCATGATAAATGTGGGTAACTCTGTGGATAACGTGTTATTATTACTGAAAAACTGTTTATAACTTACTTCCAAGAATGATTAATTCAGGAATAAATTCTGTATTTCGGGCAAAAATATAGTTCACATAATCTACGCAATGAATTGCTCTGCTTCGGCAGAGAATTTTTTTGCCCATCGGATTATTCGCAAACTTTATGGCTTAATGTTTTAGATTTACAATGTTTGGTTAGTATTATAACGGTCCCTTAAAGTCTGCAGGGATTAACTTTCAAAGGGAGTGTCGCCTAGCTATTTTTCAGTAGTTGTCAGTGACACTCCCCTTCTTATTAAATGTGCTTATATATTCGTTTGCCATATAAACCCTCACAGATTTGGGTTAAAATTAACAGAACCACAAAATTAAGCAGGAAATCATAGAGTATGCTGTAGTTTCCTAAAAAGGAAAGGTTACCAACTTTAATGGCGACATAAGAAGCAATTTCTGCAATGATAGTAAAAAATAATAATATTGGGATTTTTTTACTAAAGTCATCTTTCATATAACTTATTACGAGTATTCCTGCCGCTGCACCCCAAAGGGGATTTAATAAAGGGACCCCGGCAACTAATACCCAACCTTTGTTAAACTGGATTAGGCCAAGTGAAATTAAAACATATTCAACCATGAATAATATAGCTGCGGCTATGATGCCGATGGGTAATAATTCTTTAATTCTTTGTGGTTTAATTAAAACAAAAACCAATACCCATAGTACAATAGCATAAATAGGATTAATCCACGTTTGTAGAAATTCCATTTTACCCCTCCAATTTTCTCCAGATAATATAGCATATTATTTACAGATAGGATGTAATTTATAAGCACCCCAATAGAAGAACCGAGGTCCGAGACCTCGGTTTTTAAGATACAATTCCTTTATATATTGCCATTTTACGGTTGAGCTGTTGGTAAACCAGACTACTTACCAACAGAATGACAGAGGTCATGACAATGGCACCTCCTGGTGCCAGATTCATGTAAAAGGAGGCAAAGACACCAATAAAGATAGCTGTTTCACCGAACAAAATGGATAATAGCATAGCACCACGGAAACTGCTGGCCAAACGCATGGCTGTGGCCACCGGCAATATCATCAGTGAAGATACCAATAGAATACCCACTACTCGGATGGCTAAGGCGATGGTGATAGCAGTCATAATGGTAAAACAAGTGTTGATGGCATCCACCGGAATACCACTGACCCTGGCATGATCCTCATCAAAGGAAATGGCGAATAATTCCTTCTTTAAGAGGTGAACTAAGAGTAAAATGGCAATACCCAGCAGGGAGACGATTTTTAAGTCATCCACGCTGATGGCCACAATACTGCCAAAGAGATAGCTCATAAAATTGGCACTATAGCCTTTGCCTAAATCTAAAAGGATGGCACCCAGAGCTACCCCGGTGGAAAGAGTAATGGCAATGGAAATTTCCGAATAACCACGGTATAGCTTGCGTAACATTTCCAGCAATAGCCCGCCGCCAACTGCAAAAAGCGATGCACTTAAGATCGGGTGAATTCCTGTCATTAGTCCCGCTGCCACACCGGATAGGCAGACATGGGATAAAGCATCAGAAATCATAGACATCCTCCGCAGGGCGATAAATAAACCAACAATGGGGCAGATGAGGCCCACTAAAAAACCAGCTAACAGTGCCCGCTGCATAAACTCATACTGTAAAATTTCCATAACATGGCTCCTTTGTGTTGGTGGGCTGACTGGTAATGCGTCGCTTGCAGTTTTTTAGTTGGTTTTCTGGATCATTATATTGGTGGCAAGAACAACTGCAAATATGTTTATCCAGGCAAACCTGGTGACTGACCAAAGATCCTAAGCCCGCCAATTCATGGGAAACAATTAACATGGTGATACCTTGCAGCAGGCTTAGTTCCTTTAAAAGACGGTACATAGAATCCAAGGCAGCACGGTCAACACCGGTGTTTGGTTCATCAAGGATTAAAAGCTCAGGTTCCGAGACCAAGGCCCTGGCCAAAAGGATTCTTTGCTGCTGCCCGCCGGAAAGGGTGCCTACTGGTCGGTCAGCAAATTCTGTCATGCCCACCTGTTGCAAAACCTGGTCCACCAGCAGGTGGTCTGGTTTTGATAAGGGATGGAACAGACCTCGCCTAGGAACCCGGCCCGAGCGGATCACCTCCCGGGCGGTGGCGGGAAATTGGCTATTAAAACCTGTGGCCTTTTGGGCCAAATAGCCGATGCGGTAGCGGTCCTTTACCTTATGCGCTTCGCTGCCAAAAACCTTGATGGAACCAGCAGAAGGTTTTAACTGCCCCAAGACTAGTTTTAGCAGGGTGGATTTACCGGAACCATTTGGTCCTGTGATGGCTACCACATCCCCTGCGGCAACACGCAGATGCATATTATTTAAGATCGGGTGGCAGACGTAGGTAAAAGTCATCCCTTCAATCTTTATGATATCTTCCTTATTCATTTTATTCAGCTCCTAGAGCAATTTTTAAATTGGCAAGATTTTTTCTCATCACAGATAGGTAATTTTCACCGCTTGCTAATTCTTGTTCAGATAACCCCTCGATGGGATTCAGTACCAGGGTTTTTGCCTTCAATTCACTGGCCAGAGTTTCAGAGACTTTGGGGTTAACGAGGGTTTCGAAAAAAATGGTATCAATATTTTTATTCCGGGCCAGTTCAATAATGGCAGCCATATCAGCGGGACTGGGTTCACTTTCTGCTGCTAGCCCACGGATCGGTATTTCAATCAGACCATAGCGCTTAGCTAGGTAGCCAAAGGCAGCGTGAGAGGTAATAAACTCCTTGGTCTTGGTCTTAGCCAGATTTTCTTGATATTCTAAGTGTAATTTATCCAATTCCTGTTGAAACTGGTTGGCATTGGCCTGGTAATAGGACTTATTGTTGGGATCAGCCTTGACTAGGCCTGTAAGGATTTCATCTACCATTATTTTGGCATGTAATGGATCAAGCCAAACATGAGGGTCATGGAGATGATGTTCAGGTGAATCCGTGTGGGCATGTGTTTCTTCTATTAAATTGAGCCTTTGACCAGCTTGAATGATCGTTATATTTTCCCTATCCAGGGTATTTAAAATTTTATCGCCCCAATGTTCCACACCGGTACCGCTTAGGATGATCACATTGGCTTTGGTCATTTTTACCATGTCCTGGGGACTGGGCTCCCAATCATGGGGTTCTGCACCAGGAGGCACGATGTTTTCCACCTGAACCTTCGTACCACCCACTTGTTTAGCAAAATCATAGAGGGGGTAGATGCTAGTATATACTTTTAGCGTGTCTTCTGCCTGGTCGGGCTGATTTTTGCCATTTGTTTGACAGCCGATGGCAACAGGGACTAAAAAAATAAGAGCCAGCATGCTTAAAATTACTCTTTTCACAATAATCCCCCTTTCTTAGTACACTTTTCACACAAACCAAAAATTTCAAAGGAATGGCTTAGTATTTTAAATTTATTGACTTTATCTTGGTCGAGAAACTTTAGCGGGCAATAATGAATCTCTTGGGCATCACCACATTGGGTGCAAATCAGGTGGTGATGGTGGATATTACTCGTTAATTCATAATGAACCCGTCGCTCGCCTAAATTAAGTTCTCTTAAAATGCCGATGTCCCGAAGCATCCCAAGATTTCGATAAACCGTATCAAGGCTAATGGTAGGATAGGTTTTTGCAATGGCCAAATGGATGTCCTCGGCACTTAAATGTTTATTTTCAGGACCCAAAAAGCTGCTAAGAATAGCTTGCCTTTGGGGGGTTACCTTGACGCCCTTTTCTTTTAGCTGTTGGATTAAAAGCTGTAACTCCTGCAAAGCATTCACCTTCTTAAATAGGAATATTTCTTATCTACTATTAATTATTATAACCAACAAGAAAATATGTCAATGCTTTAAAGAGAAATAATAGTTCTGACATATAAATAAAAAAGGAAAATTAATGCATTGGGTAGAAAGTAAAGCCAATTATAAAAGCCAATTATATATGAAGAGAGAGATTAAACAAAATATTTCTGTTTTCTCGGAGGTTATAATGAACCTAAAGCTGAGGGTTTTAATTATAGAGGATTCGGAAGACGATCTGCATCTATTGTTAAGAGAGCTTAGAGAAGGAGGGTATGCGTTCAGCTACCGGTGGGTTAAGGACCGACAGGAGATGAGCCAGGCCCTGTCAGTGGATTGGGATATTATTCTATCAGACTATGTGCTGCCACAGTTCAGTGGTTTAGAGGCCTTGAAAATGATTCGAGAAAGGGGCCTTGAGCTGCCCTTCATTATGTTATCCGGTCAAATATCCGAAGTAACAGCGGTGGAGGCCATACGGGCCGGTGCCCAAGACTATATCGTCAAAGGTAATTTGAGCCGCTTAATTCCTGCCATCCAAAGGGAACTGCGGGAAGCCAAGCTACGCAAGGAAAAAAGACAAGTTGAAAAATCTCTGCAAGCCTCCGAAGAAAAGTTTTGTAAGATTTTCCATGCCAGCCCGGATATAATGGCCATACTATCCCTACCGGATTTGATTTTTATTGATGTCAATGCCAGTTGGTTGGCTTACACGGGTAACCACAGGGAAGCTGTCATTGGTAAAACGGTAATGCAATTAAACAGTATCCTGCGTTTCGTAGATCACGACAAATTATTTCAGTTATTGCGTGAATATGGTTCGGTTCATAATGAAGAAGTTTATTTTAGAAGACCTTCCGGGGAGATCAATGTAGTATTGGGATCTGCCAGTATGATCAAACTGGACGGCAAGTCTTGTGTTTTTGTTGTGGCTAAAGATATTACCCACCTAAAGGGAATGCAGCAGGCGGCTGAGACCAGTGAAGCACGGTTTCAAGCGATGTTTGAAAAATCCTTTACTGGGATTGGTATTATGGACGGAGAGGGTACGGTGCTGCATGGCAACACAGCCTTGAAAAATATATTAGGTTATTCGACAGAAGATTTTATCGGCGTAAATACACGTCAAGTTACTCACCCAGATGACATAGCTAAGAATATGATTTATTACCGTCAGTTAGCCTCCGGCAAATTAGATTACTATCAAATGGAAAAAAGGTATATCAGGAAGGACGGCAAAGTAGTTTGGGCTAATATGTCTGTGACAGCCATACGGGACGCCCAGGGAAAGTTTATTCAAGCCATTGCCTTTGTGGAAGATATAACACAAAGGAAGAAAAATGAGATAAAGCTGCGGCAGTTGGCTGCCATTGTGGAGTCCTCTGACGATGGCATCATCAGTAAGGACCCCCGGGGTATCATTGTCAGTTGGAATGCCGGGGCAGAACGTATCTATGGCTACACCGAAGAAGAGGCCATTGGCCGGCACTTTTCTTTTTTATGTCCAGACAATAACAGATGTGAGGAAGAAATTATGGATGCTGTCCGCAACGGGAGAAGACTGCACAATTATGAAACAGTAAGACAAAGAAAAGATGGTAGGATCATCCAGGTTGCCCATACCATCTCACCCATCTATGATTTAAACGGCAGGTTTACAGGGGTATCCACCGTTGTCCGGGACATCACCGAACATAAGGAAATGGAAAAGGAAATGCTTCGTTTGGATCGTCTAAATTTAGTGGGAGAAATGGCTGCGGGTATTAGTCATGAAGTACGCAATCCCATGACCACCGTTAAGGGTTTTTTACAGATTTTAAGGGATAAACCGGATTGTGTTCAGTATATGGATTATTATAACTTAATGATTGATGAACTGGATCGTGCCAATTCTATTATCAGTGAGTTTCTTTCCATCGGCAGAAGTAAGACAACGGAAATGACCATGCAGAATTTAAACGATATCCTGCATAGCCTGGCCCCCCTCATTCAGGCCGATGCGGTAGGTCAGGGGAAAAATATTTATCTTGAAACGAGCAAGGTGCCAGATCTGCTATTAAATGATAAAGAAATACGCCAAGTTATTTTAAACTTAGCTCGCAATGGTTTGGAAGCCATGTCCCAGGGCTATTGCTTGAGAATAAGAACCTTTGTTGACAATGATGATGTGGTACTGGCGGTACAAGATCAGGGAACGGGCATTCTACCGGAACAGATGGAAAAGTTAGGGACACCCTTTTATACGACGAAAGAAAAGGGTACGGGACTTGGTCTGGCCAACTGTTTTAGTGTTGTGGCCCGCCACCGGGGTACGATCCAGGTAGAATCGGGATCCGGTGGTACGACGTTCTATGTGAAATTTAAAGTTAGCTGTTAGTCGTTAGCTTAGTCAATCGTTATTAGGCAAAAAAACGACATGTGTTAATGCGTCATCTTTGTTATCCTGAGCCGTTTTTTGGGATAGTTAAAAGCTAATTGCTAGCAATCTTAATTTATAGTTAGGTTGGCTGGAAACCAAAAAATTGTTATAATTATTATGTCACATAGTAACTTACAAAAACAAAGGGGGGATGATTATTAGTGCAGATAGTGCAATCTTTTTGTTTTCTTTGCTCCTTGTTGCGGGTGTTTTAACAACTAAGTTTTCATCACGGTTGGGGGTACCTTATCTAGTACTGTATGTTGTCGTAGGTATGGTTATGAATAAATACCTATATTATGACAATGCTGCCTTGACTCAACTATTCGGCATTTTAGCCCTGATTGTGATTTTGTTTGAAGGTGGGATGCAAACAAAATGGCAGGATGTAAAACCGGTTATTGTCCCATCCGCTTCGCTGGCAACCTTTGGTGTACTTATCACAACCTTTACAATTGGTATTTTTGCTAAGTATGTTTTGGATGTAAGTTGGTTGGAGGCCTTTTTATTTGGTTCCATTGTTGGCTCCACCGATGCAGCCGCGGTATTTTCTGTTATGGGCACTCAAAATATCAAAAGAAAACTGTCTTCAACCCTAGAGGCAGAATCCGGCAGCAATGACCCAATGGCAGTTTTTCTTACGATAACCTTTATTAGCTTGATTCAGACACCAGAAACGGCAAAGGTCTCTAGTGTAATTTTATCCTTTGTTTTGCAAATGGGTTTGGGTTTATTAATAGGTCTGACCATGGGGAAGTTTACTGTTTGGAGTATCAACAAAATTAACCTTGACTCATCTGGTCTATACCCTGTACTGGCCCTAGGTTTTGCTATTTTTACCTATGGCTCAGCGGCCGTATTAAAAGGAAGCGGTTTACTGGCTGTTTACGTTATGGCTGTATATGTTGGCAATTCTGATTTAACCTTCCGTCACTCCATTTTTCGTTTTAACGAAGGATTTGCCTGGATGATGCAGATCCTCATGTTCATCCTTTTGGGTCTATTGTCCTTTCCTACAGAGTTAGTGGATATTGCTTGGCAAGGAGTTTTGCTGGCCTTTTTACTTGTATTCATAGCTCGACCCATTGGTGTATTTTTGACTACAATAAAAATGGGCTTTACCTTTAGAGATAAAATATTTCTTTCCTGGTCTGGCCTAAAGGGTGCAGTTCCCATTGTCTTAGCAACTTATCCCATCGTTGCTGGACTGGATAATAGCCATGTGATGTTTAATATTGTGTTCTTCGTTGTTTTTATTTCAGCACTGGTGCAAGGGTCAACCATCTCCCTTCTAGCCAATAAGCTTGGTCTGTCCGCAGGTGAAAAAATAACTTCTCCACACAGTTTGGAATTAATTTCAATGGGGAAAACAAACTCGGAAATTATAGAGATTAACATAAAAGAAGACTTCTATATGGCAAATAAGGAGATTCGAGATTTAGATCTCCCAGAAAGCTGCTTAATTACAGCAGTTGTTCGGGACACCAAGGTCATCACACCAAGGGGAACAACGGAATTATTGGCGGGGGATATCCTCTATGTCCTAACCCCTAAATCACAGCGCAAGCTGATAAAAAAAATATTCCGTCAAAAGGACAATACGCCCTTAGAAACAGCATCCAGTTCTTAGCATTTTGCCATCAGCTGTCAGCCCCCAGTTTAAGATGGTTCTGGGAAATTGATCCAATGTGGTTGTTGTATAAGAACCAAAGAAATGGGGTTCTTATACAACAACCTTTTTTTATTTAAGTCACGTGCCGAATGTTAAGGGGCCGTGCCATTAGGCATAACATGCAAAAATGTTGATAACGGAAGGCTGATGGCTAATAATTTGGCACATAAATTGCTTATATTATTGCAAATGGGGAAGATTACTATGTAAGATTTGCTTTATGAACTTCAGTTGTTGCGAAGTCGAAATAAACTGTTCCACTACGACACAAAGTGTTTCGTTTTTATATATGTTTTGTGGGAGTCGCGCCTGCTTACCGCACTCCAATTTTTTTTGCCCTTTTTAGATAGGTCTGAGTTATTTCATTTGCCCTAAGGTCGGCCTTTGGGTAGAATATTCTAAATGGATTAGGAAGAGCAGGTGCAATAATGGAATTTTTTGAACACTTGTATACGATATTATCAATCTTTAATATTTTTCTGGCGGGGACCATCATTTTTCTGGAAAGAAGAAACATTCCTGCCACTTGGGCTTGGCTGATTGTCCTACTGTTTTTACCAATTGTGGGTTTTATTTTTTATATTATTTTTGGACAAAACCTAAGTAAAAGAAAGATTTATAGATTTAGGCAGGAAGAGAAAGCGATTATCGAAGGGATGGTTAAGCAGCAAAAACATCGCTTAAAAGGGGGGGAGGTTCGATATAATGATCCTGCCATGATCGCCTACAAGGATATGATTTATATGAATCTGACCAGTAGTAACTCCCCTTATACCCAGGATAATGAGGTCGAAATTTTCACGGATGGTAAGAGCAAATTTACATCTCTGATTCAGGCCATCAAAGGGGCAAAGAGTCATATTCACTTGTTGTACTATATCGTTAGAAATGATGAATTAAGTCAGCATCTTGTTGAAGTTTTGGCACAAAAGGCCCGGGAGGGTGTGCAGGTAAGGTTTTTGTATGATGCCATTGGTTTTCAGGGCATGTCTAAAAAGGTCTGGCGGCCCTTGCTGGAGGCAGGTGGCGAGGTAGCATCCTTTTTCCCTTCGATACTTCCTTATATTAATATCCGGTTAAATTATCGAAATCACCGGAAGTTGGTAGTAATTGACGGGCACACAGGGTATATTGGGGGCTTTAATGTCGGCAATGAATATCTGGGGTTAGATCCCGTTTTAGGGCATTGGCGGGATACACACTTGAAAGTAAAGGGCAGTGCCGTGCCATTTATACAAGCCAGTTTTATTTTAGATTGGAACTTGTCCGCAAAGCACCATATAAATTATGAAGATCGTTATTTTCCAACCATAGAGGGCAGAGGCAATGTGGGCATGCAGATTGTTACCAGTGGCCCCGTCTTTGATTTAGAGCCCATAAGAAACGGTTATTTAAAAATGATCTATGAAGCCAATGAAGCTATTTTGTTGCAAACCCCCTATTTTGTACCAGATGAAAGTATGTTAACCGCTTTGCGGATGGCCGCTATGTCTGGTGTGGATGTACGTGTGATGGTACCGGGAAAGTCGGATCATCTCTTTCCATATTGGGCAACCCGTGCATATATTGGCGATTTGTTAACCAGTGGCGTAAAGTGTTATATTTATGAAAAGGGCTTTCTCCATGCTAAAACCATTGTGGTAGATGGTAAAATTGCTTCGGTGGGTTCTGCCAATACCGATATTCGAAGTTTTAAACTGAATTTTGAACTAAATGCCTTCATTTTTGACACAGTAACAGCCATGAAACTACAGCGTGTTTTTATGGAAGATTTAGAAAGGTGTAGTGAGCTAACCTTGCAGGCATACCAGTGCAGTTCCACATCTGCTAAATTTATGGAGTCCTTGAGCAGATTGCTATCACCAATTTTATAAGGATTCTAATTACCCTGTTATTTTTAAGCTTTAATTTTTATTAGATTACCTGTATAATATAGGTAACTATTCCATAAAGTACTTTTAAGGCGGCTATCTCTTCCGAGAAGTCGCCGTATATTTTATTTGACTTTAGGCAAGGCCACAGCCAATGATTGAATAATTTATTTTAGGAGGGAAACTACCATGAACAATACGAGAAAAATCTATATGACCAATGCAGATAAAGAGAGACTGCAAAAACTTATAATAAAAGAAAAAGAATTACATTGGAACATGGGTAAGGAATACCTGGGTGGTTTAGAGCAGGAACTTGAACGGGCTCAAATAATATCCCCACAAGATGTTCCCTCGGATGTCATTACCATGAACTCAAAGGTACTATTGGAGGATTTAGAAACCGGTGAAGAAATGACCTACACACTGGTATATCCCGAGGATGCGGATGTACTGGAAGATAAAATATCTGTATTGGCACCAGTGGGAACCGCTATTTTAGGTTATCAAGTAGGTGATATCCTTGATTGGTCTGTGCCGGATGGTGTTGTTCGGCTTCGGGTAAAAGAGATCCTTTATCAGCCAGAGGCCGCTGGTGATTTTGAACTATAAAAAATGGCATCGATGCGGTAGCGAAGGAGACCCTGGGCGGTAGAGAGGGTTACCTCGCTACCCACCGCTTTTAATAATAAAGTCATACCAAAGGGAGAAAGGAAAGGAATATCCTGTTCCTCTATATTGTGCAGGGGCAAGACAATTCTTACCTTGGTTAAGAAGTTGTTATCCAAGGAATAGAGTCCTACCTCACTATTAATAATCACAAAGGGTAGAGAGTTTTCAGAGGTGGAAGATACCTTAACATTTCTGATAAGTAAGTCAACCTGCCGGATATAATTTTCAATAAGCTGTTTAAGTTCAGCCCTCTCCGGTGATTTTACCGAAAAATACTCCAACAGTTCTTCTTTTTCCTCTTCCATATAAATAATGTCATGGATCAGCCTTTCAAAGGCCCCCCGTGATAAAAAAATCTTTTCATGCATGATACATATCCTTTATGTCTCATCTTATTATACCAATCCAATCTATTATACCATCTATACCATAGAAGATGATTTGTAAAACAAAGATAAGGCATCCCTTTGACATTGGATTAGCGTCCAAATATACTTAATTAAAATTATTCTTTATCAGGGGGATGGGGGTGGGCGGATTGCAATCTGAAGGAATTATCTTCATTGAGGGGCAAAAAAATATTATTATTCTTGATCAAGTTAAACTTGATGGATTAATCAACTAGATATAAGTCCAGAAAAAAGAGAGGAAAACCTCTCTTTTTTGATTTGGATCAATGTTTCTTGATTGGAAATATTGTACTTTTAGTAATAACAAGAATAAAGAATTTTAGAGAAAGGTGACGTGATCAATGGATATTAAAATAGTAGGTGCTGACGGTTGCAAGGTATGTTTGGGTCTTGAGCAAACGGTGATTGATGTACTATCAGAATTAAACGTGCCTGCAGCGGTGGGTAAGGTAGTAGATGTGGAACAGTTGGTGCAATATGGGGTATTTGCCTTGCCAGGACTTGTCATTAACGATCAAGTGTTAGTTAGTGGACGAGTGCCCAGTAGAGCTGAAATTAGAAATTGGATTATTGCTAGTTATTCTCAACGCCATGCGTCTGTTGAAATATCGTGGTAAAACAGTATAAAAACAACCTTAATTCCCAATGATAGTCCCGAGATCACAGTAAAAGCAATTTTGTGCATGATGTTAGTGAGAACTTTGAGTCATCCTGAGCGACAGCGAAGGATCGTGGGTCTAACCTTTCAATAGTTAAAAGACCCTT
The DNA here is from genome assembly GCF_036763075.1 of Desulfotomaculum sp. 1211_IL3151. Taxonomy (NCBI): domain Bacteria; kingdom Bacillati; phylum Bacillota; class Clostridia; order Eubacteriales; family Desulfotomaculaceae; genus Desulfotomaculum; species Desulfotomaculum sp. 1211_IL3151. Next base: position 85,593 of record NZ_JBAIYV010000051.1, on the reverse strand, counting down.
CGCTAACGCTCAGGATGACATAGCGGATGGCTTAATGACCCAAGGGCCATCGATTTAGGTGCCTGGCTCTTATCGCAGCAAAGTCCTTCAAAGCTAAGATAATCTTACAAGCGAGCAAGCCCTAGCACCGGTCACAAGTTTCCAGAATAGTTAGGAGGTACAAAAATGAAAACCGTATTCACGGCATCCGATAAGTTAGGCGACATAGTAAGCAAGCTGCCGAAAGCCAGTGAAATCTTCAAACGATATAATATCGATTTTTGCTGCGGTGGCCAAAGACCCCTCGCCGCTGCCATCCAAGAACAAAATCTCAACGAAGGTGAAATTTTAGCAGCCCTTGGGAAAGCCTATCAAGAAGCAGAGTCTGTCAAGCAGGACACCGCCAAGGATTGGCAGCAGAGTTCATATAGTGAACTTATTGATCATATTGTGAACACCCATCACGCATACCTCAACCAGGAACTGCCCCGCTTGAGTGAAAATGTCACCAAAATATTACGGGTCCATGGCGCTCATCATGGGGCTGTGCTATCGAAGGTACACAAACTTTTTCATAGTTTAAAGATGGATTTGGAGCAGCACCTGATTAAAGAGGAAGAGATTCTTTTCCCCATGATTAAAGAATATGAAAAAAATCCCGCTGACTCTCTTTTGCCAAAGATTCGTGAAACCATCCTGGACATTGAGAACGAGCATACCGCAGCCGGAGATATTCTTAAAGAAATTCGGAGCATTACTGAGCAATATGTTAGCCCCGAAGATGCCTGCACCACCTTTCGCTTAACCTATCAAAAGCTTGAAGAATTGGAATCCGACCTCTTTCAGCACATTCACTTGGAGAATAACATTCTTTTCCCTCGGTTGGGCATGCAGGTATAACCAGAATTCCAGCGTATTATAAAGGGAGTAGTGAAGGCATTCGTCCTTAACTACTCTTTTTTACATGTCGCAAAATAAAAAATTCTAATATGCAAGTCAGGGAACGGTCTTGACCGTTCCCTGACTCACTCGTTCCGCTGCCCTGACAAATAAATAAATTATATTTTTCGATTTATGTTAATTACAAAATGAAGTACAATAACTAGAAAGGGTTCGTTTTTTTTGATACGATCATAAGTAGAGATTGGGCTAAAGTATGAACGGGCCTAATATGTTCTAAATTAAGGGGTAACGATTAATACCCATAGTTTATTTGCGCTAACAATTACGATGAGCTTTGGGGGAATTGATATGAGTAGAGTTTTAAATGTTGGACTTGATATTGGCTCTACTACCGTGAAAATGGTTATTTTGGACAAGAATAACAAGGTTGTCTATAAAAAATATTTAAGGCATTTTTCTGATATCAAAAATACCGTTACTTCTTTATTTGATGATGCCAAATCAATCATGCAAAGAAATTTGTTAACTGTAATGGTTACAGGGTCAGGTGGGTTTAACTTTTCCAAAAAGTTAGAAGTACCCTTTATCCAGGAGGTAATCGCCTGTGCCCATGCTATTAAAAGTGTCATACCCAATACGGATTCAGCCATCGAACTGGGTGGTGAGGATGCCAAAGTAACCTATTTTGGTGAATCAATTGAGCAAAGAATGAATGGAACCTGTGCCGGTGGTACGGGAGCCTTTATTGATCAAATGGCAGCCTTGCTGCAGACAGATGCGTCAGGACTTAACGAACTGGCCAAAAATCATAAAAGCATTTACCCCATTGCATCAAGGTGTGGTGTGTTTGCCAAGACAGATATTCAACCCCTGCTAAATGAAGGTGCAGCTAAGGAAGACATTGCTGCATCTGTTTTACAAGCTGTGGTCAATCAAACCATTGGTGGCCTGGCCCAGGGCAGGCCAATCCGTGGTAGGGTTGCCCTTTTGGGTGGCCCGCTGCATTTTATGTCAGAATTAAGAAAACGATTTGTTGAAACCTTAAAATTAGAAAAGAACAATGTTATTTTCCCCGACAACTCCCATTTCTTTGTGGCCCTGGGAGCTGCCCTGTCTTCCCGGGAGGCAGAACCCCTGCCCTTTGACTGCCTGCAGGAAAAGGCTCCAGTGATCTGGAAAATGAACCCCGAAGAAGAGGAAACGGTAGAGCCCTTATTTGCCAATGAGCAAGAATATCAAGAATTTATCGCACGTCACTCTCAGCACAGGGTAAAAAGAGTAGATATTGGGAGCTACCAGGGCAATGCTTACCTGGGTATTGATGCCGGGTCCACCACAACAAAGGTGGCTTTGATCAGTGAAGAGGGAGGATTGCTCTATTCTCACTACGGCAGCAATAATGGCAATCCCTTAGAATCCACCATTGAAGCTTTAAGGGATTTATATAGCAGGCTCAATGAAAATATCCAAATAGTAAGTTCTGCGGTTACCGGCTATGGGGAACATTTAATTAAAGCAGCACTTAAAATAGATATTGGCGAAATTGAAACCGTGGCTCACTACAAGGCCGCTGACTTTTTCCTGTCAGGTGTTGACTTTGTGTTGGATATTGGCGGGCAGGATATGAAAAGCCTGGTTATCCGAGATGGTGCCATTGATTCAATCATGTTGAATGAAGCCTGTTCCTCGGGCTGCGGCTCTTTTATTGAAACCTTTGCCAATTCATTAAATATGGATATAAGAGAATTTGCCAGTCTCGGCATTGGCTCAAAAAATCCAGTGGATCTGGGTACCCGGTGTACGGTATTTATGAACTCAAAGGTAAAACAAGCCCAAAAGGAAGGGGCAGAGATCAGCGATATTTCAGCGGGAATTTCCCTCTCGGTCATTAAAAACGCCCTATTTAAAGTGATTCGATTAAGAAGTGCCGAGGATTTAGGTGAAAAAGTTGTTGTGCAAGGAGGTACCTTCTACAACGATACGGTATTGCGGGCCCTGGAGAGGATTATCAACAAGGAAGTTGTGCGGCCTGATATTGCTGGCATCATGGGTGCCTTTGGGGCAGCCTTAATTGCCCGGGAACGCTATGCAATTGGCTGCCAAACCAGCCTGCTCCAAGGTGAAGAGCTGGAAAGTTTTAGCACCGAGACATCCTTGAAGCGTTGTAGCTTCTGTGGCAATAACTGTCTTGTGACCATTAAACACTTTTCCAATGGGCAGGAGTTTTATTCCGGCAACCGCTGTGAAAGGGGTGCAGGGAAAGAAAAGGTCCACAATGACATTCCCAACCTCTATGAATATAAATATAAACGAGTATTTCGCTACAAACCCTTATCGGAGCAGGAAGCAACCAGAGGCACCATTGGACTGCCCAGGGTACTTAACATGTATGAGGACTATCCCTTCTGGTTCACTTTTTTTAATCAACTAGGGTATCGGGTGATTATTTCAGGACGCTCCAGCAAGGGAATATATGAATTGGGCATGGAAACCATACCCTCAGAATCAGCCTGTTACCCGGCTAAACTGGTGCATGGGCATATTGTGGATTTAATCAACAAAGGTGTTAATAAAATTTTTTATCCCTGTCTTCCTTATAACATACCAGAGGATCAAGAGGCAGAGAACAGATATAATTGCCCCATTGTTACCTCTTACCCGGAAACCATTAATGCCAATATGGACATCCTGAAAGATGATCATGTAACCTTTTACTACCCATTTCTGCCTATTGATATACCTGGCAGAATGGTAAAACGGTTAGTTAAGGAGCTGGCACCGGAAGGTATTGCCAAGCGGGAAATTGCCGCTGCCACTAAAATGGCCTATGAGGAGTTGGCTCGCTATAAGGAAGAGGTAAGAAAAAAAGGGGAAGAAACCCTGGCCTATCTTGAGGAACATCAGATCAAGGGCATTGTCCTTGCTGGCAGGCCTTACCATATCGACCCAGAAATCAATCACGGCATTCCAGAGATGCTTAAGTCTTATGGTTTTGCAGTTTTAGCTGAGGATGCCATCAGACACTTAGCCAGGATTGAAAGGCCCCTGCGGGTTGTAGACCAGTGGGTATATCATTCCAGGATGTATGCTGCAGCCACCTATGTGGCCCGGCAGAAAAACCTAGAATTGATTCAATTGAACTCCTTTGGCTGTGGTTTAGATGCTGTGACCACCGATCAAGTTCAAGAAATTTTAGCAGCCTATGGTAAGATTTATACCGTGCTGAAGATTGATGAGATAAACAACCTGGGGGCTGCCAGAATTCGGATAAGGTCCTTGATTGCTGCCATTAAAGAAAGGGATAAAAGGGATTTTACACCCACAAAATTATTTAATTACCCCGCCAGGGTCATTTTTACCGAGGAAATGAAGCAAACCCATACAATTTTAGCACCACAGATGTCACCCATTCATTTCCAATTTTTAAAGGTTGGTTTTGAAAAGGCGGGCTATAAAATTGAGATTCTTCCCTCCGTGGATAAGTCAGCCATTGATGAAGGATTACGTTATGTGCATAATGATGCTTGTTACCCAACCATCATTGTGGTTGGTCAATTAATGAGGGCATTGAAGTCTGGCAAATACGACTTAAAGAATACCTCTGTGATCATATCCCAAACGGGTGGTGGTTGCCGGGCCACAAACTATATTGCTGTGATCCGCAAGGCCCTAAGGGATGGGGGCATGGCACAGGTACCGGTTATTTCCCTTTCCTCAGGCTTGGAGAAAAATCCTGGTTTTAAGGTGACCTTGCCTATTTTTAATAATTTAATGATGGGCTTGGTATATGGTGACCTTCTTATGAGGATACTTTACCGAGTGCGACCCTACGAAAAGGTAGCAGGTTCTGCCAACCGTCTATATGAGAAGTGGGTAGCCAAGTGTCAACAGGCCCTGAAGGATGGCGGCAGAAAAGAGTTTAAGAGAAATATTTATCAGATGGTTAAGGATTTTGATAACCTGCCAATTCATGAGGATGCAGTAAAGCCCAGAGTCGGTGTGGTAGGAGAAATACTGGTTAAATTCCACCCCACTGCCAACAATAACATTGTGGAACTATTGGAGGCAGAGGGTGCCGAGGCCGTGGTACCAGACCTGATTGATTTCTTTTTATATTGCTCCTTTGATAATAAGATCAAATATCAGGAGCTTTCCGGCACCCTGGGAAAGGCGCTTTCTGGTATGTTTTCTGTGAAGGTCATTGAATCCTACCGGACAGATATGAAAAAAGCCCTCCAGGCCAGCAAACGCTTTGAAGCACCTAAGTCCATCGAGGAGATTGCCCATGGTGCAGCCAAACACCTGTCACTGTGCAACCAAACTGGCGAGGGCTGGTTCTTAACCGGTGAGATGGTTGAGCTGATCCAAAGCGGCGTCAATAATATCGTTTGTTTACAACCCTTTGCCTGCTTACCCAACCATATCACAGGCAAAGGCATGATCAAAGAACTGCGCAGGGCTTACCCTGCAGCCAATATTGCCCCCATCGACTATGACCCGGGCGCAAGTGAGGTAAACCAACTAAACCGCATCAAATTGATGCTTTCTGTGGCTATGGAAGAAGTAGGTAAAAAATGATTATAAGGAAGTGCCGCAAAACTACGTTGTTTAGTAGCAAGCGGTGCTTCCTTTTTTCGTTTCACGGGGATGCCAAAATGTGATAATTGTTTTTATTTTTTTAAAGGAATATAGTAATAGGGTGTCAGCTTTTATCATGCCGCTGAGTCTATATAATGGAACTATAAATGAGAGATCTGTTGCGCAGCGGATAAGGGGGGTTGTACCATTCGTGTAAATTCACCTGCTCTCACCTGGGGAGTTGTTAGGATTTGTGGTGATCAAGTGACAGATCAACTACAAAAACTTTATGAGGAAATGTATCCTAAATTAGTTCGTCAGGCAGCTTTTATGTTGGGAGATGTTGGGGCCGCGGAAGATGCCGCCCAAGAGGCCTTTTTACGACTGTACCGTCAAGGATTAGATGAAATTGAAAACCCCTCTGCTTGGTTGACCAAGGTTACCAATAACCTCTGCTACAGTCACCTGAGGAGCGAAGGTAACCGAAGACGGCGGGAGGAAAAAGTCGGTCAAGCAGAGGAAGCCGTTGGCTTTTCCTTAGTTGTACCCTCGGCGGAACAGTTAGTAGTGGATAGGGAAGAACTTCAATTGATCAGACAGGCCCTAGCAGAACTTAAGCCCCGGGATCGTATGGTTTTACTTATGAAATTCTCTGGCTACAACTATGAGGAAATTGCCGCCACCTTAGATGTTAGTAAGGGCTCAGTGGGTACCTTTTTGGCCCGGGCCAGGGAGCGATTTAGGCAAGCCTATCAACGATTTTTGTTAACTAATTAGGGGGTGACTACATGAAATGTCCCGAGCAAGGTACCTGGCAGGCCTACCTGGATGATGAGCTTTCAATTGAAGAAGCCGCTTCTTTAAAGGAGCATTTGTCAGAGTGTACCCACTGTTCGAAAACCTTAACAGAATTAAGCCAATTGGCCGATTGGTCCGCTGATCGTTTAATGAGCTACCAAGATGAAATGAATCAAAGTATTTCTGACCAAGCAATTAATAACCATCTTATTAAGGCTTGTGTACAACCAAAAGAAAAAGTAAGGAGCGGTTTTTGGATGAACAAAGGATGGAGAAAATGGACAGCAGTGGCTGCCTCCGCATTAATTTTAACCGGGGCACTTACCTTTACACCGGTTAAACTGGCAGTGGCTGATTTTCTTTCGGTTTTCCGAGTGCAAAAAATTGAAACGGTTAAAATAACACCAAATGATCTGGAGCAAATGGCAAAATCCCTTGAGTCCCAAGTAGGGGAAATTGATTTACAACAATTTGGTAAGGTGGTCGTGCTTAAACAACCAGTGCAAGCCAAATTAACCCTGGCAGAGGCCCAGGCCAAAGTACCCTTTAATTTAAAGCAACCCTCCTTTATACCGGCTGGCTACACCTTGGCCGAGCCGGTTGATGTGAATCAAGAAGGTCTGGCGGAATTTAGGCTGGATGTGGCGCAGACAAACTTACTGTTAAAAGGGCTAGGTTCTACCACTTTGCTGCCGGGGAACCTGAATGCAGAGGCCTTTAAAATAGAGATGCCCGCTGGCATTCAACTGAAATATGTTCAGAATGAGGGGCGTGGTTTTACCCTTACTCAGTTTAATACCCCGGAAATTACCGTGCCGGCTGGAGTGGATGCCAATGATTTAAGGGCAGCATTGTTAGCTTTGCCCATCTTACCCGATGATTTAAGAACCCAACTGGCCAGTATTAAGGACTGGCAAAATACATTGGTGCTGCCGGAAGACGAAGGATCAGAGAAAATTGACCTGGGTGGTACTACGGCCATCTTTAACCAAAGCAAACATGGCTACAGTAATTTGATCTGGGTGGACCAGGGTATCATCTATGGTTTAAATGGTCTGCTGGAGCGGGATACCGCTATTAGGATTGCCGGTTCTTTGAAGTAACGCTGGAACGGAGGGGCATTTTTGTTAGCCATCGAAACCATTGAATTAACCAAGACCTACCAGGGCCAAGGGGGCTGCCGGGATATATCCCTGGCAGTCCCCCGGGGGTCTATATTTGGTTTGCTGGGACCAAATGGTGCTGGTAAAAGTACCCTGGTCAAAATGTTAATGGGGCTGTTACAACCAACCTCTGGCGAAGCCAAATTACTGGGTCGTCCCTTACATGACTTCACAGTGCGTCAGAAGGTAGGTTTTTTGCCGGAGAATTTCAGTTATCATGACTGGCTCACGGGTCATGATTTACTTCGTTTTCACGCTTCACTCTTTGGGTTGCCTGCTAAAAAGTCAGTCCAACGCATACCGCTGGTGCTGGAGATGGTGGGACTGACCCAGCATGCCAGGAAACGGGTGGGCAGCTACAGCAAGGGCATGCAGCAGCGCATTGGTCTTGGTTGTGCCCTATTGCCAGACCCAGAGCTGCTTTTTTTGGATGAACCAACCTCGGCCCTGGACCCCATTGGCCGGAAAGTGGTACGGGATTTGCTGGTGACCCTAAGGGGGCAGGGGAAAACGATCTTTTTAAACAGTCATCTCTTGAGTGAACTGGAAACAATCTGTGATCAGGTTGCCATTATCAAAGAAGGTTGTCTTATTTTCCAGGGGGACTGGCGGGATATCACCACTGGTCGCCGGGTTAAAGTGGTGCTGGCTGGTACGATGCCGGTGCACAGGATTACTGCTTGTTGTGCCGGTTGGCAATTGATTTCCCAGCAAGCCAGTCAGAATCTGGCAGGGGGTCAGGAGCTTATCTTTGCCAGTGCCGAAAAGCTAGAGGTTCCAGAGTTAGTCACCGGACTGGTACAGTCTGGGGCGGCAGTCCACGAAGTAACGCCTATGATCGAGTCGCTGGAAAAACTCTTTTTAGAGGTTGTAACCGACAGCCAGCCCAAGGACTAAGGAAGGAAGGTACCCGACGTGTTGACAATTGCCCGTTTAACCTTTTGGGAAGGTTCCCGTAAAAAAGTATTTCTGGTTACCCTACTGCTTTCGACGGCCTTCTTTCTGCTCTATGGTGCGGCCCTTAACTTCACTGCCCAGGAAATGCGGGGTCTGGGTCCAGGCCACGGCCCGCAGCTTATGCTACAGCAAATGGTTGGCCTGCAACTATTGGGGGCAGGATTGTACTTTGGCTCCTTTTTACTGGCCTTGTTGGCCCTGTTGGCCAGTGTAGGCTCTGTTGCTTCGGAGATTGAAAGCGGCTTGCTGCACGCCATTGTTTCCAAGCCCATTCGACGCAGGGATATTATACTGGGCAAATTTTTAGGCTATGGTTCGATGTTAACGGTCTATGCTTTGGTGCTATATGGAGGTCTATTAGCGCTAAACCAATACTTTAACCCCGTTGCCCTGGGTTTTTTGACCACTGCCAAGGGAATTGCCGGGGCTTTGATTTTTGCTCTGCAGCCCTTAATTCTGTTGGGGGTGGCCTTGCTATGCAGTACGCTGTTAAGAACCCTAACAGCTGGTATCGTTTCAATTGTACTTTTTGGCCTGGGTGCAGTGGGAGGCTTTTTAGAGCAGATTGGCAGTATCGTTAATAAGGCGGATTTGGTTAACTTGGGAATTGCTACCAGTTTGGTGATGCCCAGTGACGCACTGTTTCGTAAACTGTTGACGGTGGTTACCGGCAGTGATATGAATCCGTTATCCTCCCTTTCGGTGGGTCCCTTTGGGGTGTCGGTACCACCGAGCAATGCCATGCTGGTATATGCCTGCCTTTATTTACTGGTCTGTCTTGGCCTGGCGATTTACCATTTTGAACGTAAGGATCTTTAATCGAACAAGACCAGGGGATCTGAAGTCTGCCTATAGGAAAGCAGATTACAAATCCCCTGGTCTTTACTTTACGCGAAAGAAATACCGCTTACAACACCGGCCGGTATCTGGTGTGGGAGAAGCCTATGCCCCAAGGTTTTATGTGATTCCTTAAAAAAGAATTAAAAAAATATAAATTAAATGACTAAATGGCTTACAAATGGCATTTGCAAATGGCATAATAAAAACAGATAAAAATTCTAGAACAGTTAAACTGAGTACTATTATGGAGGTAAATGCCTTTGTTTAAAACCCTTTTTGGCCGCGAAAAGAATCAGCAATGTGCCATAAAGGACATGGCACCAATACTAAAAATATTGTCCTATAACTATTTTTCTGCCACTTATAATCAATTATCTGCCTTTAAAACACAGAATAGGGTATCCGTAATCGGCGGTGAGACTGATTCCCTGGCAGCGGCTTCAGAACAAATGGCGGCATCGATCCAAGAGTTAACCAGTACCACACAGCATAGTCACGGTGAACATTTGAAAGTAGAGGATGCTGTGCAAACTGGTCAACAATCTTTAAATCAAGCAGTGGTTATGTTAGAGGAGGCAGGCCAGTCCATGTCCGTGTTGGCCCAAACAGTAAGGGACCTGGAGGCCAGGGTTCGGGCCATTGATGAAGCGGTGGAAGTAATAACAGAAATAACCGAGCAAACCAACCTGTTGGCCTTAAATGCTTCCATTGAGGCCGCTAGGGCAGGTGACAGCGGGCGCGGCTTTGCTGTGGTGGCGGAGGAAATACGGCGTCTGGCAGACCGGACAAAGGAATCTGCGGTACAAATTAAGGATGTGGTGTTCCACCTCCAAACAGGCATGACCGATACCCTGGCATCCATGGGACAGAGCAGCAATTCAGTGGAGGCAGGCATTTATTCCGCAAAGTCTGTGACGGAACCCTTTGGGGAAATTAAAAGAGCTACCCAGACTGTAAGTAGTTTGTTGGAGCACTTAAGCGGTGCAGCCGAAGAACAAACTGCTGTTACCGAGGAAATTTCAGCCAATGCGGATCAAATTGCTGAAGCCACTAAATTTGCTGAGGAAATTGCCGAAGATGCCCAGTATCAGAAAGACTTTTCATATCGAATTACCAATACCATCTGGGAAGAGATCAAGCAACAAAAGGGTTTTGATCAGGCAGGTTTAGCAGGATTTCTAGCCGAGCGTGTGGTCGACCATGCAACTTGGATTAATAAAGTGGTGGCACATCTAAAAGGGGAAATTAAAGAAGCCGAAGATCTGGCTGATCACCACCAGTGTAAGCTGGGCCGCTGGTACTACGGTGAAGGTGAAATGTCTATCAATAAGTATCCCCCTCAGGTGGTGGATGTATTTAAGAGAATTGAGGAACCACACCGGATGGTGCATCAGAGTGGTTTAATGGCTATCCAGCACCATAGCAAAGGGGATCACCATTTAGCCTTTGATTATGTCAATGAATTAACCAAGGCCTCAAAGGAAATCATTGCCTTGTTTATGGAGTTAATTGATCAAGTGATCAAGTATGAAAGCAAGGGCTAAACTACCGTAATATGTATTGGGCGGGCAAATTGATAAAATTAATTGGCTTTGATATAGCAAATGTATATTAAAACCATGAAGGTTTTGCATTACCCTGAAAAATTATTGTTATGAGTTGGCAAGCTAACAAACAACAGACCCATGAAGGGACGAACTACCCTTTATGGGTCATTTTGATTTTTTTATAAAGGAGTTTTTTATGCATATGGTGGATGCCTTGCTTTCACCTTGTAGGTGGACTATTGCTTGTCATACTATTGATTCAGGCACTTTTCTTTAGTGATGGAATAAATGAGTCATCATAGAAGAGCCCCTTGCCCTTCAGAATTGTCCAATCTGTGGCTCCGCCAAGAACAAATAGAATAAAAAACCCAATCATACTACCTGTGTTTTTTAGTATAATATGTTGGTAAGTTTAATGATTGGAGGAACCAAATGCGTATTGCGGTTATCGATGGGCAAGGTGGGGGAATCGGTAAGGCTGTTGTTAGCAAATTGAGGCAGGTCTTTGGGGAGCGGCTTGAGATTATTGCATTGGGTACCAACGCCTTGGCTACTTCATTAATGCTTAAATCCGGTGCCAATGAAGGGGCAACCGGGGAAAATGCTATCGTTATCAATGCTGCCAAGGTAGACATTATTATAGGGCCGGTTGCCATCATATGTGCAAATTCATTGCTTGGTGAGCTTACACCACTTATGGCTAAAGCAATAGCAGAAAGTCCCGCTAAAAAGGTGCTGATTCCCCTAAATAGATGTAATTTAATTGTGGCTGGGGTTGAAACCAAGCCACTGCCCCATTATATTGATGATGCTATTGAGATTGTTCGAGCACAAAGGGGTGATTGCTGTGTGTGAAGCGAATGTTTACTTGGTGGATAAAGATGGCCATGAGAAACTATTGCTGGAATCAGTAGATAAGATTGTTCCAACGAAAGAAGGCTTATTTTTAGAGAATATTTTTAGCCAAAGAAAGATAGTAAAAGCAAAGATAAAAGAAATGGCACTGGTTGACCATCGAATTATCCTGGAGGAATAGATAGTACCCCATTATATGCAATCGGTTAAACATGTTACGGGAAATAGAGAAAAATAAATTATGCACGGGTTATTTAATAAAAGCACAGTGGGCTTGGAGAAATCTCATCCCCTGTGCTTTTATTTTAGAGAGCAAATTTTCACCCTTTTTATGCCAATGACATATTTTGGCATATATCAAGAAATGAGGGGTGCCGATGTCTCTTAAATATCAAGAACGACCGGAGCGTAACATAGAGAAAGAACTTGAACGTTTAAATAATTTATATGGTCGGATGTTTAGGCAATCGATTCGTAGTAATGATGAAGTAAAAGAACTTAAAGAAGCAATTCAAAACCTGGACAAAAAGTTGGAGCGTAAATTTGATGCTATTGACAATAAATTTAGGGGGTTGTTTTTCTTTATCGGAGGAGGTTTAATCAGTTCCATCTGGGCAATTATTACATTACTTTAGATAAAAGCTACCAAAACGTATAACTGTACAGTTTATTGGTAATCTTGTATAATAATGGAGGGGTGATAGATTTGGGGAGTTGAAGAAATTTAAGATTGGGGAACTGGCTGAATTGGCGGGAGTTAGCCGGAGGACCATCGACTATTACACCAACCTGGGTCTTTTAAAGCCTGAAAGAGCTGAGTCTGGTTACCGTTATTATACGGAAGATTGTTTGTTGCTTTTAAAACTAATTGAAAGTATGAAAAACCAGCGTCTCACCCTGGATGAAATCAAAGGTCGTATTGGTGACCTGACGAGTAACCTACAAGGAGTCATTGGCAAACCACATGGTTTAGATCTCCAATTTCTCAAACAACAATTTAAACTGCTGGAGAATCAAATGGCAGAGCTGCAGCCGCTCGTTAATAATATAGAATCTGGTCAAGGAGTGGTTGCTACTCGGGTGGTATTGATGCGAAGTATGACTCTTATGCAGTCGTTGATTTTGTATCTCAGTGAAGTGACACCTTATCTATAAGACTTTTAGTACTGCTTTTGCTTAGGATGTCATTTTGATGGGAGGAGGAATATAATGAATACCTTAAAAGTTTGGCTCTTAATGGGAGCACTATCGATCATCATGGTAACGATGGGCAATGCCATTGGTGGCAGCAGTGGAGCAATGATTTTCTTTCTCATTGCCATGGCAATGAATTTCTTTGGCTACTTTTACAGCGATAAAATGGCCATTAAAATGACCCAATCTTACCCTGTTTCCGAAGCTGAGGCACCTGAACTATATGAAATGATCCGTCGGTTATCCAAACGTGCCGGCTTACCAATGCCAAGAATATACATTCAACCCTCCGATCAGCCCAATGCCTTTGCCACTGGCCGCAACCCCGAAAACTCTGCAGTGGCGGTAACCGAGGGAATCCTGCGTCTAATGAACCCCCAGGAGTTAGAAGGTGTATTGGCCCATGAGCTAGCCCATATTAAAAACCGTGATATATTAATAGGCACCATTGCCGCTGCCTTTGCCGGGGCCATCAGTATGATGGGTAGTGCCCTACAATGGGGTGCCATCTTTGGCATGGGCCGCAGTGAGGATGAAGAAGGTGGTGGCAGCATGGTGGGTGGCCTAATCATGGCCATTATCTTCCCCATCGCAGCTATGATCATCCAGATGGCCATTTCCCGCTCCCGTGAATACTCGGCAGATGCCACCGGAGCAGAAATTGCCGGCTTACCAGACGGTTTAGCCAATGCCCTATTAAAATTAGAATCTGCAGCTCAACGGGTGCCCATGAATAATGTAAACCCTGCGACTTCCCACTTATTTATCACGAACCCTCTTTCCGGGAACTCCCTGGCACGGATGTTCAGTACCCACCCACCCATTGAAGAACGGGTACAGAGACTAAGAGGCATGAGACGTTAAATATTTTAAATGAGAAAAGCGTAACATCCTTTGTTTTAGGTGTTACGCTTTTAGATTTTATAACACTATGGAAGTATGCCAAAATCCTTGACCACGATTTCTTTATTGAAAATTTCTACTGGTGGGTTAGTTGTATCGATTTCTGCAATCATGGCTTTTATTGCCGGGGCAAATTTCTCTATAAAGCTGTTAAGTTTTATTCTAGTAAAACCCTTGTCATAGGTCAGCTTACTATTTAAAAAATTATTTAACTGAAATTCCTTGCTGGAAAAATACTCATTAAATTTTTCTTCGATGATAGACGGTCCCCAAATGGCAGCTTCCCGGCAAATGTATAGCCGACAAAGGGGAGTCATTGCATCCCTGGGTAAGACACAACCCGTGTCACTAATAAAGGGACAACGGTTTAAGCCTGTCTTCATTTCTATCATGATTCCGTTATATCCCTTGATTATCCGTCCTTTTTTCAGTACAAACTCATAGATAGAGGGGTAATGAAGATATAAAAATAATAAATCAAAAAGACAAAGTTCCGGTTCATAGGAACAGCAACCGATTCGATTGCTCTCTTTCTTTTTATCCCGGTAACAGACAGAACAAAGATTGGTACAAACATTGGGGCGTAAGGGGTGATTAATAATTTTAAACTCCGCCAACATTGGTAAAACCCCCATTTAATAAAATTATCCCATTTCTTTATAAGCTTAACACTACTATATCAATTTTCTGATTATGCCGCTATATTTGTGCCGTACAAAAGAATCAAAAAATGAAGGAGTAAAACATTATTTCATTGAAATAATGTCCCAAGATTATAGCTACAGGAGGGATTCCCATGGAAATTCGGGTTTATTACGAAGATACTGATGCAGGCGGGGTGGTTTACTACTCAAATTACCTGAAATATTTTGAAAGAGGAAGAACGGAATACCTTCGTGACAGGGGATTTTCGGTTGCGGAAATGGCCCAGCGTGGTTTTGTCTTTCCGGTTGTGCACCTGGAGATTAGTTACCGTGCTCCGGCTTTGCATGACGATTTGCTAAAGGTGGAAACTGCCTTATTGGAAATTGGAAGATCCTCTATTACCGTTGCTCAAAAGGTACTTAGGGCTATTGACGGAAAACTCCTTGTGGAAGGTAAAGTAAAATTGGCATGTGTGGGATCAAACATGAAACCGAAGAGGTTGCCGGAGGAGATTATTCAGGCCCTTCTTTAATAATTTATCGGACTTTGACCCGGAGGAAAGGAAAACAATATGCTCGATGCCGTCACAGATATAAGTATGAAAGTGTAGGTTAGATTGGATTCAACATTATAAAGTTAATACATTTAATAGTAAGGTTTTCTTAACACAATAAATAGTCAAGCAAGCTCTTAGCAACTTGCTTGACTATTTAAGTATCATTCAACATTGGTTGATAGCAAAGGATGCAATAGAAAACCCTGCAAAATAACCGTACCCTTGACACGATGGCGTAACAGAAGGGGATGGGTAAATGGCAGCTTCTAGCAATTGGAAGCTGCCATTTGATACTTTAACTATCTATCGTATTTCTAAGACCAATATGATTCCTGTTCAAGAGGATGAGTTTGAGTGTATTGTATCAATAGGCGGAATGATCGACTAGACGATTGTTCCAATGAACTTGGGTATAATTTCCGGATAGTTATGAATTAATATTCCATTGCAAAACTAAAATTAGAGACTATGTTCAAAAAGGGGAAACAATTGTTTTTGTAGAATATCATTTTAATATTATTATAATGTCACAAATTGGAATTAGGGGGACAAATAACTATATGAGTATAGAGACTTTGGATACATACAAATCGATGCTCAAGGATACCTTTCAATCAGTATCTCAAGCCATTGAAATTCATGTCATGCTGTTGGTTATAGAAAGAGCTTTATGGGTTACTAAACATAAATATGAAGAAGCCTCTTTAATTACCTTTTCCGAAGGCGTTGATCCAGCAGCCATGCTACCGTATTAAGGGAAAGATTAATCGGTGATAATTTTACCCTAGGGGATACGCCCCGGACATAGTGTGAAGGGGATAAAGAAAATGCAAATTTGTTCCAAAACCTTATTAAATTCTCGGCGCTGGATACAGTTTATCGAAAGTACGGCCATCGGTTTACAATTGAATCTTTCAATTATACCAGCTAGTATGACTCAGTATGTTCATGTTCCGGATAAATGTCCGGTTTGCCAGCAAACCTTCCCGGACCTAACCCCGGGCGAAATTATGTTAGCTTGGCAGGTGACCAAAAATAACAGAAATGAGCATGAATTTCTTACGGGCCAGGGCTTAACAGTCGTTGCCATGCCTCTTCGGGACGGCTTAGCCGTGGTGGCCTGTGAATGCCCCTGTCGTTCTGGAGAAGGTCTGCCGTCTTTGCTGGAACGATCCAACGTCGCAAGCAAATTGTTAAACAGCTTTCAAATTACCTTACAGGAAGGTTTAGAAGGTGGCCAAAGGGCCATCGAGCTTTCAGCTTTGCGGCAAATGAATTATATTGTTTTATCATTGTTTCGTGGTGATCAAAATGCGGTGGAAAGGGCCCTTGATCTTATATTAAGTGCTTTGGTGATTCTGCTGAAGGCAAAGGGCAGTTGGTTAAAGTATCGGAATGGTACGGAGGAGGATCTTTTAGTAAAGGGGGATGAAGAAGCTGTTGCTTCCTACTTGGGGCAACCGGTCGGGGATGCAGTGGTCACGGAAGCTTGCAATGGCAGTTCCCAGGTACAATTAGGTGTACTATGTCCGACGGATAAAAAACAGGCTACGGCACTTCTGCCATTACTGTCCCAGGAATGCATCTTGGTATTTGAAATCGATCACCTATTCCAATTGCTGCAAGCCCAGCTTACCCGCGTACTGGGGGCCATAGGCAGCGGGATTCTGCTGGTGGACCAACATGGTCAGGTTACTTATCTTAACGGGGCAGCGGAACGTCTTTTAGGTATAAAAGCTTTAACGCTTTTAGGATGTATGGCGGATGATTTGGCAGGACCTTGGGTCACAGCAATAAATGTCAAAACGGCTGAACAGGTTAAGGGCTATATGAGCCCATTGCAGTTAAATGGGCAAAGCCGCTGGGTTGATTGGCAAGTTAACCCTATACGGGATAAGGAAACGATTTGTGGTTGGCTAGTTATGATTAATGACCGTACGGATTATTATCGCTGGCAGGAGGCGGGGCGTCAGGCTGAAAGGCTTGCAACAACTGCTTCCCTAGTGGGGGCTTTGGCCCGGGAATTAAAAAATCCTGTGACGGTGTCCCAGGGGTTAATCCAGTTGATGGGTCGACGAAGAGAGCCACAAAGGATAGCCAGTTATAGCGATATGATCACCCGGGAACTGGATCGAGTAAATCGGTTATTAAATGAGTTTCTTATCCTGGGGAGGCCTTCTGAAATTTCTCCTATTCCTCTAGACCCACTAAATTTTTTAGTGGAGCTTCTACCGCTATTTCAAGGGGAAGCCTTGGGTAAGGAAGTGGAGATAAGTACCAGCCTTCAGCCGGTACCATCTATCTTAGCAGACTCAGGACAGCTTACCCAAGTGATGATGACGCTTATTCGAAACGCTGTAGAGGCTGTGGAAACCGGAGGCAAGGTCATGATTAGACTAAGCAGACTGGAAGATTGGGTTACCATAGAGGTAGAGGATAACGGACCTGGTTTGTCGCCGGAGGTAATGGAAAAGCTATTTCAACCTTTTTTTACTAATAAAGAGCGAGGTACTGGTCTTGCCCTGTCAGTTACCCAGGCAATTGTGCACAATCACGGTGGCAGAATTACAGCTGGTAATGCGATTGATGGCGGTGCACTCTTTTCTGTATTGCTACCGATACAGACATCCAATGAAGGACAACCCTGTCCTCTGGATGTGATGATTGTTTTGAGAGATGAAGTTATTCGCTATCCTGCGGTACAAACGTTGCGAGCAGCTGCCCTAAGATCTTTATCCGCTCCCGATTTAAGCGCTGCATTAAGTATGGCAAATCAGTATGACCCCACGGTTCTGGTTATTGATAACACTACAAATAGCAGTAGTCAAATGGATGAAATTACACGGATTTGGCCCCGCACCAAAATTCTTATTATTGGTGAGCCTAAAGGTATAACGCTTAAACCGGGAGTTGAGTTTATTGCAAGGCCTTTGGATTATACCCGATTAATTGTCAAAGTTTGAGAAATGGCAGGTAAAAGAGCTAATTAATTAGCCTGTACTATAAGTTCCGGGAGTGAGGATTTATTGATACAAAGAATCTAACGAATGAATTATTGGAGATAAAAAGAGAAATTAGCCAAATAGCTGGCCTAAAGGAAACCCTTGGGCAAATGTTAAAGAGATTTGAACATTTGGAGTCACGGATGATTACGATGGCAGATTCAAAAACCGATATGGTTGAACGACAGCAAAGAAATGTTATCGGCGATGCCTTTTATTTTGCCAGTGTCGGAATGGCTGTGACAGCTGCCGATGGGCGTCTGCTTTCCGTAAATCCTTCCCTATGTAAACTGCTGGGTTATACAGAGCAAGAGTTGCTTAGCATGTACTTTCAGGAAATTACTTATCCGGATGATTTAGAAAACAATATTTTTTTCCTAGAGAAATTGTACAGGGGTGAGCTGGATAAATATGAGCTGGAAAAAAGGTATTTGCACAAGCAGGGCCATGAGGTATGGGCGAGTATAAATGTTTCTGGAGTTTCCGATGCCCAGGGCAATTTCTTATATTTTATTGTCCAGATTCGGGATATTAGTGAACAAAAACAGAATGAAGATGAGATTTATCATTTCTTTTCCCTTTCGCAGGATGCCATCGCTACAATCGGTTTAGATGGATATATAAAAAGAGCGAACTTAACCTTTATAAAATCTCTGGGATTTACTAAAGAAGAACTAATGGCTAAACCCTTTATCTTCTATGTTCATCCTGAGGACCGGGCACTTACCCTAATGCAAATCCAAAATTTAGAAAAGGGCATGGAAGTACGGGATCTTGAGAATCGCTTTATCTGTAAAGATGGTTCCCATAAATGGTTTGTTTGGTCTGCCTCATCTTCCATTAGGCTTCCGGTATTTTATGCTGTGGGTCGTGATATTACTGCCAGTAAAAAAATGGAGAAGGAAATAGCCAGATCCCATAACCGTTTTATTAATATTCTTAATAGTATTGCGAATGCTTTTTTTACTCTGGATTATCAATGGAAATTTACCTATTTAAACAAAGTGGCAGAACAACTTTTTATGCTTACTCATAACGAATTGTTGGGCAAAAGTTTTTATAGTTTTGTAGCAGGACCTGTTAAAGAGCAAATTTACGAGGCCTTGAGCAGGGCTGTTGCTCAAAGGATGCCTGTACATTTGGAAATAAAGGATTTTTACCCTGGTAAGTGGATTGAAATTCACGGCTACCCTAGTATGGAAGGAATATCTGTATACATACTTGATATTACTGACAGGAAGCAAATGGAGGAATCAATAAGAATAAGTGAGGCTAGGATCAGGGCCATTTTTGAACAATCATTGCTTGGCATGATAATCGTAGAGGAAGACGGTCGGATAATTGAAGCGAATCAAGCCTTTGCCAAAATGGTTGGCTATACGAAGGAAGAACTCTGCAACAAGGGTTTCAACGATTTTAGCCACCCGGAAGATGATATAAAATGCATGTTGTTTTTTAACAAGTTGGTAGCGGGGCAATATGACCACTACCAAATGGAACAACGGTATATACGAAAGGATGGCAAACCTGTTTGGAGCCATCTATCTGTATCTGTCATCCGGGGTGATCAAGAATTACCTAAAATGTTTATTGCTTTCATTTATGATATTACCCAGTCCAAAGAAATGGAAAAGGAAATGATTCGATTAGATCGTCTGAACCTGATTGGAAAAATGGCTGCCGGTATCAGCCATGAGGTACGTAACCCACTGACTGTTGTTAGGGGTTTTTTGCAAATGCTTAGGGAGAAAAAGGATTGCATTAAATACAGAGATTATTATGAATTAATGATTGGAGAATTAGACCGGGCCAATTCCATTATTACTGAATTTCTCTCCATTGGTCGAAATAAACCAGAAGAACAAAAAATGCAAAACCTTAACGCAATTATACAAACTCTATTACCCTTACTACAGGCTGATGCCATGCAACAGGATAAAAATATTGAAGTAAAGACTGCGGATGTGTCTGATTTACTCCTGAACGATAAGGAAATTCGGCAGATTATCCTAAACTTGGTTAGGAATGGATTAGAAGCCATGTCCCAGGGCGGCTGCATAACGGTACAAACCTATTCAGTTGATGACGTTGTGGTACTGGCGGTAAAGGATCAGGGACCAGGTATACCTCCGGAGGTTCTTGGAAAGCTGGGTACCCCCTTCCTTACCACCAAAGATAAGGGCACGGGTCTTGGTTTAGCTACCTGCTTCAGTATAGCTGCCCGTCATAATGCCACCATAGACATAGAAAGTGATGCAAATGGAACAACCGTTTACATTAAGTTTAATCTACTAAATCCGGCTGTATCCATTCTCCAAGGAAACCCCAGGTGACAAATAGTTAAAGGTAATATCCCACTGCTGCACGGCTAATGCATCCATAGTTAGAGGGTGTGGGTATTTTAACGGCCCCCGGCTGATTGTGTATCACCACAATGAATGCAACGGGAACGTTATATTTTCTAGCAAATTCATAAATGAATTATAAATTGTAGCTTAGACACCATATGGAAAGTAACCGGCATATATTTTGATGCCGGTTACCCTACTTTTATTACGTTCTTCTTTCAATTTCTCTGGATTAACCCCAACACAGGATAGCAAATAATCCCGTGTTCCAGCCTCTAAATAAACTCCGTAGGATAACCAACTGTCTGGTAATCTTCCCGGGCCCTTAACACCCCAGGAAAATTAATATTCTTATATTGAATAATTTTCTTAAAGTGATATATGTTACAGTTTAGTTCCGAAGCTTGCTATATAATACAAACAAGTAATGAACATAATAGCAAGGAGGAATATTAACGATGAAACGTAACGTAATTCAAATAGATCAGGAAAAATGTATTGGTTGTGGACTTTGTACGAATGCCTGTATGCAGGGTGCTATTCAATTAGTTGACGGAAAAGCTAAATTGGTATCAGAATCCTATTGTGACGGTCTGGGTATGTGCCTGCCGCAGTGTCCAGTGGATGCCATAAGGTTGGTAGAAAAGGAAACAGCAGAATTTGATTCTTCCAGATTTAATATAAAGCTTAAGTCCAATCCCAATCCTAACCATGCTGGAGGGAGTTCCTGTGGGTGCCCATCCACCCAAGCAAAGATTATAGAAGGGAAGGATGATGAAGGGCAAAAAAGTGAAAACCAACCTTCCTACTTAAGACAGTGGCCGATTCAATTACATTTGTTAGATCCAAATGCACCCTATTTCCAGAATGCAAATCTGCTGTTGAGTGCAGACTGTGTTATGGCAGCATACGGAGATTTTCAGAATAAATTACTAAAAAACAGGGCAATTGCCATTTGCTGCCCGAAGCTAGACAATATTCAGGGCTATGTAGAAAAACTGGCACAGATTTTTACAGTAAACCATATTAAAACGATTGTTGTAGCCAGAATGGAAGTTCCCTGTTGTGGTGGAGTATCTGCTATATTGAAACAGGCACTGCAGCTATCCGGAAAAGAGATACCCGTTAGGGAAGTTGTAATTGGTGTTGATGGACAAATTAAGTAATGTTACAACAGGCTGTCCCTAAGGGGCAGCCTATTTATGCAAACCAGGAAAGCATAAAATTTTCTTGGTTTGTAAAGGGCAATTAAGGCACAAGTAATTTTCTTTGGGAAATTCATGGGGAACTTATTCAATTATGGTATAATAAGTAAAAATCATGAAGGTCTTTGAGGCTTCCGGGGGGTTGTCCATGAAAAAAGAACATATGGTAGCTCTGGTTTTAACTGTAATTATTAGTTTTAATATTTTGTTGATCTTTAATTCTATGAAGCGAATAGGCTTTGGAACGGCGTTGATTACCTTTTCTATCTTGTTTTTCTTCTTATCCGTCGTGGTAGGATTTTTCTTTATTCATGATTTGAAAAAGAATAATAATTTAAATTCTAAGACAATTGGAATGGTATTAGTAGGTATTTCTGTGGTGTCAGGATTTAGTATTGGTGGGGCCGTTTTGCTGTTCAAATTACTGGCGTTAGCCGGGGGCTATTCAACGGATTAGTAGATAAAAGAGAATTAGAAAATTAAAGAACCTAGGCTTAGCCTAGGTTCTCCTTAATGGGGAACGCCATTTAACAATTAAACTTACCTAACTTACCGAATAACTTAATTATCTAGGGTTCCAACTTTCCTCAATTTAAATTTTCACTTACTTACCAAATTACCTCTTACTAATTACCAAGGGAATCACGAGAATTTGGGTTTTCCAAAACATTACTTTACTTTTTGGACTTAGACTTAACACATGACACTCTTTAAAACAAACCTAACTTAAACAGAACTCAGTGTTTAACCTTAACCTAAACTTGGCGTTCCCCTTGACGATATTATACTATCTGTTATAGAACTTGTAAAGAGGGTAAAGAAGTTTTTTTTGATATTTAAAAAATTTATTTAGCTGTTGTCAGAAGAACCTTCCCCCTGACACTTGAGAAATAGACCCATATTTCTTTGATTTTTCTGAAATATTATGTATACTGAGTATTTTGTAATGATGGAATAGTCTTAATTTGATACAATAAAAGAGGTTGTGAAGATATGGCTAAGGAACTAAAAACTTGTGGATTGGGAAATATGGCCCAAAAAGATTGATTTGGAGGTTGATAATTTTGTCGATAAAGAACATTGGAATAAAACCACCTGAAGTACTTTTGCCGGAAATAACAATTAATTTAAACAAGTGGTCCGTTGTGGCCTGCGATCAATATTCATCTCAGCCGGAATACTGGTCAGAAGTGGAAAGAATTGTAGCAGGGGAACCTTCAACTTTGCGCCTAATATTTCCCGAGGTTTATCTAGAAGAGGGTAGGGCAGAGGAGAGAATAACGAATATTAACGATACGATGAGGCGGTACATCGCTGACAAACTATTGGTAGAAAAGGGAAAGGGCTTTATCTATATTGATCGTAAAACAGCCCATACCGGATCAAGAAAGGGTTTGCTAATTGCCATTGACCTAGAGCAATATGACTATAACCCTGGTGCCAAGACCTTGATTCGAGCCACTGAAGGTACAGTTTTAGACAGATTGCCTCCTAGAATAAAGGTCAGGGAAAATGCCCCCATTGAAGTTCCCCATGTTATGCTCCTTATAGATGATCCGGAAATGACAGTAATTGAGCCCCTGTCAGCACAAACCGAAAGAATGGAACGGCTCTATGATTTTGAATTAATGATGAATGGTGGTCACATTAAGGGTTACAGGGTAAGTGATTCCGCCATGGAAGAAAGCATCATGAAGGCCTTTGTAAGTTTGGCAAAACCCGAATCCTTTAGGGCAAAATATGGGGTAGGCCCAGAAAAAGATGTACTGCTGTTCGCAGCCGGAGATGGTAACCATTCTTTGGCTACTGCTAAAGCTGTTTGGGAAAATATAAAAGCTAGTTTGACAGCCAGTGAGTTTGAAAACCACCCTGCACGTTATGCTATGGTAGAGGTTGTAAACGTTCATGATCAGGGACTAACCTTTGAACCCATTCACAGGGTTGTGTTCAACGTCAATGGAAAAAACTTATTAGATCGTATTGTTGGATACTGTAATAGAAATAACTCAAAAGCCTATTTTCAAGAATTTAATAACAAGGCAGAGTTGGAGCAAGAGGGAAAAAAACTTACTGCCAGTGGAGATTGCCACGTTATTCCCTATATTACCGGTACTTCTAGAGGCCTATTAGTAGTTCAACATCCCAAATTCAACCTAGAGGTTGCAACCCTCCAGAAGGCCCTCAATGATATTTCTGACAACGAAGGAAACTTGAAAATTGATTATATTCATGGGGAAGATGTTTTGAGTTCCCTGGCTTCACAGGATGGAAACATTGGCTTTTACCTTGAACCAATGGACAAACATGATTTATTTAAGACCGTTATTTTAGACGGGGTGTTACCTAGAAAAACCTTTTCAATGGGTGAGGCAGAAGAAAAAAGGTTTTATCTGGAATGTAGGAAGATTACCACCACTTAATTAATCAGGGCGAAAATACCTCTAGCAATAACGCTAGAGGTATTGATTTTAAATTCATTAAACTTTTTTAAAAATGTCTTATGCGTTACAGATGCCACTTAGTGCAACTTTAACTTGAATTTCCCCCAGTGCTTCCAGTTTTTTAACCATTTCACCCACTACGGCAGCGTCTCCGTCCACCACGATGGTAATGACATACTTATTTTTTTCACGGTAGGGTAGACCAACTCGTCCCACAACTAATTCACCAAACTCTGTTAAAATGGCATTTACCTTCGGAGCCAGTTTTTCCCGATTTTCCACAACTATAACGACTCCGCCAACACTATTTTCCATAACATAACCTCCTTTTTTGTTTTTGTGTTAATGGGATATTAGCGTATTTAGCTGATATTCCTCCTGCGAATTTCTTACTTTTTTACGACAATTGCTATCACGGCAAGAAAGAATAGTACAGAATAAGTAGTAGGATATTGCTTATGGTGTGGCGGACAAATTTCAATTTGTCCGTATCTCATTATGTTCATTTTCTTGGAAATTCAGACTCTTTGGGGCTTCTGCAATAAATCTTCAGTTCAGGCATTGCGGCGCCGTATTTTACATAGTTATCTCTTGCCTGGAATAAAGACAATCCATGATTTTGGTCGCTTGGCTCGTTTTCCGACTGAATAAAAGAATCAATTTCCCAAAAACAGACGGGGCAGATGTAAGCCAGAGCATCCCCAACATTCGGAATCGTAATAAATCGGCAGCATGGACAAGGCGCATTTCCTGCGACTTCTGTTTCTTCTCTTTCTTCAGATAAATTGGAGCAATTACTGTCAGGAAGATATAATTTACGGCGCTTTTCCATTTGCCTTATGCTCCTTTTATGCAATAATGTGAAGTCTGGGATGTTCAACAAATTCCTGTTTGTCTGAGTGGTTTCATAAACTTTGAATCCATCATACCATGCTTTACCATAAAAAAGACATAGCCTTCCTCTGCGGAAAGCCAGGTCTTTTGTGGCCGGGACCTTATGTTGTCGTTGACTGATTAGCCCCAGGTTTCCCTGGGGCTTTTTATCCACTTACTTTTACTTATGGGATAGGACAAAAGTGTGGCCGTAGATGGATATTACTTCCTATAGATAACAGGAGATTCCGTGTGATAAAATCAACACGTCGACATGTGCCAGTAGGCGCAATTCCTCTCTTTACCAAAGCCCCCGCCGAGAGGTGGGGGCTATTTTTATTTTGTCTTTAAGCGAAATGGTATACTATAACCCCTGTTTCTTTATCTTGAGCATAGTGCAACCTTATCCATCAGACATTTCTAAGCCACTTACTTTTCGATGGTTGGTTTATGGCCATATTCTTTCCATCCCCTGCCTAGTTATTAGCCAGTTTTACGAGCTTCCTTCTCGGTAAATTTACCAGATGCAGCCGCCTCCTGCAATAGAGGATTTTTGCCCCTTACAAAACAGCTTCCCCCGCCTTGATGGCAGCTTGTTTTTGTTTGGATGGAATGGCATGGGAATATCTATCAAGCATAAAGGCGGCAGTGGCATGCCCAAGCTTTGCTAACAATAGGATTACTGAACATATAGCCCGAAGTCAGCAAGAAACAGATGTCAGGCTATTCGAAGGTATGAAAGAAGGCACCTCTTCCAAACATTTACTCAAAAGCGATGATTCCAAAGATAAAGAACTTTTAAAGATGGTAACAGATTTATTCATCCAGATAGCAGTCAGGCAAGGACACTAACTGTAAGAGAAGCTGCAAGGGTCCAATCGTTTCCGAATGATTATATCTTTGAGGCACCAGGTCTTGGGGGAAGCAAGGGGACGGTTCTTTTGCTTCCCTAAACTTTCAATGGACTATTGTTGTTGCGTATTTTATAAAGAGGCATGCTGCGGAAAAACTGATCTTGTAAACTTTCCATAATCCATATATTGATCTAAATGGCATGATAAAGAATAAGGTGATATTAAGTTTATGTTTAAAAGGAGTGGAATAATTGGGGGTATTATATGATTATAGGTGGTTATAATGGTTGTTTTTTAGGTTCTAATCTGACAGATATAATTGTATTAAATAATATAGTTGTAAAATACATAATTATAGCCATTGGTGCCGGACTATTCAGTTGTTTGATAGAATATGGAAATGTTTTCATGATTAACTTACCCATATAACTGGGTGAAAAACATCGCCAGAACGTCGTCAACATGTCACCAAAATTACCCAAACTTACCAAAGTTGATTATTAACTAGCAAAAAAGAAATCCAGTAATTTCATAGCTTACACTTTAGATGCCAGTAAAATCAAGGTGTGTTGAAGGACTTAAAATTCTGTGAAGGGGATTGAAACTTGCCGGAATATAATCAAAAATAATTCCCCCAAAATCACTGACGGAAAGAACATAACGGAGTATAATAACCTCTTTTTCAATAGTTCCATACCGTACATTAGAAGAATATTAGAAGTTTCCCCTAAAAAAGAAAAATGGCAAGGGCTTCCAACCTTGAAAGCCTTGCCATTTCTACGTTTTCTGGCGTCCCAGGAGGGATTCGAACCCCCGACCTACGGATTAGAAGTCCGTTGCTCTATCCAGCTGAGCTACTGGGACAATTCTTGAGCCAACACAAAATATAATAACATAATGATTCTTGGAAAGCAACAATATTTATTAAGAGATTATTAGCTGCCGTATTAATGATTTTATATGGTAAAATAAGCAATGTCAACAATGTTGGCTTATGTTAATAATTAAGGAGTGGCATGATTCGGTGGACAAGGAACTGCTAGTTAAGGATATAGTTTTTATGAGTACCCATTGGGGATCAGAAAAAGAAAAGGATCGGGAAAGGGTAGAAAATACAATTATGCATTTATTGGAGACCTTTCCTGTTTGTCAGCACTGTAATGAATCTTCCGATAATAAGTTTTGGATCATCGAAGAAATAAGAAGAGGTTTTCTGCTAAAAAAATATGAATCGAATGTTTTCTCTGTATGCAGCCTAAAATGCCTGTTTGATTGGGGCTTAAATAAGGATGCTTATTATTCTATCGTTGTCCGCTTGGCCAGTAACAATGTTTTATCCACGGGTTTTGCGGGGCTTAATGCAATGGCTCTTAATGAGTTTGCAACTGAAATCAATCGTGCAAGGTAGGGCTTTGAATGTATACAGCAAGATTTATTGATTTTTTTTAGAAGTCTTAATATAGTTTCTATATACAACAACATAATTCTATATACGACAACAAGGTGGGTGCAAAATGTTAACAGATTATCATATTCATGTGGAAAAAGGACAGTACACAGTAGAGTGGCTGCGGAAGTTTTATGAACATGCCCGGCATGTGGGCATTAATGATTGGGGAATTTCGGAGCATGCTTACAGGTTTATTGAGACAAAGCATATTTTTTGGAACCATTGGGTTGAACAAAGGCAAACGGAGAAGATGGACGACTATCTAAATATGATCTTACAGGCCAGGGCAGAGGGGATTAATGTTAAGTTTGGTATAGAAATTGACTACTTTCCTGGTAAGGAGAAGGAAATTAAAGAATTTATCGATGGCTATCCCTTTGATTATGTGATTGGTTCAGTCCATTGGATTGATCAGTGGGGTATTGATTTGTCGGAAATGAAGGAAGAGTGGGAAAGACGTAAAGTTGAAGATGTGTGGCGGGACTATTTTGATCGGGTTGAGTCCCTGATTGAGAGCCGCCTTTTTGATATTGCAGCCCACCTGGATCTGGCGAAAATTTTTAAATATATTCCTACGAATCAAGATTTTCTTCAGGAACAGTATGACCGGATTGCCCGGGCTTTTGCCAATAGTGGTACCTGTATTGAAATTAGTACCGCTGGCCTAAGAAAGCCAGTGGGTGAAATGTATCCCCAGCCTTTATTATTGAAAACATGCTTTCTCAATGGAGTACCGATTGTGATCAACTCCGACGCCCACAATCCGGAGGATGTTGGGGCGGATTACGATCAAGCCCTTACGTTGGCCAGGGGAACAGGGTATCGGTCCATACAAACCTTTACTGCCAGGAAGGCTGAAAGTCACACCCTGGGATAATGCTTGGGATGTGATTCTATTATTTAGTTAAAAAGAAAAGACCGAATGAATTCACATCTTTTGTTAATGTGTCATAGATTGTAGGAAAAAGGGGTTGAGATTATGACACAAGCTAACTCTTGTTTTCCTAGTTTTCTATTGCCGGTTTGCGTTTGCTTTTTTATATTCCTATTAATCATCGCCATTGTGCTGCTGGTTATTTTCCTATAGGCTATGATCATAAGAAAGGCACTGCTTTTGGGGCAGTGCTTTTTTCTTTTTATGAATGGGTTTCCTTTAAAAAAGTAAAACTAGATTTGGCATATCGGAAAGTATAAACCTTCCGATATGCATAAGGGCAAACCAAAATAAATAAGTGAAGGTAATGAATATGTATATCAAAGGACCCTACAGAAAACAAAGACATCCGTGGTTTTGGCCAATTTTAGTTGTTATTGTGATGCTACCCGTGGGCTTTTTTCTAAAGGGATGTCTTTATAAAACGGAGGCAGAAAGTTCACCCCAAAAACCTCAAAAAAAGCCTTTACCCAAACATGTGGTTATTATTGATCCAGGACATGGGGGTTCAGATCCTGGTGCCTGTCGAGAAGGGGTAATGGAAAAGGATATAAATTTGGCCATTGCCCAAAAGATAGCTCGGTCTATGAAACAGCATCAGGTTCAATTGACCCGGGAAAAGGATCAGGATTTCACACAAAATGGTGTTTACACCAAGCAGGCCGAGCGGCTTGACCTAGACCATCGTATTGCCGTGGCCCAGAGGTTTCAGGGTGAGGTTTTTGTTAGCATCCACATCAATACCGGTGAAGGCCAGGACAATGGTGTTCTTGTTTACTACAATCCCAGTGATGAGAAAAGTAAAAGGTTAGCCCAGGCCATTCAACGGGAGACCAACAGGCTGCCCAAGGTCAGGGAAAAGGAACCTCGGCCAGATGATTTTTACTTATTCCAAAACATGACCATACCCGTAGTCATCGTGGAAGCAGGCTGGCTTTGTAACTCAGAGGAAAGGAAGCGGCTACAGGATCCAGCCTATCAAGAGCAGGTTGCCAATGCCATTGCCCGGGGTATAACAAATTTTTTACAGTAAGCAAAAAAATCGAAAGCGACCCCCAGGGGCCGCTTTTGATTTTACCATTATTGAATTTGGGCAGAAGGATTATTCTGCCAGGGACCGCCACCGTTACGTCCCATGCCAGCACCTGGGCCTAAGCCACATTTGCCGGGACCAGCACCGGGGCAGGTGTAGCCGTTCTGAGCCCGAAATTCACTCATTTTATCAAAATGTTGTTGCCAGGCCTGCCCCTGCTCCGGAGTTAGGGTGCCATTTTGCACAGCCTGATCAACTTGAACTCTCTTAGAAGCCATTCGTTGCTCAAACCATGCCTTAGCCGGAGTGTCAGTATCGGCGGCAAAGGCGGCGGGAATGGTTAAGGCTACAAGGGCCAGAATCAATGCACCCACGATAAGAAGCTTTTTGTTCATCCAAAACAACTCCTTCCTTTGCTTTATCTTATCATATCCAATAGCGTGTACAAAATAATTCGCAAAAAATTAAAATAATAGCCCCAGTCAGGTACTGGTGCGTATGGTATAATATTCTACTGTACCATCCTATCAACAAGGGAGAGAAAACATGAAAAAATTTATCCTACCACTATTACTCTGTATTTTAATGTTGGTTACTGGTTGCAGTCAACCTGAAACCGAGGGTCCTAAGGCAGATATACCAAAAATCATCACGGCACCAGCCGGTACTCTGAAGGTTCATTTTATTGATGTGGGCCAGGCGGATGCAATTTTGGTACAAAATAGTGATCAGGCTATGCTGGTGGATGCCGGCAATAATGCTGATGGAGAGCTGATGGTTCGCTACCTTAATCAACAGGGTATAAAAAAGCTGCAAGTGGTCATCGGGACCCACCCTCACGAAGATCATATCGGTGGCATGGATGATGTAATTAAACATTTTTCGGTGGAGCAAATATATTTACCCAAAGTTAATCATGCTACGGAAACCTATCAGGATGTTTTACGTGCTATGAAGGCGAAAAATATAAAGGCCACCGCAGCCAGTGGAGGACAAAGTTTTACCTTGGGTGATGCCCGAGTGGAGATTCTGGCACCCAACAGTAGCAGTTATGAGGAACTGAATGATTATAGTATCGTTAGTAAGATTTCTTTTGGCGAAACTGCTTTTTTACTGACCGGGGATGCCGGCATCCTTTCGGAGCAGGAGATGATAACCAAAGGTTATGACCTAAGGGCTAACGTGCTAAAGGTGGGTCATCACGGCAGTTACACTGCCACCGGGGAAAAATTCCTCAAGGCAGTGAATCCACAGGTAGCGGTGATCTCAGTGGCGGCCAAGAATGATTATGGCCATCCCCACCGTGAAATCCTGGAAAGGTTAAAGACCAGTAAGGTTGAGGTTTATCAGACGGCCCAACAGGGCACCCTGGTTTTGGTATCGGATGGCAAAAAAATTACAGTAGAAAACCAAACTATAACAACAAAAGGGGAGGTACCGATAGCCAAGGATACCTCGGTCTATGTAGATAAAAATGCTAAAGGCCTAATTAAGGGCAACATTAATAAAAACGGTGATAAAATTTACCACCTGCCCGGGCAGCGGAATTATGAACAAACCAAACCAGAGGCTTGGTTTAAAACAGAGGATGAGGCAGTGCAGGCAGGTTTTAGGAGGGCGAGCCGATGAGGGCAGTGATCGATCGCTTTGAAGCAGATTGGGCTGTTTTAGAGGTGTCAGGAAAAATCATGTGGCAGGTGCCGCGCAGTTTTTTACCTCCAGAGGCCAAGGAAGGCAGCAAACTGGAAGTTAATTTTACCATCCTTGATGAAGGGCCGGAGGATGAGTTGTTTGAAGAAGTCTTTAAATAATAAATAAAAATGTTTGCTTTTAGAAAAAAACGGCAATAATACCACTCGAAATTATTTTTTCGAGGAGGTTCTATTTGGTGGAAACATTATCAAGAGTTGCTTTAGTACTGGTGATCATCGGGGCATTAAACTGGTTGTTAGTTGGCCTATTCAGCTACGATTTGGTTGCAGCCCTTTTGGGTGGAGATGCTGTGCGTGAATCTTCTATCCTGAGCAAAGTAATCTACAGCTTAGTCGGTTTATCCGGTATTCTGTTGATTCCTTCCCTTTTCCGTGAGAAAGCACCCGTAGATAAGTAAGACAAAAAGACAAAGGCCCTTCGCCATTTGGTGAGGGGCCTTTCCCATTTAATGGTTTTGGCTGTAAGAATCTAACCATTCGTCTTTATAAAGGATCATGTTGGGGTCCTCTGGATTTTCACCTTCGCGATAATCCACCAGATTTAGTTCTTCCAAATTTCGTAGGGCCCGCTGGACTTCTAATTCTGAATAGCCCAGTGATTTACCCATATCTTTTAGGGGGTAAATCAACATTCCGTCCGGTGATGTATGCTCTCGCACAAAGATTAAAACATTGCGCTGAATTTCGTTTAGGTTAGCAAGACTGAGAGCCTTCAACAAATGGGGCACCTCCTTGTTTTTTCTTATTATTTCTTTTCAAACCACATTTATGCATTCTTTATAGAAGTGACAGGCCGTTCGAGATTCCGGTATAATTGATCAGGACAAGCAGGAATCTTGTGAAAAAAGGAAGTGCAAACCATGTCAGCACTAAAATTTATACATTGTTCCGATATTCATTTGGGCCGCCAGCGTCTGGGCGGTAAACTGCCCGATGATGACTTTGCTAAGGCCCTAGACTATATTGTACAGTATGCCCTGGAGCAAAGGGTGGATGGTCTGCTGCTGGCGGGGGATTTATATGACTCCCCAAATATTCAGCCACCTATTTTGCGGCAGGCCACCACCTGTTTGCTGCCTTTGCAAGAAGCGAATATACCGGTCTTTGCCATTGAAGGCAACCATGACCGGGCCACGGTGACCGGGGAAACCCATACCTGGGTGCGTTATTTAAATGATATAGGACTGCTTCACCTACTGACCATACCCTTTCAGGCCGAGGGACCTGTGCTTACCCCCTGGGATGAAAAAACCAGAAGAGGTTCTTATATCGACTATAAAGGTGTCAGGATCGTTGGTGCCGGTTACTTGGGGGCTGGCACCATTAAGAGGGCACGTCTTATTTGGGAGGCCATGACACAGTGGCCCAAGGACTCTGTCAGGGCCACTGTGATGCTGCTCCATGCTGGACCGGACTATATGGTGCAGGAAGGGGGCGGCTTTGCCAAGGAGACATTGGAATTTCTTCATCAGCAGGTTGATTACTTGGCCCTGGGACACATACATAAGCCCTTAAACCACGGCGGGTGGGCCCTTAACCCAGGTTCCCCGGAGCATGTAAGATTGGAAGAGAGCCGCTACGACGGGCAGCCCAGGGGTATGGCTCTGGTAGAAATTGATCCCACGGCAATCAACCCTCTGCAAAGGGCGGAAATTCTCAATGTACCCAAAAGAAGAGTCATCAGCCTGCGTTATGATTGTTCCCCCCACGGCAACAAAACGAAACGGGCAATGGATGGTATTCAGAGGGATCTCAGCAGTTTATTAAAAGAGGCGGGGGCCGGGCCAGAGGATGCGGTGCGCCTGGAATTGACCGGTGCTGTAAATTTGGGGCGGATAAGATTGGATACCGATGCCTTGGCCTCCTACCTGGAAGAAGATCTGCCCGTATTGGCGGTTGAAATAAATTCCGGTGCTTTACAGTTGGCTAACAGCGAAGGGTTAGAGGCCCAAGGGGCGGCTGCCGTACCCACCCGGGAAGCCCTGGAAAGGGCGGCCATTTATGATTTAGTATTGCATAATCCCCTGGTGGGGTTAGAGGAACAAGCGAATATCTTGGCAGGGTTATTTCATCAGTTTAAAGAGGATGTGCGCAGCCAAGTTGGTTACCAGGAAATTCGTGAAAGGCTTAACAGCAGTGGACTGGTGGAGCGTTTGGTACAAGAGGCATTGGCTGAGCAACCACGACGTGCGGTGGCAACGGCAAAGGAAGGTGAGGACTAGATGTGGGTGCAGAGGATCCGACTAAAAAATATCAAAAGCTATGGTGAAGGGGCGAATGGTGAGGGCATTACCATTCAGCTAGAACCAGGTATTAATCAGATTGCGGGGAAAAATGGAACAGGCAAAAGTACCCTTATCGAAGCCATTGGCTATGCCCTTTTCGATGCGGAACCTGTGCGTGGCAATGCCAGAATGGCTAAGAATACCTATCTCTTAAGAAATGGCAGTAAAGCCGGTGAGGTGGATGTTTGGGTCTGGCACGAGGATTGCTTGTACCGGGTAGAGCGGGATGTAGGCAATGGCGGACGTCGCTGGAAGGTGGTTCGGCAGGATGATGACTTTATCGAAGCAGAAGGGGAAAAAGAAGTTAAGGACTTTATTGCTAACCTGGCCGGGGTGGAAAATTCCGAACGCTTGGCTGAGGTTTACCACAGTCTGTTGGGTGTCAAGCAAGGACGTTTTACCATTCCCTTTGATCTGAAGCCCAGCGAGGCCAAGAACCACTTTGACCCACTATTAGATGTAGATATTTTTCGCCAGTGTTTTGAGTACCTCAAGGGTCCCTGTGATGAGGTTCGGCAGGAGATAGCTAACCAACGGGCAGTTATTAGCGGCTTAGAAGGGCAAATATCCCAGCTTCAAGATGCCCCGGAAAAATATGAGGAGGCCGTCAAACAAAGGGTTACTCTGGAGGCGTTAGTAGAAAAAAGCCAACAGCAGCAGCATCATGCGGCAGGCCAATTGGCACAGTACGAAATTCTCATGAATAACTATCAAGCAGCACGGTTAAAGGTCAGTGAGGCTAAAAACTTGGTTGCCCAGGCTAACAATGATGCTGCCACTTGTTCTACCAGGGTGGAGGAAGCCAAGCAGGCCAATCGGATGCTTCAACAAAATCAGGCAGCCTACCAAGCCTACCTAGAGCTAGAACAACAAATTAGTGTTTTAGAAAAGGAACGTCTGACCCGGGATCAAATCCAAAAAACCCTAGCCAACGGACAAAGGGAAGAAATGGGTCTGGCCAGGGATTTGCTGGCTAAAGGGCAGGAAGGGCAGCGGGATCGGGAAAATGCTGCCCAGAAGCAGCAGGATTATCAAACCAGATGGCAGCAGCTTAGCCTTCGCTTGGAGCAGTTCCAAGCCGGGGAGTCAGACTGCCAATTGGCTTATAAACAGGCCGAAGAATTACGCAAGCATCTGGCCAGCATTGTGGAATGGCTAAGGGGTATGAGTGCGGTAAATAAACCGGCCATTGAACAGCTGGCAGATTTGGAGCAAATATTACAGCAGCTAAATGGAAAAATAGCCGGCCAGTTAGCCCAGGCAAAAGAAGAACTTACGAGGCTTGAAGAACAGGAGCAGCAATGTCGCTTGGAGTTAGAAAGAACCCGCCAAGCGAAGGCTGTTCTAGAACAACAGTTGGCCAGATTATCTGGCGGACAATGTCCCTTGCTGGGGACAGCTTGCAACCAGTTCAACCCGGCTAAGTCCAAGGCAGACCTAGATAGCTTGACTCAGAAGTTTCAACAGACAGCTATCGCGCAGAAGGAAGCTTTAAAACTGGTTGCCGAGGCAAGAAAGCGAGTAGAATACTTGCTGGCAGAGGAAAAAAGTCAGCTGGAGAAACAGGCTAGGGCCAGTCAGTTGGCCAAAGGCATCGTGGGGCTATATGGGCAGCTGGTGGATGTCCGGGGTCGGGCGGCGGCAGAGGTACTGGCCAAAGTTTTGCAATCCGGCGGTGAATTACCCAAGTTAAGTGGCGGCGTGGCTGTAACTTCAAAAATGAAAGTGGCCGGCTACCGGGCTGCGGTGGAAGAAATGAAGGCTTTGCAGATGGCCCTTTATGAGCGTTATCAGGGATGGCAGCCCAGCGTGGAGAAACGGTATAAAGCAGCCCAGGATACATTGGCCCAGCGGGTGGGACAGAAAAAGGAGTTGGCGGCGGAGGAAACAGCCCTAAAGAACCTGACAGAGGAAATTAAGAAACTTAATCAAAGGGCAGCCGAGTCAGAGCAAAGGGCCGAACGGATTGAAGCCCAACTAAACAAAATTCGCCGGGAGATAAAGAATTTGCAACAGCAATTGGCACCCTTTCAGGAGCTGGACAACAAACTGGCCTTAGCCACGGCAAACAAAGCCAACCATCTGCCGGGCTACACCTTATATTTGCAAAATCAGCCTGTGGCGGCAAAACAGCAGGCATATCTCACGATGCTGCAGGAAAGTCAAGACAAGTTAAAGGGGTTACAGGCAGAATTGATAGAGTGGGAGCAAAGGTTTCAGCAAGCAGAGGCGGCCTATAATCCAGCCAGGCATAAGGAGCTAAAGGACACCTATGCCAAGGCAAACCTTGCTCTTGGGGAAGCCACCAGCAAATTGGCCGAAGCTGTGCGGTTGGTGAAAGAACAGCAGCAGCGGGTCAAGGTTATGCAGGGGTTGCTGCAGCAACGGGAGGAGCAGTACAGAGAGTTGCTCCGTTTACAGGCCCAGGAAAGTATTCTTGAGCGGGCAAGGTATATTTTGAAAAATGCCCAGGAACCGGTGGCCCGCAGCCTAACTGCTCGGGTGGCAGCCCAGGCCCAGGTTATCTACAATACGATGAGCAATGAGGCGGCACAGTTTCACTGGCGCTCGGGAGATTACAGCCTTACGGTCACCACTGTGTCCGGGGAGAAGCGCTTTACCAGCCTGTCCGGTGGCCAGCAAATGAAGGCTGCCATGGCCATGCAACTGGCCATGGTCAAGGAATTTTCCCAAGCAGGTTTCTGCGCCTTTGATGAACCCACCTATGGCTTGGATGCAGAAAGCCGCAATATGTTGGCCGAAGCCATCGGCAAGGCCCAGGAAGAATGCAAATTTGAGCAACTTTTGCTGGTTTCCCATGATCAAGCCTTTGATGACAAAGTAGAGCATGCTTTAAAACTGGAATATTCACCCATGGAGGGGACGAAACTATAGCCATGAGTCATGATTAGCCTTTAGCTGTTAGCGGATCGTTTTTAGCTAACGGCTAATTGTTAACAACTAAAAGGCCTGATTTAACAATACGACAGTCAACATACCAGTTACCACCGTCAGGAAGATACTTTTGGAAAAATACCCGGCTAGAAAACTGGGAATGGCTGCTAGGAGATAGGTGTTGGACAGGTTCAGGCTAAGCTGACCATTTTTTAAAAGTAACTCAGGTGCCAACAGGGCAGACAAGACAGCCACTGGCACATAGCTAAGCCAATTCATTACGCCCTGGGAAATATTCATACGGGATAATACGGCCAGCGGCAGCATCCGGGGAATGTAGGTAACCACCATCATGCCGATAATGACTGCGAGGACTTTTCCATCCATTGATCGATTAACACCCCAATCGTTGCAGATATTATAGTGGCCAAAATAATATTCCAGCTACCCGCGGCATTTAGCTTGATACCAATGGATAAGGCGGCGGAAATAATAATTACGGCCAACATTTTCTTGTGTTTTACTTGTAAAACCAATAGAGCGATAAACATAGCCGGTAGGGCGAAATCCAAACCATATTTTTGTGGGTCAGGGATAAAATTACCCATCACAGACCCCAGCACGGTGCTGGAAAGCCAAGCCAGGTGAGCGGTAACCAAAAGACCAAAGAAATATCCTTTATCCTTCTTTTCACGGGCCACAGTGGCAACGGAAATTGCGAAGGTTTCATCCGTAATCCAAAAGCCCAATAAGGATAAAAGCTTGGCACTCAAATGTTTCATATAGGGTGCCAAGGAGGCAGTCATTAATAGGTGCCGGGAATTAATTAAAAAAGTGGTTAAGACAATGGTACCAAAGGAAGCCTGGGCTGCTAGCATGCCTGCTCCGATGAACTGGGAGGAACCGGCGTAGACCAGCAATGACATCATAAAGACCTCAAGGGTAGTCATACCAGATTGAACCGCCAAAACACCAAAGGCCATGCCAATGGGAAAATAGCCAAAGACAACGGGCAAAGCTGCTTTAAAACCCTCTTTAAACTGGGATTGAGCCATGACTAAGACCCTCCTAAAAACAAATGTACATTCCCTATGATAACAGAATTTAGTTAGTTAAGGTTAGTTTAGTTTGCGAAAAATAAACACCTGAGAAGCACCCAAAGGTCTTGACAATACATGTCAAACTATATATAATCAGTAATTGTTCGCAGCAAAAAGCATGATCGTTTAGGCAATAGTAATAAAGGTTATGAGAAAATAATTTGTTGAAATATTGCTTGACAATGATGAATGACTTTGATAATATAATTTCTGCGAGTCACCAAAGTCAGCAACGCTTTGTGGTGGGTATAGCTCAGCTGGTTAGAGCGCCAGATTGTGGCTCTGGAGGCCGTGGGTTCGAGTCCCATTATCCACCCCATTTTATACTATATTGGGGCGTCGCCAAGCGGTAAGGCACCGGACTTTGACTCCGGCATTCGTTGGTTCGAATCCAGCCGCCCCAGCCATTAATAGGATCCATTAGCTCAGTTGGTAGAGCACCTGACTTTTAATCAGGGTGTCCCGCGTTCGAGTCGCGGATGGATCACCATCAGTTTTATATGCGGATGTGGCGGAATTGGCAGACGCGCCAGACTTAGGATCTGGTACCGCGAGGTGTGGGGGTTCAAGTCCCTTCATCCGCACCACAAATAAAAAACACCTGATTAATCAGGTGTTTTTTATTTTTTTGATTTTTCGTTCGGGATAGTGGTTAAACCTTAAATTTTTCGTTCGGGTAGTCTAGGGATTCTACTATTTGGCTAGCATAGCAAGTTGAGCAGACATGAACCTGCTTGTAAATACAGATAACATGTTTATGACAGGCCCATTGACCACAGATACTACATTGCTCATGACAGTGTGAACATACTTCATCGCCGCATACAGAACACTCTAGTAATCGATCGGTTTCCTTTTGGCAAATTGAACAACCATTTGACATAGCAACACCCTCTTTATAATATAATGTTTTAAAATTCAGTCAATTTTTAATTATCTAACTAATTTATACAACAAAATTATTTATTTCACAAGACTTGAAATCTAATTAAAAAGATGATATATATTCAAGAAATTAGAAAATAAAACCTTTAAAAAATGGAGGAAAAGGAAGCCCTAAGCAAATGTTTTGCAAAGAAAAGACATTATGGTATAATTGGAATGATATAGGATTGCCAGGGTTATGCCCTGGTATTTTAATTACTGAGGTAACTGGAAAAAATTACCCTTTTTGACTGTAAATGATTCGACTTCAGCAGGAGTTGGATAACCTTTCGTAGAAATAAATATAGTGTTATGCCTATATTTGGTTACACTACAAACAACGAGGGTTGCAGTCCTGTGGGAGGGTGTAATTTCAGTAAACAATAATAATCCAAAGGATATTTAAGGAGGAACACTTTATAATGAAGGCCACTGCAGAAAGAATTGATAAAAACACCGTCCTTTTAGAGGTTGAGGTAGAACAGGAAAAAGTTGAGCAGGCTTTGGATAAAGCCTACCGGAAAGTTGTTAAGCAAGTTAACATTCCTGGGTTTCGTAAAGGAAAAGCTCCCCGGGCAATGGTAGAACGTTATGTAGGTTCCGAAACTTTATTTGGTGAAGCCGCTGAAATGATTATTCCCGAAGCTTATATGGAAGCTTTAGAAGAAACTGCCACCGAGCCCATTGACCAACCCCAAATTGATATTGTACAGGGTGAAGCTGGTAAAATCTTAATTTTTAAAGCCACTGTAGAAGTAAAGCCGGAGGTAACCCTGGGCGAATACAAAGGTTTAGAAGTAACCCAACCTGCCGCAGAAGTAACGGATCAGGACATAGAGAAGGAACTGGAACGTCTGCAGAATCGCCATGCGAAACTTATCACAGTGGAAGAAGGAGAAGTGCAAAATGAAGATGTCACCCTCATTGACTTTACCGGCTATGTAGACGGTGAGGCCTTTGAAGGCGGTCATGCCGAAAACTACTCCCTAACCATCGGTTCCAATTCCTTTATCCCTGGTTTCGAAGAGCAGCTTGTGGGAGTTAAGCTTGGTGAAGAAAAAGATATCAACGTTACTTTCCCGGAAGAATACCATGCAGAAAATCTGGCCGGCAAACCAGCAACCTTTAAAGTAAAAATTAATGAAATTAAACGCAAGGAACTGGCACCACTGGATGATGAGTTTGCCAAAGACGTAAGCGAATTCGATACATTGGATGAATTAAAGTCAGACATTCTGAATAGATTAAAAGAAAATGCCGCAAAAGTGGCCAAGTCTTCCATGGAAAACGGTGCAGTGGAAGCTGCGGTTGCTAAAGCAGAGGTTGAGATCCCAGCAGTTATGGTAGACCAAAAGGTTGAAGAAATGATTAACAGCATGAGCCAACGTCTGGCTCAGCAAGGCATTAACCTGGATCAGTATTTCCAATATACGAACACCAGCATTAATGACATGCGTGACCGTATGAGACCAGATGCTGAAAGAACAGTTAAAAGTGAACTGGTTTTAGACGCCATTGCCAAGTCTGAAAATATTACTGCCAGTGAAGAAGAATTAAATGAGGAAATTCAAAAAATTGCTGAATATGTTAAACAGGATGCGGAAATTGTACGTAAGACACTGGAATTACAGGGTGAGCTGAGACATATTAATCTAGATATAGCCCGCCGTAAAGTTGTTAATTTCTTGGCTGAAAATGCTAAAGTGGTGGAAGGCACCAAAGAGGCCTAGATTGAATATATTGGCAATGTAAGCCCTAAAGCCGTAGATAGGGCTAGATAGATATTTCAAGGAGGCGATAGACTTGTCGGGCTTAGTACCAATAGTAGTAGAACAAACTAACCGGGGCGAGCGAGCATACGATATTTATTCAAGATTATTGAAAGATCGTATTATCTTTATTGGTGGACCCATTGACGACCATATTGCCAATCTGGTAATCGCACAGTTCTTATTCCTAGAGGCTGAGGATCCTGAGAAGGATATTCATTTATATATCAATTCTCCGGGTGGGGTTGTTACTGCTGGATTGGCGATTTACGATACCATGCAGTATATTAAACCCCCTGTATCCACCATTTGTTTGGGTCAAGCTGCAAGCATGGGTTCCTTCTTGCTGGCCGCCGGAGCAACTGGCAAGCGTTATACTCTTCCCATGGCTAGAATTATGATTCACCAACCCCTAGGTGGCGTGCAGGGTCAGGCAACGGATATTGATATTCATGCCAAAGAGATTTTACGCATGAAAGACCTGTTAAATGAACGGTTGGCCCACCACACCGGGCAGCCTCTGGATAAGATTACCAGGGACACTGAGCGGGACTTCTTTATGTCCGCTGAGGAAGCTAAACAGTACGGAATCATTGATGAGGTGATGCCGTATAGGAAGTAAAGATAAAAGAGGTGGAAATATGTTTAACGAGAAAGGCCAGCTCAAATGCTCCTTCTGTGGCAAGATGCAGGATCAGGTAAAAAAGCTTGTAGCCGGCCCCGGTGTCTATATCTGCGATGAATGCATCGAGTTATGCAATGAAATCATCGAAGAAGAATTAAGCGATGACTTGGGCCTGGATATGGGTGATTTACCCAAACCCAAAGAAATCAAAGCCATTTTGGATCAGTATGTAATTGGACAAGAAAGTGCAAAAAGACAATTGGCTGTGGCAGTATACAACCACTACAAGCGGATTAACCTTGGGGGCAAAGTTGAAGA
Source organism: Desulfotomaculum sp. 1211_IL3151 (assembly GCF_036763075.1). Classification (NCBI taxonomy): domain Bacteria; kingdom Bacillati; phylum Bacillota; class Clostridia; order Eubacteriales; family Desulfotomaculaceae; genus Desulfotomaculum; species Desulfotomaculum sp. 1211_IL3151. Next base: position 44,907 of record NZ_JBAIYV010000051.1, on the reverse strand, counting down.
CGTGGAGCTCTCCAAGAGCAATATCGTTATGCTGGGGCCCACCGGTTGTGGTAAAACATTACTGGCCCAGACACTGGCTCGCTTGTTAAACGTGCCCTTTGCCATCGCCGATGCCACCTCTTTAACCGAGGCAGGATATGTTGGTGAGGATGTGGAGAACATCCTGCTAAAACTTATCCAAGCAGCGGATTATGATGTTGAAAAGGCTGAAAAAGGCATTGTCTATATCGACGAGATTGATAAAATTGCACGCAAATCGGAAAATCCCTCCATTACCAGGGATGTTTCCGGCGAAGGTGTACAGCAAGCTTTACTAAAAATCCTCGAAGGCACAGTTGCCAGCGTACCACCCCAGGGTGGGCGCAAGCATCCCCATCAGGAATTTATCCAGCTGGATACCACCAACATCTTGTTTATCTGTGGTGGTGCCTTTGACGGCATTGATAAGATTATCCAAAACCGTACCGGTAAAAAACAGCTTGGTTTTGGTGCAGAAATTCAAAGCCAAAAGGATCGGAAAATTGGTGAAATCTTAGCCAACATCTTGCCGGAAGACCTTTTGAAATTTGGCTTAATCCCCGAATTTGTAGGTCGTCTGCCGGTTGTGGTTACCCTTGACGCCCTTGATGAAGATGCTCTGGTTCGTATTTTGACAGAACCCAAGAATGCTCTGTCCAAACAGTATCAGAAGTTATTTGAACTGGATGGCGTGGATTTGGAATTGCAGCCTGATTCCTTGCGTGAGGTGGCTAAGGAAGCGCTAAAACGCAAAACCGGTGCCAGGGGCCTCAGGGCCATCATGGAAGAAGCGATGCTGGGCATTATGTATGACATTCCTTCCCGTGATGACATCTCCAAGGTTATCATCACCAGGGACGCCATCTTAAAGAAAGGCGAACCACTGCTCATCACCATGGATAAAAAGAAGAAAAAAGAAGAAAGCGCATAGATTAAGGGTCAAAGCACGGGGAAATCCCCCGTGCTTTAGCTTTTCGCTTTTTTAATTAGCTCTCTCTGAGGATGACGTCACGGAGTGACAGGGGGAGTAAGCCACCAATGTCATTCATGATTAATAAAGGTAATAGCTGTCAATTAATGGACTATGGCCATCGCTTACCCCATAGGAATGCCTCAAGGAAAAAAGCTGACGGCTAATACCCAAAAGAAATACCCTAAATCAAAAATCCACGTGTAAAATTTGGTCCTTTTAGCAATAATACAAAAGAAAGAGTTCGCTAAAAGGAGGCATCGTATTATGGGGGAACTTACCGGCCTTGGGAGTTTTCTCACCTTTATACAGGTATTTTTCGCGGTGGTTATTGGTCTTTATTTCTGGAACTTGCTGAAGCAACAACAGGGCAATAAAACCGCCGTAGAAAGAGAATCCCGTAAAGAGATGGAAAAACTGCAGCGTCTGCGGGCTATTTCCTTGACTGAACCGCTGGCGGAGAAAACCAGGCCCAAAAATTTTAGTGAAATCATCGGCCAGGAAGAGGGCTTAAAATCCCTGCGGGCTGCCCTCTGCGGGCCCAATCCACAGCACGTTATCGTCTATGGACCCCCGGGGGTTGGTAAAACAGCTGCGGCCAGATTGGTGCTGGAAGAGGCTAAAAAAACACCCAGCTCTCCCTTTAAGGAAAATGCAAAATTCTTTGAGCTGGATGCAACCACTGCTCGCTTTGACGAAAGAGGTATTGCGGACCCCCTGATCGGTTCGGTGCATGACCCGATCTATCAGGGTGCTGGGGCCATGGGCATGGCAGGTATTCCTCAGCCTAAGGCTGGGGCTGTGACAAAGGCCCATGGGGGTATGCTGTTTATTGATGAAATCGGGGAACTGCACCCCATCCAAATGAATAAGCTGCTAAAGGTATTGGAAGATCGCAAGGTCTTTTTAGAGAGTGCCTACTATAGCTCTGAGGACAATAACATACCAACCCATATCCATGATATCTTTCAGAATGGCTTACCGGCGGACTTTCGCATGGTAGGGGCAACCACCCGGACGCCAGAGGAGATACCCCCGGCCATTCGTTCCCGCTGCTTAGAAATTTTCTTTCGACCACTACAGCAGGAGGAAATCAAAAAAATTGCTGACAATGCAGCAAAGAAGATTGGCTTTCCCTTAGAGGAGGGGGCACTGGACGTTATCAAACGCTATGCCACCAATGGGCGGGAATCTGTCAATATCATTCAAATTGCCGGCGGTATAGCCCTGACAGAGGATAGAAAAGAGATTTTAGTCAGGGATATTGAATGGGTCCTGCATAGTGGGCAGTATACACCGCGACCGGAGCGCAAGATCAATTCACAGTCTCAGGTTGGTGTAGTCAATGGCCTGGCCGTCTATGGACCCAATATGGGTATCGTCTCCGAAGTGGAGGCAACGGTTATCCCCGCTGCGGCTGGTATGGGTAAAATTATTGTGACCGGGGTAGTGGAAGAAGAGGAAATCAGTGGCGGAAGCAAAAAAGTACGGCGCAAGAGTATGGCCCGCAGTTCGGTGGAAAACGTGGTGACAGTACTTAGGCGGGTCATGGATGTGAATCCCCAAAACTACGATATCCATGTAAATTTCCTTGGCAGCGGCTTGGTGGATGGTCCCTCAGCCGGTGTCACCATTGCCACAGCCATTTACTCAGCCATCAAGGGTGTAGCCGTCAGCAATACCGTAGCCATGACCGGCGAAATTTCCATTCGTGGCTTGGTAAAACCCATCGGTGGTGTGGTGGCCAAGGTAGAGGCAGCCAAGCAGGCAGGGGTTAAGAAGGTTTTAATCCCCCGGGAAAACTATCAGGAAATATTTAAAAATATGGAAGGCATTGAGGTTGTACCCATAGACACACTAGAGGAGGTCGTTCAAGGGGCACTGGTGGAACAGCCTGAGAAAAAAATCCAGTGGGAATCGCTAAATTCCAGTTTGGATCTACCAGCGGCAGCCTTTTTGGCTGGGGAATCTGCCAATTCCTGATAATTTAAAAAACATTTGAGAAATATAGGTTTTCCTGTTAATAGAATAATTTTAAATTTGCTTGATCAAGCTTCAAAAACCCAGCGTATGCTGGGTTTTCTCTGTTAATGGTAAATTATTGTTGTGGCAGTGGATAAAACTTTTATGTTATTATAACCTTATTCTTAGTAACTAATCAGCCAACATATGTTTAGAATATACAAGGAGGTGCGGCAGTGAATTTTGAAATTAAATCGTTACCCTTGCTTCCACTGAGGGGTATTTTAGTATTTCCCTATATGGTTATACACCTTGACGTAGGAAGAGAAAAATCAATCCAAGCCATTGAAGAGGCAATGGTCCAAGACAAAATGATTTTTCTGGCAACCCAAAAGGAGGCTCAGACCGATGAGCCCACAGTGGATGATATTTATCAGATCGGGACAGTGGCAGAAGTAAAGCAACTGCTAAAACTTCCTGGGGGAACCATTCGAGTGCTGGTGGAAGGCATCGCCCGGGCCAAGATTAACAACTATGAATATCAAGAACCCTATTTTAGAGTGAAAGTGGAGCAATATACCGAAGAATTCGAAAAGAGTGCCGAAATTGAAGCTCTGATGCGGAACCTGGTTTATCAGTTTGAGCAGTATGTAAAACTCTCCAAAAGAATTCCTCCAGAAACAGTGGTTTCTGTGGTTAATTTGGAAGAACCTGGACGTCTGGTGGATATAATTGCTTCTCACTTAGCCCTAAAAATCGAAGATAAACAAAAAATATTAGAATCCATCGAGATTGTGGACCGACTGGAAAAACTCTGTGGCATTGTGGCCAGGGAATTGGAAATCGTCGAGTTGGAACGCAAGATCAACATTCGGGTTCGCAAACAGATGGAAAAAACCCAAAAGGAATACTACCTGAGAGAACAGATGAAGGCCATTCAAAAGGAATTAGGTGATAAGGAAGATCGGGTGGCTGAGTGTGAAGAACTCAGGGAAAAAATCGCCAAAGCAAAACTTCCTAAAGAAGCCGAAGAGAAGGCTCTCAAGGAAGTAGAGCGTCTGGAAAAAATGCCGCCCATGGCAGCCGAGTCCGCTGTGGTACGCAATTACCTGGACTGGATGTTAAGTTTGCCCTGGAGCAAGGGCACCAAAGATCGCATCGATATTAACGCCGCAGAGGCTGTGTTGGAGGCCGATCACTACGGCCTAAAGGATCCGAAGGAAAGAATCATCGAATATTTGGCTATCCGTAAGTTGGCTAAGAAAATGAAAGGACCCATACTTTGCCTGGTGGGCCCCCCGGGTGTTGGTAAAACCTCCCTGGGTCGCTCCATTGCCAGAGCTCTGGAGCGTAAATTCGTAAGAATTTCCCTCGGGGGTGTCAGGGACGAGGCGGAGATTCGTGGCCACCGGAGAACCTATGTCGGTGCCATGCCAGGTCGGGTTATCCAGGGTATGAAAACCGCCGGGTCAAAAAACCCAGTCTTCTTGCTGGATGAAATTGATAAAATGGCTAGCGATTTCCGAGGTGACCCTGCCTCTGCCCTATTGGAAGTACTAGATCCTGAGCAAAATAGTACCTTTAGTGATCATTACATTGAGACACCCTTTGATTTGTCCAATGTTATGTTTATCACCACAGCGAACAGCATGTATTCCATTCCAAGGCCTTTATTGGACCGGATGGAAGTTATTCAGATTTCTGGTTATACTGAAGAAGAGAAACTGCAAATCGCCAAACGTCATTTACTGCCCAAACAGATCAAAGATCATGGTTTAACCGATCAAATGATGCAGATTTCGGATAATACCCTGTTAAAGGTAGTACGTGAGTACACCAGGGAATCTGGAGTTAGAAATCTGGAGCGCAAGCTTGCCTCCATCTGCCGTAAGACAGCTAGGAAAATCGTAGCAGGTCAGGCGGAAAAGGTGAAGGTTACCACTCAAAATTTAGAGCAATTCCTGGGCATTCCCCGTTACCGTTATGGGGTAGCGGAACAAAATGATGAAATTGGTACCGTTACTGGTATGGCTTGGACCGAAGTGGGCGGTGATACCCTGGTTATTGAGATTACCACCTATAAGGGAACCGGTCGTATGACCCTAACGGGTAAATTGGGTGAAGTGATGAGGGAATCTGCCCAGGCCGGCTACAGCTTCATCCGCAGCCGTGCCCACGAGTTAGAAATTGATCAAGAGCTGTTTGAAAAATGGGATATGCACATTCATATTCCCGAGGGGGCTGTTCCCAAGGATGGCCCTTCAGCCGGTATTACCATGGCCACAGCGATGGCTTCGGTGCTTACCGGTCGGAAGGTGCGCCACGACATTGCGATGACCGGTGAGATCACCCTGCGGGGCCGTGTGTTGCCCGTGGGTGGTATCAAGGAAAAGGTTATGGCGGCTCACCGGGCAGGTATTAAATTAATCATTATGCCCAAGGATAACAAAAAGGATCTGGAAGACATTCCAGTTAACATTAAGAAGCACCTGGAATTCATCCTGGTGGAGCATATTGATCAGGTGTTGGAAATCGCCTTGTTGGAAAAGGAGATTGACCATACCACCACCATAATGGAACCAGAAGCAGCCCTGATGGATAATCCGCATCTTACAGCGGTGGAAACCCAGGAAGTTCAGCAAGGAGGAACCCAGCTACCGTCGTGAAAATAACAACCGCTTCATTTGTAACCAGTGCAGTTAACCCCGGGGGTTACCCCCCGGGGAATTTACCCGAAGTAGCCTTTGTGGGCCGTTCCAATGTGGGGAAATCTTCCCTCATTAACAAAGTGGTAAACCGCAAGGGATTGGCCAAAACCAGCAGCACCCCCGGCAGAACCCAGCTCATAAATTTTTTTAATATTAACAATGACCAATTCCTCATGGTGGATTTGCCCGGTTATGGTTATGCCAAAGTACCATTAGATGTGCGGGCTAAATGGGGCAAGATGATTGAAGGCTACCTTAAGGAACGGGAAAACCTAAGGGGAGTTGTGCTTTTACTGGATAGCCGTCATACACCCACGGCCCAGGATAAGCAAATGTATGAATGGTTGCAATATTATCAGGTACCCACGGTGGTGGTGGCCACCAAGGTGGACAAATTATCCAATAATCAGTGGGCCAAACAACAGGCAGTGATACAGAAAGCCCTACCCCTGGCACCGGGACATCGATTGGTGGCCTTTTCTGCGGAAACAGGCAGGGGCAAAGATGATTTGTTAGCCGTGCTGGATGATTGGGTACATAGTGAAGAAGAGTAAAGGCTGCTGGATGATTCCGGCGGTCTTTTTTTGCTTTTAGCCATTAGCCGGGAGCACAAAAGAACCGTCCCCTTGTGCTCTCTGTAATGCATGCAAAAAAAGCGGACGGCGGATGGCTATATTTCTTTTTTTAACAAAGGACTTCTCCAATGAGCATGGAATATTTAGGTAAAACCTAGGAGGTGATCTAGCTCGTGGAGAATTTGAATCAGGTTAAATTGCTGGAAACCATGCTGCTAATTCGTAAGTTTGAAGAAAAGCTGGAGGATTTAAGCAAAGAGTATGGCAAGCTGCACGGTATGATGATCGTTTGTACGGGTCAGGAAGCAGTGGCAGCGGGTGTCAGTGCAGCATTGGAGCCGCAGGATGTAATTATTAGCAATCACCGCAGTCATGGGCATCTAATAGCGAAAGGGGCCTTACCAAATCTTATCATGGCTGAGATCTATGGCAAACGTACTGGGTATAACAAAGGTAAAAGCGGCACCTTGCACATTGCAGCTCCGGAGGTCAATGCCCTCTGCACCACCACCGTGGTAGGAGGAGGTATCCCCATTGCCGTGGGGACAGCCTTTGCGGCCCAATATGAAAAGAAGGACTTTGTCACGGTGTGTTATTTTGGCAACGGAGCATCGGATGAAGGTAGTTTTCATGAGGCCCTCAATTTAGCTGCCTTATGGAATCTGCCTGTGATTTTTGTTTGTGAAAATAATATATATTCCGGCGCCCAGCGGCTGGAAGAACACACCAGACTAAAAGATCTGGCTGACCGTGCCATAGCCTACGGTATGCCATCCCAGGTGGTGGATGGTAATGACGTATTAAAGGTGCATCAAGCCACAGCAGAGGCACGACAAAAGTGTTTGTCTGGGCAGGGTCCCATCCTCATTGAATGTAAAACCTATCGCTGGGGGGGCCATAGCACCACCGATTTTCAGTCATACCAGCCAAAGGAAGAAATTGAACAATGGAAACAACGTTGTCCCATCGAACTGTTAAAAAATACACTGCTGGGAACAGGCCAGTTAACAGAGGCAGTTTGGCAGCAGATCAATGAGGAAGCGACCAAACAGGTAGAACAGGCTGTACAGTTTGCCGAGGAAAGTCCCTGGCCGGATGTTACCGAGGCTTTGGAAGACGTATTTGCCTAGGGTAATAGAAAGGGGGATTGTAAAATGCAACAGATAACAATGGGTGAAGCTGTCAATCAGGCCTTACGGGAAGAGATGCGTCGGGATGAGCAGGTTTTTATTGCCGGAGAAGGTGTGGGTGTGGGAATTCATAGCAATCCGAAGTTTCCCACCTTTGGGTTATTAGAGGAATTTGGAGCCCGCCGGGTAAAGGATACTCCCGTGTCCGAGGCAGCTATTGCCGGTCTTGCGGTGGGAGCCTCGGTGATGGGACTGCGCCCGGTGGTGGAGATTATGTTTAATCCCTTTTTTACCATTGCAGCGGATCAAATCGTCAACCACGCAGCCAAGCTGCGTTATTTATCCGGTGGTAAGAGTAAATTTCCTTTGGTAGTGCGTATGAAGAGTGGCTCCGGTATTGGTGCCGGCTGCCAGCATTCCCATAACCTAGAAGCTTGGTTGGCCCACTGCCCTGGGCTTAAGGTGGTAATGCCCAGCACCCCGGCAGATGCCAAGGGACTGTTAAAGTCTGCCATTCGGGATGATAATCCGGTTATTTTTATTGAAGACATGATCCTCTATTTTGTACCTGGTCCTGTACCAGAGGAGGATTACCAAATCCCCATCGGGGTAGCGGATGTTAAAAAGCCTGGGCGGGATGTTACCCTGGTAACCTGGTCCAAGATGTTAGGGACCGCTTTTAAGGCTGCGGCTCAGTTGGAGCAAGAGGGTATCAGTGTGGAGATTGTAGACCTGAGAACGCTGGTTCCCTTAGATGAAGAGGCCATTTTAAAGTCCGTGGCCAAAACCGGTCGCCTGGTAGTGTTGCATGAAGCCACCCGTACAGGTGGGTTTGGTGGGGAAATTGCTGCCCTGGTGGCAGAAAAGGCCTTTGTACAGTTAAAAGCACCCATTAAAAGAATTGCCGCCCCGGATATACCCGTACCCTACAGTAAGCCCTTGGAGGAGTTTTACTTGCCTAATGAAAAAATGGTCATAGAGGGTATCAAAGCCCTTTTATAGCAAAGCCTTTTTATAATAATAAGGGGGAGTGTCGGAAGCGACACCCCTTTTATTTTTGGCAAATATACATAAAATTGCCAAAATGTCGCACAATAAAACATAAGCTATGGCGATGAGGTATGACGATGCTGAAGAGGTATTTGAAAAACTTTGTGGTTGAAAAAATCATGGAATCAGGCAACCAGCCTCAGCGGCCAAAGGCTCCTGTGGCACCCGATTTAAATAGGGTTATGGATGCCCTGCGGCAGCGCTTTGGCAGTACGGGGGATTTGGTGCTGCGTAAAATCCTGGCTGGGAATGGTACTATACCGGTCTTAGTGGTTTATCTGGAGAATATGGCCGACCCAAAAACTATTAATGAATCGATTATTGCCAAACTTCAAGAGGCGCCGGTTGCACTTTTGGCTAACAGCAAAATTTTGGCCCATGCAGTGTTGCCGGTATCAAAGGTTGTCCTTACAGGTGATTTGGTAAAGGCCGTTGACGGTATTCTCTATGGGAAAACCGCGATCTTTTTGTCTGGGTCCGATCGGGCCATCGTGGCTGAGACCAGCGGTTGGGAAAAAAGAAGTATCCAACCGCCAGAGACGGAGACAAATATACAAGGACCCCAAGAAGGCTTTGTGGAAGCCATTTCAGTCAACATAACCCAGATAAGAAGAAGGATCCGGGATAGTCAGTTGCGTTTTGATAACTTACATTTGGGAACGAGAACCAATACGGCTCTATCGGTGGCCTATATCGAAGGGTTGGCTGATCCTGGCATTGTGGCAGAGGTGAAAAAGAGAGTACAGGCCATTCGAATCGATGGCATTCAGTCAGCCCAAAGTGTGATGGAGTTTATCAAAGATCAGCGTTTAACACCTTTTTCCACCCTGCTGAAAACCGAAAGACCAGCCAAAGTGGTGGCCTGTCTATTAGAAGGCAGGGTGGCAATTTTTGTGGATGGTACTCCCTTTGTTATCGTGGCACCGGTTACCTTTGCCATGATGTTACAAGAAGGGGACGACTATTATTTTAGTTTTTACTTTGGTTCCTTTTTGCGTTGGTTAACACTCTTTGCCTTTACCGCTACGTTGGTTTTACCTTCTTTATATACTGCCATCACCACGCACCATTGGGAAATGATGCCTACCCCTTTGGCCCTGAGCATCGCCGGCAGCCGGGAGGGCGTTCCTTTTCCACTCCTGGTGGAAGTATTGGCCATGGAATTAACCTTTGAATTGCTGCGCGAAGCGGGGGTACGTCTGCCTAAGGCAGTGGGTCCGGCCGTCAGTATTGCCGGGGCATTGGTGATTGGTCAGGCCGCCGTGCAGGCAGGGTTAATTTCACCTGTGGTGGTCGTCCTGGTGGCCTTCACTGGTATCGCTTCCTTTGCCATACCCAGTTATGATGCCACGCTGGCTTTCCGGCTGCTGCGGTTTCCCTTAATCATCCTTTCTTTTGCCATAGGAATCCTTGGGTTGGTGGCGGGGTTAATTGTCATCTGGGCCCATATGGCCTCTCTCACCTCCTTTGGCGTCCCTTACCTGGCCCCCTTTACCCCAGTGCAGGTTAAGGATTTAAAGGATACCTTATTCCGTGTCCCGACCTGGGCCATGGTGACCCGGCCTCAAACGATACCTTCCCTGGATCCGGACCGCTTAGGGAAGGTCCAAAGCCATCAGGAGGAAGATGAAAGGTGAGCCGGCCACGGTTTTTAACTTTGCTGCTGATTGTCAGTCTATTGCTGGGTGGTTGTACCGAGCGACGGGAAATGAATGAAACAAATTTTGTTTTGGGTGCCTTGTTTGACTACGATGCAGAAAAAGATAAATATGAAATGTATACCCAAGTAGCGGTAAGTGAGGCTTTTAGTAAAATGCAGTCGGGAGGCCAGCTGCAGGAAACCTATCTCATATATAGAGGTGAAGCAGATACCGTCTATGGTGCAGTGCGGGATGCTGCTAGAAATTCCGCTAGACGACTGTTTTGGTCCCATTGTGATGTTTATGTCATGGGAAAGGATTTAGCCCAAAAGGGTATCTTGCCCTTTCTTGATTTTGCCCATAGGGATCATGAACTGAGATCAACGGCTTATATCTTTGTCAGTGATATACCGCGGGAAAAACTCCTTTCCATAAAGGATGGGCAGGAAAAGGTGCCCCTAATGGCACTAAAAAGGTTGGTGCTGTTAGGGCCCAAAAGACATGGTGAGACTATTCCCAAGCGGGTCATTGAGGTTTGGAAGGACCAGTCCATGGAAAATCCTGTCTACTTAGTTCCCATGTTAAGCATGAAGCAACCGGAAACCCGGGCCGTGGAAGAAAAAACGAAATTTGAAATGGCGGGTGCAGCGGTATTTCGGGAGGATAAAATGGTGGGCAGACTCTCGCCCCAGGAAACCAGAGGGTACCTATTTGTCTCTGGTCAAATAAAAAATGCTGTATTTCCCCTGCAAGTCCACGGGAAAAAAATCGCTGTAGAATTGATCGGCTCCAAAGCAAAAATTATACCGCACATTGAGGACGGCAATGTTGCCTTTCGCATAGAAGTAAAGCCTCAATTTAACTTTGGAGAAAATGATCAGCCGCTAAATTTAGAAAATCAAGCCTTTGATAAAGCCGCGGAAAATGCTTTTAATGGGGCAGTGGAGCAGGAGATTAGGAAAAGCATCGAGCAGGCCCAACAACTGAAAGCGGATTATTTTAATTTAGCCCGGGAGGTACAATTGGCTGATAACAAACTTTGGCAGCAGATACGGAATCAATGGGCCGAAGAGATATTCCCTGATCTGTCCATAGAGGTAATGGTACAATCCCAGTTGCTGCGAACGGGCTTACTCATTGAGACCAATCTGAAGGGTGGCAGGGCTGAAGGTGAATAACAAAATCAGTGCGAAGCAGGCAGGATTCTTGGTGGTCACCTGTATTTTAGCAACGGTGGATGTATTTATTCCCTCCGAGGTAGCCCAAAGGGCTGGCAGGGATGCTTGGTTGTCGGTGCTCATTGCCGTGGTTATTGGCTATAGTATGTTTCGCCTGACCCTAATGCTTTGTTCCCTGTTTCCCAACCATACATTGGCGGGATTCAATCGCTTGCTGCTGGGAAAATATCTGGGTGGTGTAGTTACCATGATCTATATTTTAGCCTTTCTAGTTATTTCTACTATTGCCTTGGTGGAATTTGCGATTATTATTCCCACAGCCTTTAAGCCAGGTAGTTCCATTTATTTATGGGATTTTACACTGCTTTTACCAGCTCTGTATGTGGCTTCCCTGGGTATTTCCATACCGGCCCGCATGAATGAGCTGCTTTTGCCTCTGGGGTTGCTAATTCTATTGATCGTGGTGGTTTTTAATATACCTTATATTAATCTCAAAGAATATCTGCCAGTGCTGGCAAACGGCTATCTGCCTCCCTTGGTTGGGGCCTATACCATGGGGGGGAAATTAGGCCATTCGCTTTTGTATTTTGTCATCTTCCCCCTAATTGAGCATAAGGATAAGTTAATTGCGCTGGGTAATAAACTTACTCCTTTGTTAATACTGGCCCTATGGGCAGGAACACTGGCTATAGCAATTTTTGGGCCAGCATTAACAGGTATGATGATATTCCCCGCCCTAGAAATGATTCGTAACATTGATATAGGATTTATCACCCGGCTGGATGCCCTGATGATGATGGTTTGGTATATGGGTTTTTTAATTTTTATTGCAGCTTTTAGCTATGGGGCTGCGGTTCTAACGAGGGATTTATTTAATTTAAAAGGCTATCGGCTCGTCCTTTGGTTTTATGGCCTAGTTATTCTCGTAATAGCAAATTTCAGGATTATCAATGTCCCATTAATAAGGACCATGTTTTTAAACCCGTTATCCAGCATGGTCTACATCTTGGCACTGGTGATACCTTTATTGCTCTTAATCGTTGCCAAGCTGCGTGGTTACCCTAAAGAAGTTGGTGAATCCTAGCTCCTCTTCTTATTTTTTCAGGATTTTGGAGGAAGGATGCTTTTCTGACGCAGGGTTGTTGAATCACGGATCAATTCTAAGACATCCCCGGCAATCCGCAGCACAGGAATATTGCTGTGATAGTTAATATGTCTAATAACTGGAAAGGTTATCGTGGCAATCAAATGATCATAGTCGTTGTTATGCATGGTATTTAAAATTTCCCGAATGCGCACAGAGCGTCTCATTTCCTTGTCCAACTCAGCTGCAGTTTTTGGAAAAGAAGCTTTTTTGGCAATGGCCCTGCCGGCCAGCACACCACTCCGTAAGGCTGATACTGTGCCAAAGCCCAGGAAGGACTCCATAAAGCCCCCGGCAACACCAATCAAAATAATATTTCGCACTTGATGAGGATAAACGGTTCCAGACGCGTGTTCCAGCATAAAGTTCTCTTCTATTTGGTAATTTAGTTTTTCTTTTTTGAGAAAGGTCCTCCAATGGCGTTCCATTTCCTGGGCTGTGGCATTGGCATGAATAAGCACTAAGCTCGCTCTAGTGCGGCTAAAGGCTGTTAAATAGGCATAGGCCCCCAGGGCATAATCCGTATTCACCCACATGATCAATTCTTGGGGATTAAAGTCACCCGTTATAATGGCCCCCCGAACTAAAGAAATAAAGTTTTCTGTCCAAATGCCCAGGGTAGCAGGAACCTGCCGATGGCCGGTTGCTACCACCACGTAGTCATATTCCTTAGCCAGTTCCGAATGATCAGCCCGGCAATTGAAATTGATCGGGCTTTTTAATTTGTTGGCCAGCTGTGTTTCTAGGGAACGTTCACCCTGGCCCCGTTCTAAAAAATAGCCAAAATTTCTAGACTTTACGACTTTTTTTGCATTTGGGGAGTTCATGGTTAACTTCTTCCATGTGTTCAGGGGATGGATATCGATATGATAATCCTTTTTTAGCCAGTACAATTGGTTAGGTACTGGGCGATTCATCAGTTGAAGAAGCCCCGCCACATGAGGAAAAGGTTCACCGACGCGGGGGCGCTCTTCAAAAATATCCGGGTAAATGCCATGGTGTTCCAATTCATGGGCACAAGCCAGCCCAGAAACGCCGGCACCAATGATGGCAACTTTCATCAGGGACACCTCCTTATTAGCCATCAGCCATCAGCTATGCCATCCTAAGCGATAGCCAAGGCTCTTTTGCATCATTGAAAGGTAAGATCCAAGATCCCCCGCTATCGCTTAGGATGATAAGGGATTTTCATCCTTCTGTAGCTGCCGCCTGATGGCTATTATTCTTCCCCGCGGTGATCCGATTATGAAGGAAACTTACTTAAAATCCAGACTCTTCACCTTTTCCCACCAGGTTTTTTCCTTTTTTAGTTCCGGTGGAATATATTCTACGGTTTTAGCAGCATGCTTAGCCAACGTATTATTGACGCCATCCTTAAACTCCACAGGATTCGTCATTTCTCCGGAGTGGCTGACATAGGTTTTTAAATTTTCATAGTCTTTTTCTAAGGTTAAGGGGTTTTTTGCCCACATGCCTTGCTTTTTATATTCTTGAATAATTATGGTAATAACTTCTTTATCCAACTCTGGGAAGTAGGGGGAGACGATTTGGGCTGCTTCTTCCGGCTTATGATAGTCCAGCCAGAGCATGCCCTTGCAGAGACCGTTTACTAGTTTCTGGCAAGCTTGAGCGTTGTTTTTTAAATAGTTCCCGGAGGCCAGAAAAACCAGCGATGGGATGGGTGCAACAGCATCACCTAAAAAGGTGGCCAAATTTCCAGTTTGCCTTTGTAAAGTTTGCTGGGCTAGGGGCTGGGGCATTTGCACAAAATGTCCTACCCCTGCGGCAAAGGCACCTTCCTTTAGATCAGAGGGTAGGTTTTGGATAATGATTACTTGATGCTGTAGGGTCAATTTATTTTGTCTTAGTGCTTCCTCCAAAACGATATTGGATTGGCTATCCGGGGCATCCCCCAGAATGCTTTTTCGTTTGACATTCTGCCAGGAAAAATTCGTTGCATCCTGGCGAGATATCAGGTAGGTCCCTTCCCTTTGAGCCACTGTGGCAAAGGCTATCCGGTCTGCCCCGGTACCCAGGGGACGGGTAAAGACACCTTGGCACAGGTCGCTTAAAAGAACAGCACCGTTACTCTGTTCAACAAAGGAATTTTCAGAAGAAGTCGCCAGCTTAGAGGTGGTTATCTCTAAATCTTGTTCCTGATAAAAGCCCTGAGCCAGGGCGATATAGTGGGGCAAGGCCAGCAGGGTGCGTTCGTTTTCCACTATTTTGATCTGATCGGGTCCCTTTGATTCCAGTTGGTATAACAGAAATTCTTTCATACCAAAGGTGCCCAACCCGGCCACCGCCAGCAGCAATAGGAGTAATAATAACCCTTTCCAACGTTTTCTCATTAAAAAGCACCTCCCAAAGCAAATCCACTAATATTTTATTTGGTGAATGAAAAAAAAGACCAGATTATACCTTTCTAAGCATATTTTTGAAGAAGCAACATAAATATTCTATAAGAATAAAAATAAAGAATAAAACTAAAAGGAGGCTTTAGCAGCATGGGTAAATTTACCTTTGTGCAGTGGCATAAGCACGGACTAAAGGGAGACAAGCCCTTTAAAAGAGGTGCTGTGGGGACAGGCCTGGTGAGAGCCTTTGGGGTTACCTTTGCAGTGGTGGTTATGATGGGTTTTGTAGTGGCTGTGACCCGTCAAACAGTCTACAATTTCTCCTGGCTCACGCTGCTCACGGTATTTGCCGCGGCAACCATTGGCGGAGGCAGTGCGGGCGCTGCTGCTGGCATTCGGGGCTGGCAGCATGGGGGTGCAACAGGCTTGATTTACGGTTTGTTTTTTGTGGTGGTAGGATTTTTTACGGGTATACCAATTTTTGATCCAGTCCTCATCACCACCGCCATGACTATCTTAGGCAGCATCGGGGGAATCATTGGTGTAAACCTTCCTTCTGCCAGGAAAGCAGTGCTCAAACGGAGATACTTGGGAAATTTTAATCGGTAATTTTAGCTATTAGCTAAAGGCTAACAGTCAAAAGCGAACGGTTAATAAAGGAAAAAGGTGTCTGAATTTCAGTTCACTAAACTGAAATTCAGACACCTTTACTTGGCAAATAAAATGTGAAATCGTTCACTAGATACACCTATCTTTGTGGGTATTTTTCCAAAATAATTTCCATGACTTGCTTTTGCTTAGGAGAATTTTTAATTTCTTGAATTCTCTCAGCCATGTAGTAAGGGTTTTCCATCATTTTTGCCATAACATCCTTGGTCATTGGTTCGGTACTTTGGGTTCTTTGCGTAAACAATGTTTGGCTCCCCCCTTTTTTAAGAATATCTTTACTATACACCATTTTGTGAAGTTTTGCACTACCCTGGCATATAGTCGAAATATAAAATAAATACTGAAGGTTTTATTTTCTTAGGAAACCAGGTTTTGTTGACATGGGGTACAAAAATCATTAAACTATAGCATAGGCAAAGTCGAAGAAGGGGAGTTCCTGGATTATTTTGAGCCTAGAGAGGAAGATTCATGGCTGCAAGATCTTCTGCCCAAAAACCAAGGATGTCGCCCCAGAGACGCCAATCTGAAGCAATAGTAGGTTTGGCCGGGTGGCCCGTTATAGCCCAAGAGTTGTCAGCACAGATTTTTTGTGGTGGAAACAAGGTGGTATCGCGGAAGCTTACTTCCGTCCTTGATTGGACGGGAGTTTTTTTATTAACTTTTAGGATATTCCCTTAGGGTCAGCCCATGGCCTTAAAAGGGCAAAGTAAGAAATGAATAGGAAGAAGACCGTTAGCCTGAGGAATAAAAAAGGAGCGATAAAAGTTGACAGAAAACAATATCCCAACGGTTTATAATCCCAAAGAGGTAGAAACAAAATGGTACCGTCACTGGGAAGCAAGTAAATATTTTCATGCTGAAGTGGAAAAGGATAAAACCCCCTTTTGCATTGTTATGCCACCCCCAAATGTCACGGGTCAACTTCATATGGGGCACGCCCTGGATAATACTTTACAAGATATATTAACCCGCTGGCGCAGAATGCAGGGCTATAACGCTCTGTGGGTTCCCGGCACGGACCATGCAGGCATTGCTACCCAGGCTAAAGTGGAAGAACAACTAGCTAAGGAAGGACAATCCAAATATGATTTAGGCCGGGAGAAATTCCTCAAGCGGGTATGGGATTGGAAGGAGCAGTATGGCAATCGCATTACCTCTCAACTGCGCCATTTAGGGGCATCCTGTGATTGGGATCGTGAACGCTTTACCATGGATGAGGGCTGTTCCAAAGCGGTGCTGGAGGTTTTTGTCCGCCTCTTCGAACAAGGCCTAATTTATAGGGATTATTACATTACTAACTGGTGTTCCCATTGCCAGACCACCATTTCGGATATCGAAGTGGAACACCAGGACAAGCACGGTCAGCTTTATTACATTAAGTATCCGTCCAAGGAGAACGCCGCTGAGTATATTCTTGTGGCCACTACCAGGCCGGAAACCATGTTGGGTGACGTAGCTGTGGCGGTAAACCCGGAGGATGATCGTTATCTGCATTTGGTGGGCAAAACACTGGTACTACCCATCATGGGTCGTGAATTGCCAGTTATCGCTGATGCCTATTGTGACCCCACCTTTGGTACGGGTGCGGTTAAGATGACACCGGCCCATGATCCCAATGACTTTGAAATAGGTCGCCGGCACGGGTTGCCTGAAATTATCGTCATTGACAAACATGGCAAAATGAATGAACAGGCCGGCAAATACCAGGGGCTAGATCGCTTTGAATGCCGTAAGCAAATTGTGCGTGATTTGGAGGCCATGGGTGCCTTGGTAAAGGTAGAGGATATCAGCCATGCTGTTGGCCACTGCTACCGCTGTAACACTGCCATTGAACCGGCCCTTTCGAAACAGTGGTTTGTCAAGATGAAACCTTTGGCTGAGCCAGCCATTGAAGCAGTAATCGATGGTCGCATTAAATTTATACCGGAGCGTTTTACTAAGATTTACTTAAATTGGATGGAAAACATCCGTGACTGGTGTATCTCCCGTCAGTTGTGGTGGGGTCACCGCATCCCAGTCTACTACTGCCAAGACTGTGATGAAATGGTAGCTTCCATTACCCAGGTAACCTCCTGTGGTAAGTGCGGCGGTAAGGTTGAGCAGGATACCGATGTTCTGGATACCTGGTTTTCCTCAGCCCTGTGGCCCTTCTCTACCTTGGGTTGGCCGGACAAAACGCCGGAGTTGGAGCATTTTTACCCCACATCTGTGTTAGTAACCGGGCGAGACATTATTTTCTTCTGGGTGGCTCGGATGATTTTTTCAGGCTTAAGAAACATGGATCAGGAGCCCTTTAAAGAGGTATTTATCCACGGTCTGGTATTGGATTCCCTGGGCCGCAAAATGAGTAAATCCTTGGGCAATGGCGTTGACCCACTGGATGTCATTGATAGTCACGGCGCCGACTCCTTGAGGTTTATGCTGATTACTGGTAACACCCCCGGCAACGACCTGCGTTTCCACTTCGAAAGATTGGACGGCGCACGTAATTTTGCCAATAAACTTTGGAATGCCTCCCGCTTTGTGATGATGAATTTGGCAGATTATGATGCTAAGGCTAAAGGGAGTCCGTACACCCTGGCCGATCGTTGGATACTCAGTCGTCTACAGGGAACCACCCAAGAAGTTACCGATTTCCTGGAACGCTACGAACTGGGTGAGGCAGCCAGGGTGCTTTACGAATTCATCTGGAGCAGCTTCTGTGACTGGTACATTGAACTGGTAAAACCCCGTTTGTTTGGCAAAACCACACCAGAAGACCGGGTAACAGCCCAACAAGTACTGGTTCAGGTGTTAAGACAAACCCTGGAACTGTTGCATCCCTTTATGCCCTTTATTACCGAGGAAATCTGGCAAAAACTACCCCATCAGGGTGAAACCATTATGCTAGCCCCCTGGCCCGAGGCCCAGGGAGCCCTGCAAGACCAAACGGCCGAGGCGGAAATGGCTGTGCTAATTGAAGTTATTACCGCCATCCGACGTATCCGTGGGGAGATGAATGTACCACCGGGTAAAAAAGCAGAGGCATTTTTAGTGGCGGCAGAGGAAAGCTACCGTAGTATTTTGGAGAGGAATACTGCTTACATTCAAGGGTCCGCCAATACCATGGCCAAGGTCGTGAGCCAATTGCCTGTCAAACCCGATCAGTCGGCAAGTGCTGTAACCCGTGGGGTGGAAATCTTTGTGCCTCTCAAAGGGCTGATTGACCTGGATAAAGAAATAGCCCGTTTAAATAAGGAATTAAAGAGCGTACAAGGTGATTTAGCCAGAGTACAAGGCAAACTAAATAACCAGGGTTTCTTAGCCAAAGCCCCGGCGGAAGTTATCGAGAAAGAAAAGGCCAAAGAACAGGAGCTAACCATCAAGGCAGAAGCTCTCAAAGATCGATTAGCTATGCTAAGCTAATCGGTATTCCTATTGGGTCTGCCCTGGGCCAGGTGCTGTGAGCCATGGGTTAAGAACATGGCTCATGGCCAGAGGGCTAATGTGACAGGTTCCTGAAGGAAGCAAATTCACGGTCTTATGCAAATGGAGGAGAATATAATGGCTTTACGGTTTGAGGAACTTTTAAGCCCGTTGCCCAAAGGTGGCTTAGAGGGTGAAATAAAAGTAGGAATTCGTATCCAGGTACATGAAGATCCAGATGATGGCGGCTATTATGCGGTAACTCCAGATGTGCCTGGCTGTGCCTCCCGGGGAACCACAATGGAAGAAGCAGTGGAGAATTTTAAGGAAGCCATCCGATTTTTCCTCATTGAAAATGCACATTGAATCCATGGGGGATTTCTAATCGGGTTGGCCATGGACCAAAGGTTAAAAAAGGGCCAAGGCCCATGGCCTAACAGCGGGTGCCTTAAAAATGTAGGATTGAGGAGCTAATTCAGTGACTTACGACGATGCAATCGAGTACTTAAAAAACCTGACAAAGTTCGGCATGAACCTGGGCTTGGCCCGTATTGAAGAATTACTTAGGCGTTTGGGAAATCCTCAGAACAGATTAAATATTATTCATGTTGGGGGGACCAATGGCAAAGGGTCTACCACGGCTATGATCGCCAATATTCTTACAAGCGCTGGCTACAAAACCGGCATGTTTAGTTCTCCCCACTTGCACCACTACAGTGAAAGGTTTATGATCAATGGACAGCCTATAACATCAGAAAAATTGGTGGCGTTAATCGAAGTTGTTAAACCTGAGTTAACTAGGATGGTGCAGGAAGGATTTGAACATCCCACTGAGTTTGAAGTGAGTACGGCATTGGCTTTGCTCTATTTTGCCAATGAAGAAACGGATTTTGTGGTACTGGAAGTGGGATTAGGCGGTGCCATTGACTCCACCAACATAGTCAAGCCGAGGGTTGCTGTAATTACCAATGTGGCAATGGACCATATGGATTACCTGGGTGACACCTTGGCGGAAATCGCCAGAGTTAAGGCTGGTATTATCAAACCGGATGTGCCGATTGTTACTGCCGCTGAGGCTGAACCGCTGGAGATTATCCGTCAGGTGGCATGGAGTAATCATTGTCAGTTAATACAAATTGGTAGAGACGTGACATGGTCACAGGTTCAGCGGGAGCTAAAACAGGATTTTCAAACCTTTATCATTAACGGACAACAAAATACATATCAAGTAAAGCTTCCTTTACTGGGGGCTCACCAACAAATTAATGCAGCCACCGCAGTGGCAGCAGTGGAAATGCTTGGCACAGAAAAGGATCATAGCATACCTGACACTGCCATAATAAATGGCTTAAGAACCGTAAAATGGCCGGGCCGCCTGGAGATTGTTCAGAATAACCCCACTGTTTTACTGGATGGTGCCCATAACCATGCCGGGGCCCTCGCTTTGAAAAGGGCTTTACGAGACTATTTTCCTAACCGAAAAATTGTATTTGTTTTAGGTATGTTGGCAGATAAAGAGCGTTCCAAGGTGGTAGCAGAACTGGCACCACTGGCTAAGGCAGTGGTGGTAACACGCTCCAATAATCCAAGAGCAGGGGACTGGACGAAGTTAGCGGATGATGCCCGCACCTATTTAGATGAGGTAGCGGTGGTTGAAGCTGTTGAGGAGGCCATTCAAAAGGCATTGGCTCAGATAAAAGAGAATGATGTACTGTGTATAACAGGTTCATTATATATGGTGGCAGAGGCAAGGTCCTTGCTAAAGAATTTACGATCATTAAAGTGATTCTAGTGCAAACAATAACAATAATAATGTGCAAAAAAACTAGAAAATTGTCACAAAAAAGATAAATATAAATAATGTTGTCAAGTTGTGTCACAAGATAGAATATTATAAGTCATAAAGGCGATTTAAATATACTATTTTTGCGGAAAACTTGTCACAGTATTCACAAATACTCTTTGCAACGGACCCATTTTACTACTATAATATTATTATGGGAATAAATAAGTTGTAGTAAAATAAAATAAAAGGATTATCTTTTATATAAAAGGGAGGGGCCCTGGTGAAAGCACTCAAGATCCCAGAAGCAACAATTACTAGATTGTCAATATATTCGAGATTTTTAAAGAGATTAGATAAAAAGGGTATCACAACTGTATCCTCTGGGGATATAGCCGAAGGCGTTGGTGTTAGTCCTGCCCAAGTTCGTAAGGATTTGGCCTATTTCGGGGAGTTTGGCACCAGGGGAGTTGGCTATAACGTTAAAGACTTAATTCGCTACACAGTAAAGATTCTCGGCTTATCCGATCCTTGGAGCCTAGTGATGGTCGGGGCTGGTAATTTGGGCTCCGCTCTGGTTACCTACAAGGAGTTTAAAGACAGAGGTTTTTCGATCGTCGGGGTTTTTGATAATGACCTTACCAAAATTGGCAAAAGGATTGCTGATATGGAGGTACTTCCCCTTGAGGAATTACCCAAAGTGGTTAAGGAAAGTAATGTCAGGATTGGTATTATTGCCGTACCTTCTAAGGCAGCCCAGGATATTGCTGATTTTATGGTAAAATCAGGTTTAGAGGCACTGTTAAACTTTGCACCCATTTCTTTGAACGTACCGGATGAGATAGAAGTCCGCAACGTAGACCTTTCAGTTAAACTGGAAATTTTAACCTTTAACTTGGCTCTAAAAGAAAAGTAAGATGGTAAGAGGTGGGGAAACAAACCCACCTCTTTTACATACTTATCATCAACTGGGGGACAACTAATCTAAATGTAATTTGCTTGTCATATATTAGGGTCAATGATAAACTTAATAGAAGTAATATCAACTTCTATATAGGTGAAAAGGTGGGAAAAATGAGAACGGGCAAGAGAACAGGAACCCTTATTGTACTATTGCTGGCTGGGGCCATTGCCGGTAGTGCATTGGGCCATGTAATAGCCTCATATATACCGGTGTTGGGCAACTTTACGTCCATCGGCCTTAAACATACAAGCATTAACCTTTATTTTCTTGAACTATCCTTTGGTTTAACGATGTCTTTGGGGCCAATAACGGCTCTTGGTTTGCTTTTTGGCTTTCTAGCCTATCGAAGATTATAAAAAATCATAGGGGTGTCCTTTGTGCGGCAAATTATTCTTGCATCTGCATCACCCAGGAGACAGGAACTACTCAAAAATCTGGGATTAGCATTTGAGGTACAAGTTAGTGACGTAGATGAAACCTTGGAAGAAAGTGTTCTACCAGCCCAAATGGTTGAGAAACTGGCTGAGCGCAAAGCAGCAGCCGTAGCCGTAGAACGCAACCAGGGTCTGATTATTGGTGCAGATACCCTTGTTGTTTTGGAAAACAAACCTCTGGGCAAACCAGCAAACGCTGAAGAAGCCGTACAAATGTTAAATAGCCTACAGGGAAGAAGTCACGAAGTCTTTACTGGTTTAGCCGTCATCGATGCTGCTACCGGTCAAAGTGTTGTAACACATCAAGTTACGGCAGTTCGTTTTAAACCCCTCACAATGGAACAAATTAAGCGTTATGTAGAAACTCGAGAACCCATGGACAAGGCGGGTGGTTACGCTGTCCAGGGTTTGGCATCTATTTTTATTGACAGCATTCGTGGTTGCTACTTTAGTGTTGTAGGTTTGCCTGTGTCAAAACTGGCAGACTCATTACGAATGTTTGGAGTCGAAATTATATGACATATCCAATTATGCGGGAGTTACCCCCGGAATTGCGCCCTAGGGAGCGTATGTTAAAGGAGGGTGCCGGAAGTCTCTCGGATATTGATTTGTTGGCTATCCTGTTGCGCACCGGAACAACAAAGGTTTCCGTGGTGGAGCTGGCAGCCGAAATATTCAGTCGCTTTAAAGATTTGCGAGCACTTTCACAGGCCACCATTGAGGAACTTAGTCAAATAAAGGGTGTGGGGCCTGTTAAGGCTGTTCAAGTAAAGGCTGCTTTAGAACTGGGCCGCCGTTTGGCAGCCATGCCTGGGGAAGAACGTACCGTTATTAGGTGCCCGGAAGATGTTTGTGCCTTGTTAATGGAAGATCTTAGAAACTTAGATCGGGAACATTTTCTTGCCCTGCTGCTAAACACTAAAAATCAGGTTCTAGCTAGAGAAACTATCTCCATTGGAACCTTGAATTCCTCGGTGGTGCATCCTCGGGAACTATTCAAGATGGCCATCCGTCGCAGTGCTGCCTGTATGATTTTAGTGCATAATCACCCCAGTGGGGATCCGACTCCTAGCAGGGAGGATATTGCTTTAACCAAAAGATTGATAGAAGCGGGAGAAATTATCGGAATTGATGTCCTAGACCACATTGTTATTGGAGATAATAAATTTACTAGTTTAAAGTCTAAGGGTTTAGTTTAATAAGCCTACTTAGCTATTTAAGGAGGAAAATTCATGAGACTTGGTATGTTTTCCAAGGATATGGGAATAGATTTGGGAACCGCAAATTCATTGGTTTATTTAAAGGGGAAAGGAATTGTCCTTCGAGAACCCTCGGTTGTTGCCATTACGAGAGAAACTGGACAAGTACTGGCTGTGGGAGAAGAAGCAAAGAGAATGATTGGTCGAACCCCTGGCAACATTGTTGCCATCCGCCCCATGAAAGATGGTGTTATTGCGGACTTTGACGTAACCCAAAGCATGATCAAATATTTCATT
Source organism: Desulfotomaculum sp. 1211_IL3151 (assembly GCF_036763075.1). Lineage (NCBI taxonomy): Bacteria > Bacillati > Bacillota > Clostridia > Eubacteriales > Desulfotomaculaceae > Desulfotomaculum > Desulfotomaculum sp. 1211_IL3151. The sequence goes on along the minus strand of NZ_JBAIYV010000051.1, from coordinate 21,424 downwards.
AACAAAGCGCTCAGGAGCCGTTCCTTTATCGTTAAACCCAGGGTAGTAATAAGTGTTCCCTCTGGGGTAACTGCTGTTGAAGAAAGGGCTGTTCGTGAAGCTGCTTTACAAGCAGGTGCCAGGGAAGCTTATCTTATTGAAGAACCGATGGCTGCGGCCATCGGCTCTGGATTGCCTGTCCATGAGCCCACCGGCAATATGATTGTTGACATTGGCGGTGGTACCACAGAGGTTGCGGTGATATCCCTTGGCGGCATTGTTACCAGCCGCTCCATTCGGGTGGCCGGGGATGAAATGGATGATGCCATTATTCAGCACGTAAAAAGAACCTATAATTTAATGATTGGTGAGCGTACATCTGAGCAGATTAAAATAAACATTGGTACTGCTTATCCGCTGGAAGAGGAAGAAACAGAAGAGATTAGGGGACGTGATCTGGTAACTGGATTACCCAAAACCTTGCAAATTACTTCCAGCGAAATTTACAAGGCTCTATCTGAACCAGTGGCTTCCATCCTGGAGGCTGTTAAGGTTACCTTGGAAAAAACCCCCCCGGAATTGGCTGCTGACATTATGGATCGTGGTATTGTCATGGCTGGTGGTGGTTCCCTGTTGCGGGGGCTGGATCGATTGATTAGCGATCAGACAGGTATGCCGGTGCATATGGCCGAAGAACCTCTTTTGGCCGTGGCCTATGGGTCTGGCCGGGTATTGGAAAACATAGATGTTTTAAGACGAGTATTAATTCAACCCAAGAAGTTGGCTTAGAGGGGTGTGAGTTGTTTTGCCCCGGAATGTATCATATAAAAATTTCATATTTCTAGCCCTATTAATTGGCATAATCCTAATAGTTATGCGTTTTACTAACGTAGGGCGTGTTCAAGTATCACCAATGGAATCAGCCATAAAAGATGGTCTGGCCCCGGTGCAGGGTCTTTTGATGGGGGTCTCTAAGAATTTGCGGAACGGCTTTGATTCCATTTCTTCACTGGGTAAATTATCTGAGGAGAACAAGGCATTAAAGGATGAGGTAGCTAACCTGCAAGGGCAATTGTATTTGCAGGAAGAATTAAAACAAGAAAATGCCCGTCTGAAAGATTTATTACAGTATCAGGATCAATTTAAAAGTAATTTTAACTTTAAAGTAGCTGCGGTGATTGGCCGTGACCCGGGTAACTGGTTTGGGATGGTTACCTTAAACCAAGGGAGTAAAAATGGGATAGCTAAAAATATGCCAGTGGTAACATCCTTAGGTCTGGTTGGTAGGGTGGTGGCGGTTTCCCCCAATACTTCTCAGTTAATGTTAATTACCGATCCCCACAGTGGTGTAGGTGCCATGGTCCAAGATTCTAGGATACCGGGGGTTTTGGAAGGAATCACCTCAGGTGGTGGTGAAGCCAGGTTAATTCATGTACCAAAGGATACGGACTTAACCGAAGGGCAAGCCATTGTCACATCTGGTATTGGAGGAACTTTTCCTAAGGGATTGCCTGTGGGAAGAATAGTGGGTGTCTCTAATGAGCCCACGGGGTTATTTAGAACAGCAACGGTGGTGCCCTTCGCCGATCTACATCGTTTGGAGGAAGTACTAATTATTACCACCATATATAATCCGGAAATTCTTCCTGCAACGGAAGGTGATTAATTGCGTGCGTTAGTTTTATTTTTATTAATAATTACGGCCTTACTTTTACAGTCAACGGTTTTTACTTATCTCCAAGTTGCAGGGGTTAAACCGGACTTGTTGTTGATGTTGGTTGTTTTTAATGGCTTCCTTCGGGGTTCCCGGGAGGGGGCTTTTTTGGGTTTTTTAGCTGGCTTGGCCCAGGATATATTTACCGGAAATTACATTGGGCTAAATGCTCTCACCAAGATGGCTGCCGGTTATTTGGTTGGTCTGGCAGAGGCCCGATTTTTTAAAGAAAGCGCGATTCTGGTATCATTATTTACCATGTTCGTGGGTGTGGCAAATCAGGTGCTTTATTACCTGCTGTTATATTACCTCCATGTGGAGGTTTCTCCCTACTACGCCGTGATTCAAGTTATCATTCCTTCGGCTATCTATACAGGCTTGCTGGTACCACTGAGTTACTGGAAATTTTATAGTTCCAACGAAGAGGGCTGGCTCAGGCAAAGAGATTACTAACCCCGGCGCATGGCCAAAAGCCATATCCAAAAACAATCTTAATTAAGCTAAAAGCCAGAAGCTGACGGCTGATGGCTGACGCTAAAAAGGAGGAGTTGTCGATGGAAAGAAAGATTATTGAAAAAAAGACCCGGATACTCCTCTATCTTGTAATAGGGGTTTTCTTGATCCTGATCAGCCGTTTAGCCTATATGCAGCTTATTGACACGGAACGCTATGAGACTTATTCGAAACAAAACCATATGAAATTAAATCCCATCGTAGCTCCTAGAGGAGAGATCTATGATCGTAAGGGGATTAAGCTTGTAGGCAATAAGCCAGTTTATACGGTTTCATTGGTCTATCTGGGTCTCAAGGATACCGATCAGGTGGTTAACCGAATTGCCGGTATTTTGGAGATAGATCCAAAGGAAATAATGAAAAAACTGAACGATCAAAAATTTAAATTGTATCAACCCGTTCGTTTAGCCACAGATATTCCACTGGAAACAGTTTCCACCTTGGAGGAACAGCGACTGGATTTACCAGGGGTTGTTATTGATGTGGAGCCTGTTAGAAGTTACCCTTTCCAAGCAATGCTTTCTCATGTACTGGGCTATGTGCAGGAGATTAAGCAGGAACAACTAGAAAAAAACCCTGACAAAGGCTATCGGCTTGGTGATATGTATGGCCAGGAGGGACTGGAAAACTCCTTTGAAGCCTACCTAAAAGGGATTGATGGTGCCAGACAGGTAGAAGTGGATGCCCAGGCTAGACCTGTGCGGGATTTGGGTGTCAAGGAACCGATACCCGGTAACAATCTGCGCCTGACCATTGATGCCGAGGTACAGCAGGCCGCTGAAGAGGCTTTGGAAAGACAGGTTTTAGCCATGCGTAAACTTGGCCATGAGGCCACAGGAGGAGCCACGGTGGCCATCGATGTAAGGACCGGAGCGATTCGAGCGATGGCAAGTTATCCCACCTATGAACCATCGATTTGGATAAAAGGCTTAAGCCAAACCCAATGGCAGGATCTCCAAAAAAGCGGTGCCTTGCCCAACCGAACACTGCAGGTTTATGCGCCTGGTTCAACATTTAAAATGGTTGTGGCTGCAGCAGCACTGGACACGGGAAAAATTACTCCCAGCTTTACCATCTCGGACCCGGGTTATTATGCCTTTGCCAATACCATCATTAAGGATTCCAGCCCAGGCGGACATGGCCAAGTGGAAATTTTAGAAGCGATTCAAATGTCTTGCAATACATTCTTTATTACCCTGGGGCATCGTTTTTTAGGAGTCGATTTAATTGCCAAGTATGCACACATGTTTGGCTTTGGAGAGCTAACCGGGATTGAGATACCGGGTGAATTAAAGGGTACAGTACCAACACCGGATTATAAGTATAAGAGAAATAAGGCTTATTTGGATGCGATCTATGAGCCTAAATTTAAGGCAGTGGAGGATAAATATAAACCTTTGCTGGAGAATGCCAAGATAGCCGAAGAAAAGAAGAGTTTAGAAGAAGCAAAGAAAAAAGAAATACAGAAAATAAAAAATGATTATGATCAATATACCTGGGATCTTAATTGGCAAGTTTACGATACATTAAATATGTCCATTGGTCAGGGTTATAATTCTTATACACCTTTGCAATTGGCAAATTATACGGCAATGCTGGCAAATGGTGGCGTTAGATGGAAGCCCTATTTGGTAGAGAAGATTATATCCCCCGAAGGCGAGGTGCTGGAAGAATTCCAGCCCACAAAGGTTGATGAGGTGTCCATAAAGCCAGAGGTCTTTAAGGTAATTCAAGAAGGAATGAGGTTAGTTGCCGCAAGCGGTACGGCGGCTGGCACATTTAAAAACTTTCCGGTTCCTGTGGCCGCCAAAACCGGGACGGCACAGGTTACAGGCCGGGATGATCACGGACTTTTTGTTGGCTATGCCCCCTTTGATAAACCGGAAATAGCCGTGGCAACGGTAATCGATTATGGCGGCCACGGTGGTACCGCTTCCGCTCCAGTAGCTAGGGATATTTTTGCTGCCTATTTCGGGGTCGATACTACTCCTACACCGTCAGTGGTTTACAGTGTGGATTAATTGCCAATTTGTCTAATTATCACAGAATATCGGGGCTTATGGCCCCTTTTTTTTATCCATCTTTTGAAGGAATTGGTTTTTAGTTGTAGAATTTGATATAGGGTAAGCGGGGGGGAGTAAACTTGACGAAAGAAGAATTATCCAATACTGATTCTGTATCTCGCAGATTTCCTATGGAATTAGAGAATCTGGTGGATGAGAATACCATTCTAGTCCAAAGAACCTTGCGGTCTGGTCAAAGCATTTGTCATGACGGGAATGTAGTGGTATTGGGAGATGTAAACCCTGGGGCCGAAGTAGTTGCCACTGGCAATATTATTGTTATGGGCTCCCTGCGTGGGGTTGTTCATGCCGGTGCCAAGGGAGATGCCAATGCTGTTATTATTGGTTTTAGACTTAGGCCTACGCAACTAAGAATTGGTAACCATATTACCAGGCCCCCTGAAGACGAGTTATCAGATCCGAATTACCCGGAATTGGCCCGAATTAAGAATGGTGTCGTTACCATAGAAACCTTTAATTCTACTTTTAAATAATCATGCAATGGGATTAAGGGTTATGTTTGAAAAGCTTGGCATGATAAGGAGGACTTAAAATATGGGTGAAGTTATCGTAGTCACTTCTGGTAAAGGAGGGGTTGGTAAAACCACAACCACTGCCAACCTAGGCACTGGCCTTGCTTCGCATAACAAAAAGGTGTGTCTGGTAGATGCCGATATCGGACTGCGTAACCTTGATGTTGTACTTGGTCTGGAAAATAGAATTGTCTTTGACATTGTCGATGTTACCTCTGGGGTATGCCGTATGAGGCAGGCCTTAATTAAGGATAAGCGTTATGAATCACTGTATCTGTTACCTGCTGCTCAAACGAAAGATAAAACCGCTGTTAGTCCCGAGCAAATGGTTGAACTAACGGAAGAATTGAAAAAGGAATTTGATTTTATCATTATCGATTGCCCGGCAGGTATTGAGCAAGGCTTTAGAAATGCCGTTGCCGGGGCAAATAAGGCCATCGTTGTGACAACACCCGAAGTGTCCGCGGTGAGGGATGCAGATCGCATCATTGGTTTGTTAGAAGCAGCGGAATTGCGGGAACCCAAACTAATTATTAACCGTTACCGGACCAAAATGGTTAACCGTGGGGACATGATGAGTATTGACGACATGAATGAAATACTAGCCATTGATCTCCTGGGGGTAGTACCTGAGGATGAACAGGTTGTTGTCACCACCAACAAAGGTGAAACGGTGGTAAGGGATGACCAGTCCCAGAGTGGACAAGCTTACCGCAATATCACCCGTCGTATCCTGGGGGAAAATATTCCCTTAATGAACCTTGAGGAACCAGGTGGTTTCTTTAGTGCCTTAAAGAAAATGATCGGACTTAAGTAAGGAAGGGGGTACCGGAGTGTTAGAGTTTTTAAACAGGGTATTTGGGCGTGAATCGTCAAACAGTAAGAACGTGGCAAAAGAGAGGTTGAGATTGGTTTTGGTGCACGACCGGGCCAATGTTTCACCGGAGTTACTAACGTCCTTAAAAAATGACTTGATTAAGGTTATCTCAAATTATATGGAAATTGATGATAAAGCTCTTGAAGTAAGTCTCGATGGCGACGATAATCAGGTAGCCCTGGTGGCGAATATACCTGTAAAACGTATGAAAAGAGTAACCCCGGTCTAGTTTTACAAAGTTAAACCATTTAGTAATAGCACAAAAGAACCGTCCCCTTGTGCTCCGACACTCCCTTTTTACGCATATAGAACCCCCTTTTGTTTTATTTTTATGTAGTATATAATTTATAGGTTGAGGGGGAGGGATTTTTAATGGTGGACAAGCGGTTTGTCAGAAACCTGGACTATATATTAATAATCTCCGTATTACTGATTGTTTGCTTTAGTTTAGTCATTATTAGCAGTGCTACGGTGGTTAGCAGTCCAATGGATTTCCGGGAACACCAAGAATTGTGGAATAAGGAAACCCAAGGTATAAGTAATTTAACAGAAAGTGAACCAACTAGTCTTTCCTTTTTACAGTATGCCAATATATTATTTAGTGGTTATGTGCAAAAACAAATTATTTGGTTTGTGGCCGGCGTAATTGCTATACTGTTTGTTATATCGATATCCTACGAAGATTTACGACGTCATAGGAAAACCATTTATATTATTAACCTATTGTTGCTTGCAGCTGTGTTGTCACCCCTGGGCCATAATGCCAAGGGAGCGACCCGCTGGATTGATTTAGGGGCCTTTAAACTACAGCCCTCGGAATTTGCGAAAATTTTTATCATCATTACCTTTGCCGATTTTTTAAGTCGCCGTGAGGGTAAATTAAAGAACTTTAAAGATTTATTACCTTGCTTTGTTCACATCGGTGTTCCGATGCTGCTTATATTAAAACAACCTGATCTGGGAACCTCTTTGGTCTTTATCGCCATTATGTTTGGCATGCTTTTTGTTGCAAGCTCCAATGGAAAATTGATCGCTGGTTTGTTCTTTGGTGGACTGACCTCGGCCGTTAGTTGGGTTTGGTTGCATTTTAAGATTGGTCTTTGGATTCCCTTAAAGGACTATCAGTTAGACCGGCTGCTCGTGTTTATTGACCCTTGGGAACAGTGGCATGGTAACGGCTACCACGTAGTACAGTCTCAGATTGCCATCGGTTCAGGTGGCTTGGAAGGGAAAGGGATCTTTAACGGTAGTCAAAATCAGTTAAACTTTTTACCCGAACAGCACACAGACTTCATCTTTTCGGTTGTCGGTGAAGAGATGGGCTTTATTGGTGTGACTGCACTGCTTGTCCTTTTCCTGATCCTTTTATACCGCGGCATAAGAATTGCCTCTGAGGCAAGGGATTTAAACGGTACCCTGTTGGCCAGCGGTGTAGTAACCATGTTAGCCTTTCATATTTTAACCAACGTGGGCATGGTTTCTGGCATCATGCCAGTTACTGGTGTACCCTTACCCCTTTTCAGCTACGGTGGCAGCAGCATGTTGACCAATATGATTGCCATCGGTATCTTGCTCAATGTGTATAGTCGAAGGCAGAAGATACTGTTTTAACTCTAGGTTCCGCCGTGAGTCATGGGTTAAAGAATATGAATAAAAGTCCGGCTAAACATGGCCGGGCTTTTTTGAGCCATTCGCCATGGGCCACTCCCCCTGTCACGACCGAGACATCCTTCTCAACCCAACAGTTAAAAGCCCAAGGCCCACCGCTGATGGCTGACCCCAAAGAAATACCTGTAAGTCTAAAAACAGCTTGTCATATTTGTCCCCCTAAGGAATATATTGTACTAGTTAATAAGAGCAATCGATTCCTGGGAGGGATTAAGGTGAAGATTGGTAGATTTAGTTTTGATCGGTATAAAAAGAAAAGTAAGGACCCATTAAACAATTACAACACGCATTATAACAACAGTCATAATGACGATTGGATGAGTATGTATTACTCAGGAAGTAAGTGGCGGCGTAAGAAAAAAGGTAGCCGGAGTTTTAAAACCTTTTATCGGATTGTTGTAGCCTTGGGTATTTTTGCGGTGTTACTGGTACTTAAGGAATCAAACCACCCTTGGAGTCAACAGGCCCGGGAAGGGTTAAAGGTAGCCTTAACCACCGAATGGGATGTAACACCTGCACTGGATAAAGCCGTCGCCTTTGGGTTGCAAACCGTGAATATGGACTGGCCCTTTGTACATGAATTAGCCCATCCTGTTTTGCCTGCTATGACTGATCCTGAACCAAGTATAAACTGGGCCATCCCAGTATCCGGTCAGGTGGTACAGGAATTTGGTTGGGTTAAAAGCCCCGAAGATAATTTAGAGCGTTTTAACCCAGGCATTGATATCAGTGCCAGCGTAGGTTCCCCGGTGCAGGCTGTACAACCTGGCAAGGTCAGTCGCATTGGTCACGATCGAACCTATGGCGAGTTTGTCTTAATTGAACATCGTAAGGGGGAGTATACCCTTTATGCCGGCTTAAGTGATATTGCTGTTTTAGAAGGTCACCAGGTGCAGGCCGGTCAGGAATTGGGTAAGGTAGCTGAACAGAACCAAGGGGACCCGGTACTCCACTTTGAAGTAAGGGAAAATGACAAACTAGTTGACCCTTTAAAGAAGATTAATATGAATAAGCAAGAAAGCAGTCGTTCGGTTGAATCCATCGAAAGCAGCAGTAAGACTAGCCAGGAGAGTAGCAAACAATGAGAGTAGGATGCCTCCAGGGTATTGAGATTCGGCTAAACCCGTTATTCCTTGTCCTACTTAGTCTATATTTTGTGGCCGGGGTTTTAGAAAAGGGACTGATTATTTTTGGTTTAGTCTTATTTCACGAGCTAGCTCATACTCTGGTAGCCAGAATGCTGGGTGTGCCGGTCATTAATATTGAGATCCTGCCCTTTGGTGGTGTGGCCAGGATGGGCGGAGAAATGAGTGTGCAGCCGAGCAAAGAAATTGCCGTGGCCCTAACAGGACCAGCTTCCAATATCTTATTAATCGGCTTAGCTCTGGGATTGAAAAATTATGGTATCTGGTCGGAGGAGCTTAGTCCATACTTTATTCAGGTAAATATGATGCTAGCCCTTTTTAATCTTCTCCCAGCATTACCATTAGACGGCGGCAGAGTATTACGTTCCTTGCTGGCTACCCACATCGGTATTTCCCAGGCCACTCTTACTGCTGCCAGAATCGGTCAAATAACAGCAGTGGCTGTTATTAGCCTGGGGGTTATTGGTTTTTTCCAGCGTATAGTCGGTCTGGATGTGATCATCATTGCTTTATTCGTTCTTTATGCTGCCAGCAAAGAAAAGAACCTGGCACCCTACCTCTTTGTCCGTCATTTGGCACATAAAAAGGAAGAACTAATCCAGACAGGGATTTTACCAGTGGAGAAGTTGGTTGCTCTGGAGGATGTTCCCCTAAAGGAAATCGTTAAGTTGTTTGTACCTCAAAAATTTCATCTTATTCTTTTATTAAATAGACAAATGGAGCTACAAGGTCAAGTTAGCGAAGCCCAGGTGGTGGATGCTCTGTTTCAGCAGGGTATGGATGTTCCGGTTGGTTCGCTGATTAAGCCGAAAAACCAATAGCCGTCAGCCCATATGCTGATGGCTATTTTTTATTGGATGCACAAGGAATTAGAAAGCAAGATGTAGAAAGATCAAAAAGGAATATTTTTCAAAGCCAAATTGGGCAATATATAGATAAGAGTATTTCTACTGCAACTGTACGTGCTATTAATGGAGGCAATCAATAATGAGTAGATTAGATAAGATACTTGCTCGGGTCCAAAAACCTTCCCGCTATGTTGGCGGCGAATGGAATGCAGTAAAAAAAGACTGGGACCAGGCGGATGTAAAAATGGCCTTTGCCTTTCCCGATGTCTATGAAGTAGGTATGTCCCACCTGGGTTTACAAATTCTTTACCATGTGGTGAATAAGCGAGAGGATGCTCTCATGGAAAGGGTTTTTGCTCCTTGGACCGATATGGAGGAGCAGCTGCGCCAAGAAAAGGTACTGTTGTTTAGTTTGGAATCCCAACGGCCACTGGCAGATTTTGACCTGCTGGGATTTACTTTACAGTATGAAATGAGCTTTAGCAACATCTTAAATATGCTGGATTTGGCCGGCCTACCAGTACGATCGGCTCATCGGGATGCCAGTATGCCGCTGGTAATTGCCGGTGGCCCCTGCGCGTTTAACCCGGAACCAATCGCAGATTTTATTGACCTATTCGTCATTGGTGAAGGTGAAGAGGTCATGCATGAGCTGATTGATACCTATAAGGAACTTAAAGAAAAAGGGGTAAACCGTCAGGAAATGCTGCTGCACTTTGCCAAACACATTTCCGGTGTCTATGTACCATCTTTCTATGAAGTTAGCTACAACGATGACCAAACCGTTAAGAGTGTTCTTCCCACCAAGGAGGGAATCCCCAGTAAGATTGGCAAGAGAATTGTGCGGGATTTTGACAATGTAGATTTCCCTAGCAACCCCATTGTGCCGTCAATGAGTGTTGTTCATGATCGGGTGATGGTGGAAGTACTGAGGGGTTGCACCAGGGGGTGCCGCTTTTGTCAGGCAGGGGTGCTGTATCGGCCCGTGCGAGAGAAGAAGCCAGAAACCTTGATTCGTCAAGTGGAAGAAATGATAGACAATACGGGTCATGATGAAATTTCTCTTACTTCATTAAGTACAGCAGATTACACAGGGGTGGCACCTCTGGTAAAAAATCTGTTGGATATTTTTGGGGAGAGGGGCGTCAACGTATCACTGCCTTCTTTACGGTTGGATGCCTTTTCCATTGACTTGGCCAAAGAAGTTCAAAAGGTCCGCAAGAGTGGCTTAACCTTTGCTCCAGAAGCTGGTACCCAGCGTCTGCGTGATGTAATAAACAAAAACGTCACAGAGCAGAACTTGGTGGACGCAGTAACATCCGCTTTTAAAAATGGCTGGTCTTCGGTTAAACTCTATTTTATGATCGGTTTACCCACCGAAACCTATGAAGACCTTGATGGCATTGCGCAAATGGCTAAAAAAGTAGTGCAAATTGGTTATGCGTGTGGCGTACCGAGAGGTCGTTTAAAGGTAACGGTTAGTACTTCATCCTTTGTACCCAAGTCACACACAGCCTTTCAGTGGGAGCCCCAGAATACCTTACAGGAATTGCGCGACAAACAAAAATACCTCAAAGAAAAACTGAGGGATAAGCGAATCACCTATAATTGGCACGATCCAGAGACCAGTTTTCTGGAAGCTGTCTTTGCCAAAGGGGATCGCCGGTTAGCTGCTGTGCTGGAGACGGCCTGGTCCAAAGGGGCTCGCTTTGATGGCTGGTCAGAACATTTTAATTATAATCTTTGGCTTGAGGCCTTTGAATATGAAAATATTGTCCCGAAATGGTATGCCTATAGGGAAATTGCCAAGGAAGAGGTATTACCCTGGGATCATATAGAAGCTGGTGTAAGTAAGCGTTTTTTATTGCGTGAACATAAAAAGGCACTGGGTAGTGAACCTACCGTGGATTGCCGTGCTGGTATGTGTACCGGCTGTGGCCTCTGTCCAACCCTTGAAATTACGCCAACAATTCTGGGAGGTGTGGATATTGCCCCGATTCAGGGTGAAATATAGTAAAGAAGGCCCAGCTCGTTATAGCTCCCACCTGGATATGGTAAGGTTTTTTGACCGTTCGACTCGAAGGGCCAAACTTCCTGTGGCCTTTTCGGAGGGTTTCAACCCCCATCCTAAATTTAGTTTTGCTTCGCCGCTGCCAGTGGGGGTTGCCGGTTTGGAAGAATATCTGGATATGGATCTAAAAGAATACATGGAGCCTGGTGAAATTGCCCTAAAATTGGCACCTAACCTGCCGGAAGGGTATAGAATACTTGATATAAAACAAATTGAAGATCGAGCACAATCCCTGATGTCACGGGTATCCCGGGCCGACTACCGGGCCACAACACATCTTCCTGCTGGTTATTCCATCGTGGAATTAGGAACTGCTATGAATGAATTACTTAAACAGCAGGAAATATTCGTAACCCGTACCGCTAAGGGGAAAGTAAAAGAAGTGGATATAAGGCCTGGAATATACAGGTTGTCCGGCGATGTAAAGGGGCAAACCTTAGAAATAAATATGGAACTGCTGATTGGCAGTACGGGAAATGTTCGCCCCGAAGAAATATTGCAAAAGTTGCATCAATACGGGGTTCCAGTAGACCCGGAAGATTTCCAGGTTCGTCGCACGGCCCTGTACGCCGAAGGCGTCACTGGCCCGATTTCTCTCTGGGAGGTCTAATGGCCAGCAGTAGGAGAGGAAGTTCAATATGTTAAAAGAAATTATCATTAATGTTCAGGAAGAAGAGACGAGGGTTGCGGTGTTGGAAGACCGAGTCCTCATGGAAGTATACATCGAGCGTTCCCATAACCAACGCCTGGTTGGTAATATATTCAAGGGTAAGGTAGAAAACGTATTGCCTGGTATGCAGGCGGCCTTTGTAGATATAGGCTTAGAGAAAAATGCCTTTCTTTATGTGGAGGATGCTCAGCCGACCAGAAATCCGGAAGTCAACCATCAGACTGGCTATCACGTAAATATAGGTGACGTTTTAAAGCAGGGACAAGAAATTATTGTGCAAATTGTTAAAGAGCCAATTGGCACCAAGGGACCGAGAGTAACGACCCATATCACATTACCGGGTCGCTATTTGGTTCTTATGCCTACCGTTGACTATGTCGGTATATCTCGACGTATTGAATCGGAAAAGGAGCGGGAGCGTTTAAAGGAGTTGGCCAGTCGGGTAAAACCCGATGGAATGGGAGTTATTGTGCGTACTGTGGCCGAAGGAGTGGAAGAGGAGGAATTCCGGCAGGATATTGTTCTTCTGTCAAAACTTTGGCGAAAAATTCAGAGTCGGGCAACAAATTGTGCTGCTCCTAATTCACTGCATCGTGATGTGGAACTGGTCCAACGGATGCTGCGGGATATCTTTAGTGAGGATGTAGATCGGCTAACGGTGGATTCCCGCAGTGAATATGAAAAGACCTTAGAAATTTTAGATATGATTGATCCTAAATTAAAATTAAAGGTATGTTTGGACGAACGTGAAAATATATTCGAGGATTATGGCATTACGGTTGAACTGGAAAAAGCCCTAAAAAAGAAAGTTTGGTTGAAATGTGGTGCCTATTTGGTTATCGATCAGGCCGAAGCCCTAACAGCAATTGATGTTAACACAGGGAAATTTGTGGGCAGTACAACCCTTGAGGATACCGTATTAAAAACAAATTTAGATGCTGCGGTGGAAATTGCCCGTCAACTTCGGTTAAGAAATATTGGCGGTATAATAATCGTTGATTTTATTGACATGATCGCAGAGGATCATCGTAATCAAGTGCTAGCCGTACTGGAAGAGCAAATCAAAAAGGACAAAACCAAGACCAATATCTTAGGGATTACCCAACTGGGGTTGGTGGAAATGACCCGAAAAAAGGTACGTCCATCCCTGGCAGAGGTAGTTCAAAAACTTTGTCCCTACTGTGAAGGTCGGGGGAAGGTGCTTTCTGAAGAGACCGTTAGCATTAAACTAAAAGCTCAAATTTATCAATTGGCAAGGCAAACAATAGCAGATACCATCTTGGTTGAAGCAAATCCTGTGGTGGCTGCTCGACTCATTGGGGCAGGTGGAGCAACTCTCCGGGAACTGGAACAGAAAATCGGTAAAAATCTTTATATTAGAGGCTCTGCAACTCACCACCTGGAACAGGTTACGGTTAAGGCAATTTCCGATCAAGATGAAATTTTCTCCCGAACAGTTCCCGTGAAGAATGGTGAAATTATTGAGGTCAAGGTGGAAGAACTCCACATTTCCAACCCCGCTGATGGGATCGCACGTTTAGATGGCTTTATCATTGATGTAGAAGGTGGCGGGGCGATGGTAGGGGAGCTAGTATCGGTGGAAGTAGTAAAAGTCTATCGAACCTATGCTAAGGCGATATTGGTGTAAAGACATGGCCCAAGGCCATTAAGCTGACGGCTGAAGGCTAATTCGCATTGACATTTTCCACGAATCTGATAAAATAACTAAATGTAGGCTAGATTGCCTGCACAATACCGCACAGCAGAGGTTTTCAAACCAGAGCATCTGGTACCTTCATGGCGAGTCCTAAGGATGGGGAGGTGTAGGTATGTACGCAGTAGTGGTTACTGGCGGCAAGCAGTACAAGGTTCAGGAAGGTGACACCCTGTACATTGAGAAACTAAATGCTGAGGCTGGCGAAAAGGTTGAATTAACCGATGTTCTGCTGGTGGAGAAAGATGGTCAATTGACTGTTGGTGCTCCCAAGGTGGAAGGTGCAAAGGTAGTTCTTAACGTTGTTCGTCATGGCAAAGGCCAAAAGATTATTATCTTTAAGTATAAGCCCAAGAAAAATTACCGCCGTAAGAAAGGTCATCGTCAACCTTTCACTCAGGTGGTTGTTGAAAAAATTGAAGCTTAATTATTTTTTATTTGAACCCCGATAGGAGGTGGGACTGCATGGCTCATAAGAAAGGTGTGGGTAGTTCACGGAACGGTCGTGACTCCGAATCTAAACGGCTTGGGGTAAAGGAAGGCGACGGTAAGTTTGTCCCTGCTGGTAGCATTCTGGTAAGACAGCGTGGTACCAAGATTTATCCCGGTGATAACGTAGGACGTGGTGGCGACGATACCCTTTTCGCTAAAGTTGATGGTATTGTTAGATTTGAGCGTAAAGGTCGGGACAAGAAACAAGTAAGCATTGTTGTTCCAGAAGAAGTAGCTCAATAGGTTTAACTGCGCTAAAACCAGCCTGATCAGCAGGCTGGTTTTTTTCACTATCATAAAGTATAAAATTTATTAAAATTTATAATGATGATCGTACAAGAAAAACGAAGGTTTTCGCCGCGTCTAAAGACTCTCGTGCCCTTTAGGTTATGTCCTTTAGGGTTATGGCGCACCCTTAAGGGCATAACCTAAAGGGCACAGGCAAGCAAGCCAAGTTTTTTAATATAATGTTTGGCAGGAAAATAAATCCATTTTGTCGAAGTGCTTCTCGGATATAAGTCCGAAAGGAAGTATGAGAGTGGAAATAAAAAACCTGTTGGAAATTATTCAAGTACAAAGGCATGATTTTTTAAATCATTTACAGGTTATATCAGGCCTGCTTCAATTAAATAAGGGGGACAGGGTCCGGGATTATATCAACCAGGTTTGCCAACAGTATGAAAACTATAGCAAAATTACCCGAATTAAATCCCCTGAAATACTAGCGGTTTTATTGGTCGGCAGCAATGAAGCCAACAAAAGCCAAATCGATATTCAGTATGATATACAAACAAATCTTGCAACTCTAAATGTTCCAGGAGAAGTGGTAGCATCTGCCCTGAATCGTTGTATAAAGCAGGCTTTAAAGTTTCTGGCACCACCAGAAGTTAATGATCGAAAAATGAAGCTAACCATCAGTGAGGGAGAAAAAAAGATTACCATAAAACTTGGTTTTTCAGGTGTTCCCGCTGAGGTTGTGAAGGATGCCCAGGAACAAATGGCTCTTGCTGAAGCCTTAGCGGCTTACAAAAGCAGTTCCAAATTGGCTGTAACAGAGAAAGAAGTAGAAATATATATGATATTTCCCAAAAAATTGGCTTAGGAAGGCCACAGCGGTAAATAATAGTATTGGGTGATGAACAATAATGTTTTTTGACAGAGCGAAAATTTATGTCAAAGGTGGGGACGGCGGTAATGGCTGTATAGCCATGCGTCGTGAAAAATATGTGCCCTTTGGCGGTCCCTGGGGCGGCGATGGCGGCCGTGGTGGAGATATAATTTTTATAGCCGATGAGGGGCTTAATACATTACAGGATTTCCGCTACAAGAGGCACTTTAAGGCTGAACGTGGCAGCCATGGTATGGGGAAAAATATGAATGGCTCCAGTGGGGAGACTTTACTTGTTAGGGTACCTACTGGCACGGTGGTCCGTGATGCAGATACGGGCAGGTTACTGGCAGACCTGGTGGAAAACGGTGAGCAAGTTGTGATAGCCAAAGGTGGACGTGGAGGTCGCGGCAATGTTCATTTTTCCTCTGGCACCAACAAGGCACCACGTATTGCTGAAAAAGGTGAACCAGGAACAGAATTGTGGTTGGAACTCGAACTTAAATTAATTGCTGACGTTGGACTCATTGGTTTTCCCAATGCCGGCAAATCTACTTTTATTTCGATGGTATCAGCGGCTAAACCTAAAATTGCTGATTATCCCTTTACAACCCTGGTCCCTAACCTTGGTGTTGTTTCTGCTGGGGAAGCAGGAAGTTTTGTGGTGGCAGATATACCGGGTTTAATTGAGGGGGCTTCTCAGGGAGTCGGTTTAGGTCATGAATTTTTACGTCACACAGAGAGGACCCGCCTATTGATCCATGTGGTGGATACTGCCGGGACCGAAGGCAGGGACCCCGTTGAAGATATTCGGATAATTAACAGTGAATTAGAGCACTATGATTCTCGTTTAATTACTAGACCACAGATTATTGCAGCCAATAAAATGGATATAACTCCTGAGGCAGAGGAAAACCTCGTTCGTTTACAGGAAGCCTATGGCCAGCAATATGAAATTTACCCAATTTCTGCTGCCACCAATCAGGGTCTGGATAAAGTTGTCCAGCGAGTGGCCCAGCTATTAGCTGAACTACCCAAAATTGAGCCGGAGCAACCAGATGAAGACCCGGCCCTGTTTGAGCCGGAGGATCGCTTTCAGATCAAGCGGGACATGGATGGCAATTGGCGTGTTACCGGTAAAGAAATCGAACGCCACGTGTCGATGACCTATCTGGAAGAGGATCAGTCCTTAGAGCGCCTGCAAAGAATCATGAAAGTAATGGGTTTGGAGCAAGGACTTGTAGATGCCGGGGTCAAGGAAGGCGATATCGTTCGTATTGGGGATTGGGAATTTGAATGGTCTGAGTAACCATGCTGAGGCACCGTTTATTGACTTACCCGAGCTGGTAGAGTCAGTCTTCGTGGAGAGAAAGAATCGTTTCGTAGGGATGGTACAAGTGGCGGGGCAAATCAGCCCGGCCCATGTACCTAGTTCCGGCAGAATGAGGGAGCTTCTTTTTCCGGGCAATTCTGTTTATGTAGCCCCCATGCCGGCAGGCAGAAAAACACAATATAGGATTCACCTGGCAAGGTACAATAAGACATTGGTTTCGGTGGATTCTTTGCTGCCCAATAGACTCATGTACAAAGCACTGTCTGAAGGGGCGTTGCAAGAACTTTTTCAGTATGAGGAAATAAAAAAAGAAGTAGGCTACGGAGAAAGTCGCTTTGATCTTTATTTAAAAAGAGGAGTTAATCGTTGCTTTATCGAAATTAAATCAGTAACACTGGTGGATCATGGGGTGGCAAAATTCCCAGATGCTCCTTCAGAGAGAGGTTCAAAACACCTTCTTGAATTGATTAAAGCAGTGGCGGATGGATACAGAGCTGCTGTTATTTTTGTCATACAAAGAAATGATGCTACTATATTTAAACCGAATGAAGTCACAGACCCGGTTTTTAGCCAATCCCTTTGTCAAGCAGCGGCAAAAGGAGTTGAGGTGTACGCTTTAGACTGTGAGGCAACCCTAAACTCCGTTAGGTTAAAGGGGTACATACCCGTTCAGATTTAAGAAATGCAAAAGGGAGGTCTTTTAATGAAAGAGGATGTAAAGTATAACGACTATTTAAAAGAGCTGCTGGAGCAGCTGCCAAAGGGTGCTTTTTTGACGGTAAAAGACGACCAAGATAGGGTTAATACCATGACCATCGGTTGGGGTTCGATCGGATTTATGTGGCAGAAGCCGGTCTTTATTGTCATGGTTCGTCCCTCACGATATACCTATCAATTGATTGAACATGCCAAAGAGTTTACCGTAAGCATACCTATAAATAAAGACCTGAAAAAGGCTTTAGCCCTTTGCGGTACGAAATCTGGCCGGGATATGGATAAAATTAAAGAGAGCAACCTGACCCTGGAACCTGGAAAAATTGTGCGTACACCGATCATCGGGGACTGTGACCTGCATTATGAGTGCAAGCTTGTTTATCGCCAGGTAATGGAACCAGCCCTGGTGGACCCCGGCATAAAAAAACTAGCCTATCTTAAAAACGATTATCATGTTATGTATTATGGTGAAATTGTCGCTTGCTATGTAAAAGAATAAGCTAAAAACACCTGGCAACGCAAAGTGGTTGTCAGGTGTTTTTGTTTCTTTAAAAACTCTTGGGATTAAAGATTTGCTGATTATATCTTGAATCTTTGAGATATTCCAATACCTCCTGAACATCGGCTAAAAGCTGGGGCTTATCTCGATTTAGAATTCCCTTTAAGGGCAAGAAGTTTGAAACATGGTTGCAGCGAAAAATGCAAGGCTGTTGCACATCAATATGTTCCAGCATTTCCTTAAGTTCCAGCATGCCTTCCCTGGTGCTAAGGGGCACAAATTTTCCCTGATCCACTGCTTCTTTAAGAGGGGTTCCATCAAAAATGGCTAATGACAGTACTCCCAGCATGGTCGGGCTGATGGCATTAATCACCCGGGCCGTATTTACCGCATGGCTATGGGTATACTGCATCCCGCCTAATCCCAGGATTACCATGGCGGAGAGCTTGATGCCAGCAGCCAGCACCTTTTGCCCCGCTGTAATCATCTCATTGGCAGTAACACCCTTGTTAATTTCAGTCAGTACCCCGTCATCACCGCTTTCTATACCAAGGTAGACTATTTTTAAGCCAGCACTTTGAAGTGCTGCCAATTCAGCCGGGGTTTTACGTAATATATCCTTTGGTGCACCATAACAGGTAATGCGTGTGAGCATTGGAAATGCAGCATGCAGCCTTTCCATAATCGCAAGTAACTTATCTGTGCCTAAAACCAGGGCATTACCATCTGCTAAAAAAACTCGCCGTAACTCGGGGTAGAATTTAGCCATTTGTGTAATTTCCCTTTCAATCTTCTCCATTGACCGGATTTGAAAAGGAACATTGCGGTACATGGCACAAAAGGTACATTTATTATGGGAACAACCCCTTGTAATACGGAGTATAAAACTCTTTGCCTCACTGGGAGGGCGGTAGATTACATCTCGATCTTCCGAAGACATGGATAGCACCTCCAAAAAACGAAATTAAAATTTAATACTATTTTAATAGTACCATAGTTTTACTTTTTATAGGACTATTGTATACTTGTTATGTAAAATGTTTCATATAAGAAGGGTGTGGTTACCATAAAAATAGGCCAAAAGATTTTAGCAGCAGTTTTGGCGGTGGTCTTTTTAGGTTTTGTTTCACAGGTCTTGGTATATCAAAAATTGGCGGAGTTAAATAAAAGTGTGGAACAAGAGCAGTGGTGGACAACTCGGGCCATTCAAGGATTGCAGCTTAAGGAATCGGCTGAACGTCAGAATTCAGCATTGAAAGAGTACCTATTGTTCGGTCAACCAGAGCAGGCTAATCATTTTAATGAGATGAATAGTGAGACCACGGCAAGATTAGAGGCATTTATTGAAAATACAAAGAGGCAAGAGATCAAAGATTTTTTATTAACCGTACAAAATAACCAAATAGCCTTGACAGACACTGTCAAAAAGGAGATATTTTCTTCTGTTGAAGAAGGAAATAGCGAGTTAGCAAAACAGATTTTTCTTGAAAAAATAGTCCCCCTAAGTGAAAAAATTGAAGCAGACATAAGTAAATTTGTAGAGGATAGACAGAGGGAAGTCAGCGAACAACAAGCAGTGGTACTTTTGGCTGGAAAAAAAGCCACCCAATATGGGATCATTTTTACCATTCTAGCCGTTGTTTTAGGACTCTTAATCAGTTGGTTGGTTAGTCGTAATATTACGATAACCTTGCAAAAATTGATAACAAGTGCTAATGGATTGGCTGATGGGGATTTAACCCAAGAGATAGACAACCTGAATCGTGCAGACGAAATAGGTAATTTAGCCAGGGCCTTTGCTAAAATGGAACAAAAACTGCAGCAAGTTCTTGGGCAAATTATCACTGACAGTATGACACTGGCGGCCCATAGTCAGGAAATGTCAGCAGCCAGCCAAGAGGTCAGTGCCAATGTTAATGGCATAGCTGGTCTTACCACAGAATTGGCGGCCACTGCCGAGAATCAAGCAGCCAATGCTACCGGAGCATCCGCTGTCTCTAAAGAAGCGGAACTGGTAGCTCGGGAGGGTGGACGCTCGGTACAAGAGGTTGTTCATAAGATGCAAAGCATCAGTTCTACTGTCAATGAAAGTACCCTTGTGATGAGTAAGCTTTCCGAACAATCGAAACGCATTGGGCAGATTATTGAGGCAATTACAGGAATAGCAGATCAAACCAATTTATTAGCCCTGAATGCAGCTATTGAAGCGGCCAGGGCAGGTGAACATGGCAGAGGTTTTGCTGTGGTGGCCGAAGAAGTACGCAAGCTGGCTGAAAAATCTGCCACAGCAGCCAAAGAGATTTCATATATTGTTGGAGAAATTCGTCGGGATATAGAACAGGCAGTGAGTTCCATGGGTATTGGAGCAAAGGAAGTGAATGAGGGTGTTATAGTGGTGGAAAAGGCCGGTCATTCCCTTCAAGAAATTGTAGAAAAGGTAGTTAACAGCAGTCAGTACATTTCAGAAATATCTGTGGCCACTGAACAAACCAGCGATGCCACCCAGGAATTGGCACAATCAACGGATCAAGTCAATTCTGCGGTGGAGCAAATTGCTCAATCTTCCATTAGCCTATCCAAAATGGCTCAAGAATTTAACGAACTTGTTTCACACTTTAAGATTAACAAGGAGAGACAGATTAATTACTGGGAAGAAAAAGACCACTGTTCCGATCTTATGCATTGCCGGGAGGAAGGAAGGGACCCAGATCAGTGTAATGTAAGCAAATACCCGAACTACCCCTGTTGGAATATTAAAGGAACCTATTGTAAGGGCGAAAAAGGTAACGATGTACGAAGATGCAAAGAATGTGAAGTATATCAACGATATGGCAACAACGAACCGATTGTTGTGTATAACGATAACATTTTGCGAAGATAATTGAGATTAGAAAAGTGTCGTATAGCAAGCGACACTTTCTTTTTTGGTTGCCCGAAGGGCTTAGCCCAACTTATTCAAGAATGTTGCCAGGAGTTGTTGTTGAATAAGTCATAAAAATTACTAATATTTCTTGTTTTATTTTATAAAAAAACAACAAAAGGTACTTGCATTCAGTATACACATATGATAACATAACAAATGTCGCCGCAAGGTGATTAAAAAAAATACCACTTGATAAAAGTAGACAAAAGTGGTAATATTAAAAACGTCGCAAGGGCGACAAACCGGTCTTTGAAAACTAAACAGCAGATGATGGATGAAAAACAGGTCAAGTCAAAAGTCATCGTTAAGATGAAACTAAGACGACCACAAAAAACATCCTCGTCAAGCGTTATAACCCCCTAAAGGGGGCAAGAAGACGCTAGCGAGTAAATCTAGGATAAAAAGAGCCAAAAACTCTTTAAGATATTGCAAGATATTTTACGGAGAGTTTGATCCTGGCTCAGGACGAACGCTGGCGGCGTGCCTAACACATGCAAGTCGAACGGAGTATAAAAGGAAGCTTGCGAATTTTATACTTAGTGGCGGACGGGTGAGTAACG